>MKRZ01000103.1:8900-19700 GCA_001897075.1 Mesorhizobium sp. 61-13 | reverse complement strand
CGGAGGCATAAAATTCGACGTTGGCGACAGTCTTCATTCCTTCGAAGGCGTTACCGAACGACGTGAATTCCGCCGCCACGGGAGAGTTGGTGCGGGCGGCGGTGTCGGTGGTAGTCGTCGTCGACTGGCAGCCGGCGAGGAAAATCATCAAAACTGCCGCAGAAGCGGTTAGCGATTTCGTAGTCATTTTCGATGTTCCTAACAATTCCTTGTTCCGCTACCAAGAAAACTCCCAGCTAGAAGAAGGTACCACGCATGCGGATGACGACCGGCAGCATGATGATCATCAGCACGACCGGAAAGATACACAGGCCGAGTGGGATCATCATCTTGACCGGGAGCGCGTTAGCCTTCTCTTCCGCCTTGAAAATTCGCTGCGAGCGCATTTCATCACTATAGACGCGGAGGGCGTCGGTAAGACTAGTTCCAAGTTCCTCGGACTGGCGGAAAAGTACGGCGAGCGCGCGCGCTTCCTCGATTCCGATGCGGTCGGCGAGTTCGCGCAGCGCCTCGCGCAACGGCTTGCCGGCGCGCATCTGCAACGTCATGATCGAAAGCTGCACACCCAGCCCCTTGTGCGTGCCGGCAAGTTCGCCGGTGACGCGCTCAACGGCGGCTTCGAGGCTCATGCCGGCATCGGCGCAGGTGATCATCATGTCCATGAAGTCGGGAAAACCGCGGCGATACTGCTGCTTCTGCCCGTTTTCGAAGCGATCAAGCGCGATGCTCGGTATGACGATGCAGCCCAGCCCAAACAGGAAGGCGCCGCCGAGAGCAACCAGGCCGGGCATATTCTGCGGCAGGATCGAGGACAGGGTTGCATAAGCGCCGAGGAAGCCGACGACGACGCAGCCGATGCGCGATAGATTGTAGATGAACGGGGCACCCACCTGATGAAAGCCAGCGCGAAAAAGCTTGGCTTCCAGCGCGTTCGGTTCCCGCTGCTCCTTCTCGGTCGCGCGAAAATAAGCCTCCACGGGCGCCTGCGCCGCAGCCTTAGCTATATTTTGTTGCGCTCCGAGTGACCGACGAGACACTCCGCCCTCGTCAAGTAAGGCTTCGTTGATGCGCCGCCGTGTCTGGATCGCCGGTGAAAGCACGAGAGCGCCTACCAGAAACAGCGAGGCGGCAGCCGCAAAGACGGTGATCGAAATCAACAGTCCAGAATGTTCAGCGGAGAAGAGAAAATCGCTCATCATGATCCGTCAGAAATCGAAGTTGACCATGCGGTACATGATGAAGTCGCCGATCAGCGTCAGCCCGCCAAAGATCATGAAGACCGGCAGGATCAGCGGATCGCCCCATACGCCGCCGTAGTAGTTGGGCGAGATTAGCAGCAGAATGGCGAACATGATCAGCGGAAAGGCGGACAGCAGGATGGCAGACCAACGTCCCTCTGCGGACAGGGCGCGGATCTTGAGCCTCAGCTTCTGGCGCTCGCGCAGCGTACGAGAGAGGTTGGCGAGAATTTCCGTCAAGTTGCCGCCAGTCTTAGCCTGAATGGCCAGCGATACGGAAAGCAGGTGCAAGCCGTCAAAGCCAACGCGCTCTGACAGCTTGCGCACGGCCTGTTCGAGACTGAGGCCAAAGCTGATCTCGTCGGCCACGATGCCGAACTCGGTCCCGAGCGGGTCTGGCATTTCGCGGGCAACGAGGCTGATCGCCACGGATGTCGGGTGGCCGGCACGCAACGAGCGAACGATCATATCAAGGGCGTCAGGCATTTGGGCGGCAAAACGGGCAACGCGCTTGTTGCGCGCACGGCGCAGGACCAGCAGCGGCAAGGCGACGCCAACAAACAAGGCGAGGATAGCGGCAAGCCAAAGCGGCACGCCAACGACGATACGCGACAGCAGGCCAAATACGAGGCCAGCGGCAAAGAACATGGATGCGAAGGCCAGTGGATTGCCGGTGACGCCCGACTGCGTATAGAGGCGGTTGAGCCAGATCGCTCCGAATGCGAAATCACCACTGTCCGTCAGGCCGCGTTCGCGCAGCAGGCCGTGTAATGTCTGCTCGGCCGGCGCTTCCTCGGCAAGGCGCTCCAGTCGATGGTTGATCGTGCCAGCACGTGCCCTTCGCCCCGCCAACGAGGCATAGATCGCCTCAATGGCGAGGATGGCGGAAGCAGCCGCCAACACGTACACCAGGTAAAGAAGGGTCTGACCGGTCAGCATCACAATGCGACCTGCGGATTGAAGACATCCTTGCCGAACTGGAAGCCCATCGTGGCTGCTTCGCCCGCAAAGCGCGGACGCACGCCTGTAGCGCGGAATTCGCCGATGATCTTTCCATCCGGGGCGACGTCGCGGCGAACAAAGTGATAAATCTCCTGCAACTGAATGACGTTGCCTTCCATGCCGGTAAGTTCGGAAATGGACACAATGCGGCGACCGCCATCCGACAGGCGTTGGGTCTGCACGATGATGTCAATCGCCGAGGCGATCTGCGCGCGGATCGATTCCGCCGACATCGGCATTCCCGCCATGCCGACCATCTGTTCCAAGCGGCTTAGCGCGTCGCGCGGCGTGTTGGCATGGATCGTGGTCATGGAACCTTCATGGCCGGTGTTCATGGCCTGAAGCATGTCGAATGCTTCCTCGCCGCGCACCTCGCCGACGATGATACGGTCAGGCCTCATGCGCAGCGCGTTCTTGACCAGTTCACGCTGCCTCACTTCGCCCCTGCCTTCGACGTTGGGTGGGCGTGTTTCCAGGCGCCCAACATGGGGTTGCTGCAATTGCAACTCGGCGGCGTCCTCGATGGTGACCAGGCGCTCCTTCGGCGAAATGTAGCTGGACAATGCATTAAGCAATGTCGTCTTGCCGCTACCGGTGCCACCGGAGACCAGAATGGACTTACGCGACTGCACGGCAATCCTGAGCAGGTCGATCATGGGTGGCCGAATGGAATTGAACTCCACCAGCCGCTCCAGCGAATAGGGATTGCGCGAGAATTTGCGGATCGACACCAGCGGGCCATCGACCGAGATGGGGCGCACCGCAATATTCACGCGCGAGCCGTCCTCAAGACGGGCATCGACCATCGGATAGGATTCATCGACGCGCCGACCGATGGCCGACACGATCTTGTTGACGATCCTGAGCAAGTGCGCCTCGTCGCGAAAGCGGACCTGTGTTTCCTCCAGGACGCCGCGCCGCTCAACGAACACGTGATTGTGGGTGTTGATGAGGATGTCGGCGATGCTGTCGTCCTTCAGAAGCGGCTCGATCGGGCCAAGTCCCAGCATCTCGTCAGCGATGTCGCTGGTGAGTTGGTCGAGCTCGCGAGCGTTGAAGGGAAGGTTGCGAGTGCGGACGAAGTCGCGGACCACCGCGCGGATATGATCCTGAATTTCGTCCTTGGTGGCGTTTTCAAGCGCAGAGAGATTAAAGCGGTCGATCAGATGGCGATGCAAATCGACCTTGAGGGAGAGCATGTCGTCCTGGGTGCCGCAATCACTATCCGCCACCACAGCCTGTACGACCGGCACCGGCGCAGCCACAGTCACTTCCGGTTCGATGCGGACTGCGACCGATCCATTTCCCTTGGTAAAACGGCCAAGCATGACCCACGCCCCTTCAACGGTTCTCCGCCTTGCAGAAAACCCTCTCGCGCTGGCACAGCCCAAACCCGCCGCGCAATCGCCTTCAAGTATTAATGACAGTATTTCCTGCAACGCAAGTTCAAGCATCACTGGACGCTGGGCGCAAGCTTATCATTAGCGAAAGGTTAATTTTAAAACCAAATGCAGGTGGTTTTTCAAGCATTTAAAGCGGATAAGAATTGTCATATTAGACAAATCCGAATTTCTGGAGCCCCCGACACCTTACCTCAAATGGCGGAGTTTAACCCGAAAGAGTGATTAATCTAGGTTAGAAATCGGATAAGAACTTTGCGCAAAAGTTTATAAGTAACCGGCCTGGTGGTTGATCAAGACTAAATCGTTTACAAATGGTTAAAATTTGGCAATATTGTATATTTATCAATATGTTAGTTGTCTTCTTATATAAGAAGAAATCTGGTTTTCGCCATGTATATATTAATTAAAAAATGGTTTCGCGATTGACTCCTAATTTTGGCAGAGCCTAATGAGCGGCGACGGGGGATGCTGGGTTTGGGGTTCATTCCTTGCTCGTCTCGTCGGGTTTGAAACCTCCTTGGGAGAAATTGACATGAAGAAACTCATGACGATGGCCCGGCAGTTCCGCGACGACGAAAACGGCGCTGCCATGGTCGAGTACTCGATCCTGATTGGCATTATCGCGGTTGCGTCCATCGCGACAATCGCCGCAATCGGCGTTTGGGTTACGGGGTCGTTTTCCGAGCTATGCGACAATCTCGTTGCTGCCGGTGACAATCCTGCGTGCGCCAATCCTAGCTAACAATGCTTGAACGCCATAGAGCTTGACATCAATGGGAAGGCCCGAGCCTTGGTTCGGGCCTCCTGGTACAAACCAAAAATTTTCAGCTGCATCGACAGGGGCTTGGGCTGATGCGCGCGAACACTATCGTCATGATCCTGCTGGCCGTCGTCTTTGGCGTGGTTGCAGTCGTGCTTTCCAATATGTGGCTGACCGGTCAGCGCAACGAACTCGCGTCGAACTTGAAAACGCCGACGAGCACCATCGTCGTAGCGGCAACGGCGCTGAAGTTCGGCGACGTGCTGACCGCCGACAAATTACGTGAAATTCCATGGCCGGCAAATTCGCTGCCTACAGGCGCGTTCAAGACATCGGCCGAGCTCATTGAAAAAGAAGGCGGCAGCCGCCAGGCGCTGCAGGCCATCGGCGCCAACGAGCCAGTGCTCGCCACCAAGATTACGGGGCCAGGCCAGCGCGCAACGCTTTCGGCTGTGCTGACGGAAGGAATGCGGGCCGTTTCGATCCGTGTCAACGACGTGCTCGGCGTTGCCGGCTTCGTTTTCCCCGGCGACCGGGTGGACGTGCTGTTGACCCGCAACGTGCGTGACGACCAAGGCAACGAACAGTCCTATGTGGATGTGCTGTTGCAGAGCGTAAAAGTGCTGGCGGTGGACCAGGTGGCCGACGAGAGCAAGGACAGCCCGACGGTGGTCAAGGCCGTGACTGTCGAAGTCGGCACCAAGGACGCCCAGAAACTGACACTGGCAGCCGGAACCGGACAACTTTCACTGGCGCTGCGGCAAGCAGCCTCCAACGAAGGCGAGACGACCGAGCGTGTGACGATGGCCGACCTGACCGGCGAGACGCCGCTGGATGTGGCCCATCGCCAGGCCGATGCGGAACGCGAGGCCAAGCTACAGGAAGAACGCTCCGACGAGCAGTTCAAGAAAATCCGCACCGTTCTGGAAAACCTCGGCGACCAGGTGGACCAGCGAGTCGGAAATGTGGAGCAGAAGCTCGACAAGCTGAATACGCCGCAACCAAAGCCCGAACCGGAAGTGCGCGAAGTGGTGAAGTACGTGCAGCCGGAGCCGCCATCGATGGCGAGCGTGGGCGTTACGCGCGGCATGGAACGAACTGTCTACGACGTGCCGCGGACACGATAGTCCAGGGAAACGGCACGAGGCGGGAGCCTAAGGCAAGGGAGTGCGGGGGCGAGTTATGGCGTTTGTATATCTAAGGCGTATGGCCGCTGTGCTGGCGCTGGCAATGCCTCTTTGCGTAGGTTTCGCTGCCGGCGCCAGGAGCCAGCAGATCGACCTGACCAATGCCACCGTGCACCGCGTGTTCGTGCCGATCTCGCAGTCGCGGACGGTGAGCGTGAACCGCAACTTGGGCGACATCATCATTGCCGACGACAAGATCGCCGACGCCCAGCCAATGACCGACCGCAGCCTCTATATCATCGGCAAGGGCGTGGGCACGACAACGGTCAATCTGTTTTCCGAAGACAAACGCCCGCTCGGCGTGATCGAGATCGAGGTCGGGCTGGACGTCAAGGATATGGCGCAAGCCATCCAGCAGGTCGTTCCCGGGGCAAAGGTGCGCGTAGGATCGGTCAACGGCAAGGTTCGCCTCGCCGGCAAAGTCAAGGACGCGGTGGCGATGAACAAGGTTCTCGACATCGCCCAGCAATATGGCCCCGAGGCGGTGATCAACGCCATGGAGGTGGAGGACAGCCAGCAGGTCAACCTGGAAGTGCGCGTGCTGGAAGCCAAGCGCAATGTCGGACGCGACCTCGGCGTGTCACTGCGTGCCGGCGAACCGGGAAAATTCACGGGCGGCACTGGTGTTGCAACAACCGATAGCGACGGCGTGGTACTTGGAACCGGTGACCTGATCAGTGGCGTGCTTTCCGGCGCCAGCCCAATGGGCGCGCTGATCGCGCGGGTGGTGGACAGCGATGTCAGCGTCGACCTCATCATCGAGGCGCTGGAAGCCAAGGGCGTGGTGCGCACGCTGGCCGAGCCGAACCTGACCACGCTTTCCGGCGAACCGGCCAGCTTCAACGCCGGTGGCGAAGTGCCGGTGCGGCGCGAGAACTCGGATGGCGAAGTGGTCATCGAGTACAAGCAGTTCGGCGTGAACCTGAATTTCACGCCGGTGGTTCTCGACAACTCCAAGATCAATATCCGGCTGCAACCTGAGGTCAGCGACCTGACGGGCTTCTCGACCGCAGGCGACCCGATCTTCACCAACCGCAAACTTTCCACTGTCGTGGAACTGCGGGACGGGCAAAGCTTTGCGCTGGCCGGGTTGATGTCGAGCAAGAACACCAAGATCCAGAACCAGGTGCCGTGGCTCGGCCAGGTGCCGATCGTCGGCGCGCTGTTCCGCAATTCGAGCACGCAGAAGGAAGAGACCGAACTGGTGGTGATCGTAACGCCACGGCTTGTGCGCCCTGCCGGACCGTCGGAGCGGGTGGCCACGCCGTTCGACAAGACGCGCTCTGCGAACGATGCGGAATTCTTTGCGCTCGGCCAATTGGAAGTCACCAAGGACATGGTTCGCAACTACGAACTCGGCAAAGGCGTGATCGGCCCGTACGGGCACATGCTCGACCTCTCGCCCAAGGACAAGATGATCTATGTCAAGAAATAGCGGACTGCTTCTCGCTGTGCTGGCTTCGTGTGCGCTTCTCGCGGGCTGCGCCGACTATATGAACCGCTACGACACGGTCACGCTGGCCGCTGGAGATGCGACGAACAGCAACATCATGCTGCACACCGTGGACCCGTTCAATCCGGATTCGGCGGACACCACCATCACCCAGGGCGGCGCGCGCGCGGCAAGTGCGGTCCGAAAGTACCATGTGCCGCAACAGGCTTCCCAGCCTGCGCAAAATGTCACCGTCAATGTAGGAGCAACGAACTAGGTCGGTGTTTGGCGTGATGCGGCCGATCCGGAGTGTGTGCAATGGGACTTGTCTTTGCGAAATTGCGTAAATTCGGCTCGGATGAGAGCGGCATAGCGCTTATCCTCATTGCCATACTGCTGCCGGCCATTATCGGATTCTCGCTGCTTGTCATCGACATGAGCCGCGCCAGCAACCTGCATTTCGACCTGCAGCGCGGCACGGATTCGCTGGCACTCGCCGCCGCGGCGGAACTGGATGGCACGACCGGCTCTTGGGCTCGCGCCGAGCGGGCAATGGCCACGCTGGTCGACAATGACGCGCGCTTCGCCACGTCTGGCACTGTGACTTTGAAGGGAGGCCAGCCAGGGGGCGACAAGACCTGCAACACAGCCGGCAACTTAAGCTGGTGCTTCCTCGCAAGTATTCCCAGCTCTGATAGCTCGGCAGTAACCTCGTCCAACTACGCCCTCAACGAACAGTCGACCGGCTATGTCGAGGTCAAGGTCGCGCCGCAGGGTTTTGCCGCGATCTTCCCGGTGTCGTTCCTGACCGGCAATTCGGCCAACAGTGGCTTTAACGTCGCCGCCTCAGCTGTTGCAGGGTTCCGGTCGGGCGTGTGCGACTACACGCCGATCTTCATCTGCAATCCTTATGAGCGGCCTGCTGAAGTGGGTGGGGTTACGCTTGAACAGGCTGCCAACACCAGGCAGTACCGCCGGCGGCAAATCCTGATCAGGAAGGGTAGTTCTTACGTTCCTGGCAATTTCGCGTTCCTCGCCTCTCCCTTCGGCAACGGAGCCAACGCACTTGAGGCCATGCTGGCGAAAGTCAAACCGCCGGGATGTTATTCCCGCAATGGCGTGAACACCGAGCCCGGTCAAAATACCGGCCCGGTCGAAGACGGACTCAATGCCCGGTTTGGCATCAGCAAAAGCTACATCGGAACTGCAGACGGACCCGCTGCGAATGTTCGCATGGGGCTAAAGAGCGTCAACTGCAACAACGGCAAAGTGACTTTTGAAACCGACCCGAACAAGGGCGTAGGTTTGGAGAAGGATTCCTGTCACATCGCGGGCAACTGCACCATGATGGACAGGCGCATGGGAGCTGGCGATTGGAATCTTACAAGGTATTGGGCGGTCAATCATCCTACCCGCCCTCTTCCCGCCGCTCTTTCCGGCACCGGAGACAATCTGCCAACGCGTTATGAAGTCTATAGATACGAACTTAATCCAGATGGGGACCCTGCCACCAATGACAGTATCGTAGGGGATACTGCGGTAAGTGGTGAGACTGGAATTCCTGCTTGCAATCAGACGCCGGTAGAGAGTGTTGATCGCCGCATTTTGTACGGTGCGATCATTGATTGCGACCAGATCCCCGGTTTCAATGGTCGAAAGGAAAACGTGCCAGTCAGGGCGTTTGCCAGCTTCTTCATCACCGAACCGATCAAGGACAGCAAAGATATCTATGCCGAACTGGTGGACATCACCGGTCGCGGCGGGCGTGGCACGTTGGACAACTTCCTGCGCGACGAGGCTCAGTTGTACCGATGAGCGCCTTCATCAGAAAATTCGTGCGCCAGTTCAGGGACTTTCGACGCGGAGATCAGGGATCGGTGCTGGTCGAAATGGCCCTGGTCGCTCCGCTGATGCTGACAATCTCGGCGGGCGTGCTCGAGTTTGGCAATCTAATATACAGCAAGTCGCTGATGGAATCGGGCTTGCGTGACGCCGCGCGTTTTGCTGCACGCTGCAACAGCCAGATGTATACGGAAAGCAATGTCTCTCCGGTCATAAACTGTGCAACGGCTGCGCGAAACATCGCAGTATTCGGCAATCCTGGCGGCACCGGTACGACAAGGGTCCGCAACATGACTGCCGACGATGTTACCATAGCTATTGCCGACCCGGCGTCTTGCCACGACGCGGTTTCAGGCGGTGTCATTCAGTACCATTCGGTGACCGCGCAGGTGTGCATCGTCAGGGCGTCCGGCACGCTCAACTACGCCGGTATCGGCATGCTGGCCCTCATAGGCATCGGTCCAATCGCACTGCAAGGCGCACAGGAAGAGCGTTTGATCAGGTTCTGACTATGTTGAAGCGATTCACCCAGGAACAGGAAGGCGCGGTGATGGTCGAGGCGGCTATCGCCCTGACCGTTATGCTGGTGCTCACGCTTGGTTTTGTGGACCTTGGAAACGCCCTCTATCAGTGGAATTCAGCCACCAAAGCCGTGCAGGTAGGTGCTCGGCTCGCATCAATCTCAAACCCCGTCGCAACGGGCCTTGCAAGCGCCGCGCCGACCGGAACACCCGGAGCGCCGGTAGTGGCCAACGCTTATTTGCCCTTCGTTTGCACGTCGACCGGCTGTACGCAGAACGGGGCCACAGTTGCTTCGAACACTACTAATTTCAATCAGATTTTCCAGGGCGACATGCCGTTCAATGCAAACGTGCCGTGCCCGTCGTTGACCCCAGGCAAACGCCCGGGCATGTGCCATTTCTATCCGATGCTGCGTCGGGAAAATGTGGTCATCACCTATTTTGCAACCGGTCTTGGCTACCAGACCCGGTTGAGTGGCCCCATTCCAAGCATCGCCGTCAGTCTACGGAACATTAATTTCCAGTTCTTTTTCCTCGAGGGCCTGTTGGGTTTCACAGACATCACCATGCCCTCCATGCTGAGTACTGTGACCGGTGAAGATCTGAAAAGTGGTGCACCCACATGAACGCGCTAAACACCAAAATCCAGCCAACGCGGCGTAAGCGTATCGCGCTCTATTCTTCGGATGCACGCTTCAAGCATGAAGTCGCAACGCGTCTGGATGCACTTGCGATCTACGATGTTCAGGTGGCCGATGCCGATGCATTCCTTGATGGACCGAAGGCCGAAGCTCGCCCCAGCATCGTAATTTTCGATGTCGGTGACGGTCAGGTCCTCGACAATGAGCGCCCGACCGAGGCGCGCGCGGCCTGGGCCTCCGTTCCGTTGATTGCTTTGTCAGGTGAACTGCAGTCCGAGCAGATGCGAGCCGTTGTGCGCCTCAACGCCGCCGACTGGTTGCGCAAACCTGTAGACCCCAAAGAACTGATCAATGCAGTCACGTTCCACGACAGCGGCAGCGAAGCTAACAAGAGCAGGGTGATCACCTTCATAGGCGCCAATGGTGGGGCGGGCGCGACCACGCTGGCGCTTTCGGCAGCGGACTACCTATCACGCAAGTCCGCGCAGAATGCTGCTGGCACCTGCATCGTCGATCTCGATTTCCAGCACGCCAATTGCAGCGGCTATCTCAACATCTACAACGAGTTCGACCTAGGCGGCGTGGTTTCCAATCCCAACCGTCTCGACGTCGAGTTGATGGACATCATCAAGTTGACGCACAAGCGCGGCTTCACGCTCTATTCGTTCGAACGGCCAAGTCTACCATTCGATCCGGGCGGCGAGCAGTTCGTGTTCCGCCTGCTCGACCTGGCTGCCTATCGCTTCGACGATGTAATCATCGACCTGCCGAGCA
>MKRZ01000103.1:0-8875 GCA_001897075.1 Mesorhizobium sp. 61-13 | reverse complement strand
AGACGGTTCTTTCGACCAGCGACGAGATTTTTCTCGTGTTCGAACTCAACGTCGCATCGTTGCGCCGCGCCAAGGCGATTTACAGCCGGATTCGCGAGTTGCGAGGCAGTGCAGCAAATGTCACGCTGGTCGCCAACAAGCGCAAGCGCAAGCTTTTCGGCAATCACTTCTCCAACAGCGAACTGGAGAAGATCTTCAAGATGCCGCGCATCAAGGCGGTAAGCCTCGATGCACCGCTTTTGTCGGATGCGCTCAATCGCGCCCTGCTGCCGTCCGAAGTCCATGCAGGTGCCCGCTTCAACAAAGACCTGACCTCGATTTTCCGTGAGCGGCTCGATGGTGGCAAACGCTGACATCTGGAGAATCCTGGCCGGGATCTCCCTCGGGGCGCTGGTCGCCTTAGGCGCGGTTGGCTATGCGAATGCGCAGGCAAGCATCCAGCAGGTTCACGGAGCCAAGCGACCGCCGCTGCCGAAAATGGGCCCCAGTTTCAAGCGGGCCGTGGCATTCCAGAGCACGGAACCTACAGGCACCATCGTGATCAACAAGGATGAGGGGATGCTCTATCTCGTTACAGGGCAAGGGCAGGCATTACGGTTCCGCATCAGCGTTGGGCGTGAGGGCTTTGGCTGGACCGGCACGGTAAAGGTCGGAGCCAAGCAGGAATGGCCGGAATGGCGCCCGCCAGCAGAGATGCGTGCGCGCCAGCCGGAACTTCCGGAGTTTGTGCCTTCCGGCCCTTACAATCCTCTCGGTGCCAGAGCCCTCTATCTCTACAAGGCGGGGCGCGACACGCTTTACCGCATACATGGAACGAATGACCCTGCTGGAGTCGGGTTTGACGGGACATCCGGCTGCTTCCGCCTGACAAACACGGACGTCATGGACTTGTTCAATAGAGTACCGGTCGGAGCAAAGGTGGTGGTGAGATGACCATTATTCATGATCTGGATGCGCCTGCTGTCGAACCTCAGGCGCTCACGGCTGAGAATGCCTCTAACCGGTCGTGGCTTGTTGCGATCTTCGCCGCCTCTGCATTGATCCTGACGGCCATCAACCTGTTTGTTTCGGTGCATCTTTACAGGGTCAGTTCGGACGTTGCGGTGCTGGAAAGCCGGCTGGAGCGACTTTCGACATTTGAAAAGCGGCTGATCGACAAGATGAATCTGGTCAACACCGGTCTGCAAAACCAGTTTGACCAGCTCAACAACAATTTCGATTCTCGTATTGCGACCGTCTCGAAGAACGTAGGTGAACTGAAGCAGAAGCTTGCCCAGGTCGGCACACGCAATGAATTCGGCACCTTCGGCATGGTGCCGGCGACGACTGAACCTGGGTTGCTGGCAAGCGATGCACCTCAGGCGTTCACGACCGAATCCGATGTATCGATTGCCATTTCTGAACCTCCTAACCCGGGAGTGAGGGAACTGCCCAGCCTGAGCCCTTCCTACCAGAGGTTCCAGACTGCTGACGGAAAGGTGACCTATCGCAAGATACGCTGAATCCCGTCTCGCCAGGCTCATCATTGCAACAATTCTGTGCTTTCCCGGCGCATTGCCAGCGAGAACACAGCCAGCAAATGCCAAGTGCTACCATGTCGTCAATGTCGACATGTGGGATGTGCTCTACATTCGCAGTCGACAGACGCACCTATCATCGGCGGTAGGTGCGATCGCCCCCGATCATACCGGTGTCCTGCGGGCCAGCGGCAGGTGTCTTCCGCAAGGCGTAAGCAGCAAGCGGCAGTGGTGTGCCGTGGACTACTTTCCGCTGCCGGATGTGCGGGTGAGCGGCTTCGTCAAGGCCTATTTCATCAAGCCTATCGCCTGCCCGCAAAACCGAGGCTGAGTTCGGTGAGTCTGGCCTTGACGGCGCGTTCGCGCCCGCGCGCCTTGGCCAGATAAGCGTAATGGCATGAAAAGCAGCCCATCAGGCCGACGGCGAAAACGATGCCGTGTAACCATCCGGCATGAATGCCATGAAACGGAATGAGGTTGAACGGGGCTGGCGCCATCGGATCAACACTGGCGAAGCTGGCGCCATTGGCGAGCATGGTCGCTGCGCCTACGGCCAAAAATGCCGCATGATTGACTACGAAGGAAAACGCCATGCCGTGCCGCGTACGCGCAATGCCACAGATGGCGATGGCAAATGCTACAAGCAACGCGGCTTGTAGTACGAGGCGCCCTTCTGTCGCCATCTCAAGCCAGCCAATAGTGATCCGGAACAACGAACGAAGCTCGATCGACGCCGCCCAGAAGAAAGCGCTGGAAGGATAATGTCCGAGGAAGACGGTTGCGACGCGTTCAGTGCTCATAAGGGTTAGCAGAAGAAGCGGGAAAACGATCGCAACGTAGATCTGGCGACGCATAACATTCTCCGATTTTCTATCGGAGAATGGACCAGGAAGCTAAATCAACCCTTAAATCGGACGGCAAGCGGCTTGCCTGGACAGCCCGGTTTCCGGGCCTCATGGCTTCTCTCGGCGCAAATGAGAACCGATGGATGCGGGCAAAATTGGCCCGAATCTTGCTTTGCTAGTCCGTAAGGAATGATGGAGGGTGCAGGACATGTCTCTTTTCGAGATGTATGGGCCCCGACTCGCTAGTTGGCGAGCTTCCTGAATGCGGACTGATTGCCGGCGCTGAGACGACAATGGATGATATTCTTGATCAACTAGCCGAGGTGCGCGGTGAAGCGCTTGCCGGAAGAATCCTGGCCACGATTGCCCTTGACTACGCACTGCGAACAATCAAGCACAAGGATATCGCGTTCGACTATTTCTTGATGCAAATCGATCGCGACCTTAAAGAAATCCAATTTTCCGATGGTGACCAGACACTACACGACAAGGTGCGTGGAATTGCTCGAAACCATGCCAATCAAGCTATCGAACGCCTACGAGCAGCATGCTCAGGAAAGTAGTGCAGAATTTCCATGTATTTCGTCAACAGTCGCGAGGCGTCTTGAGTCAAGTGCTGGGAACGGGTGCAGTATTCCGCAAGCGATAGCCAAGCATTTCAATCCGATCCCCACACGCCTCGGGAGAGTAGCTTACCCAAATTGGACTAGCTTTAAATGTTAACAAAATACATCCATTAGCCGATTCGACACTCCAAGGAAGACGCCGGACAAATTGTCGGGGCTCAACCCGAGTATAAGTTGTCGGGGCTCAACCCGAGTATGGAGTGTCAGCGGTGATGTCGTCATGACGGTTGTAGAACTCCCCCTGAGATCCCTACCGGTTGAAACCAATGACATTGCTCAGCAGTGCCTGGCGCTGTGGCATGGGATGGGGCTTTTTGACCGACCCAAAGTCGGGTGGCTCCCCGGGCTTCCGCTGCCTTATCAGAAGTTTCTGGAGCTTATATTCGACACGTCCCACCACCACCTTGATGCGATTGTATTCGCAGACCCTTCACGAACATCAGGCTTGCATGACCTTCGCGCGGGGCCGGGTTCGCTGCTTGTTCCAATCATCGATTTAACAGGACATGCGAGAGACTTTGCGGATGTCCGCTTCGATATCGTCGATCGCGATAGTTGGGCACAAACTGCTCGTTGCATCCTTGATTTCCGTGAACGGCGACGGCAACTAGGACCTACATTCGCTACTCCTGCAACTCCAGAGATAGAGCTTCTTGCGCATTCGTTCGTCTCCGGTCGAACCCTCGCAGCTCAATATAGCGCGTCGATACCAGAAACTGTATGTTATCCTGGCTATCCGCCGGCTCGTGTGACCATCCCCCTGGCAGAGGATCTAGTACGTCGAGGATTGTTGAAGAAGACATTCTTCGATCGTCTGCATGAATGTGGCGCGTGCGGGTCACGCCGGCTTTTGGTCAGAGAGGAATGTCCCGCCTGCCGTTCGGCGAACCTCCATGAGGTTGCCCTTGTGCATCACTACAGTTGTGCCGCTCTGGAGGCCGAAGACAACTTCCGTCAGGGCTCAACCTTGGTGTGTCCCAAATGCAGAAAGCAACTCAGAAACTATGGCAAGGATTACGACAAACCGGGGGTCACACAGGTTTGCCGGCAGTGCACGGCGGCAAGTTCCGAACCGGAAATCGGCTTTGTTTGCCTTGACTGTAGCGCAAGAGCAGATGGGCAATCGATCAGGTGTACAGACGTCTTTTCTTACGATCTCACAGGCAATGCGATCGCTTGGCTGACCAGCCATGTCAAACCTCTCGGCCTGAGAGATTTGCCGACGTCCTTAACGGCAGCAGTCGATCGTTTGCGCCACAGTTCCAGCCACCTGCCGCTTGCCATTCTGGAGGTTCGCTATGAAGCGCAAGATGCTTTGTGTGAAACCCGGGGCGCTTTGGTTTTTGAGAAACTCCGTACGTTTTTCATCGAGAACCTTGCGAACAATCTAGACGATCACGAAGTGTCGCTGCACATTGGTAACGAATGCGAATACCTGCTTGTGCATGGTTATGAGGCAAGCACGTTTGGCCGCACTGAACGGCTTCTCCAACAGTGCGAAGAGGTGCTCAGCGACAGATTGCGGCCGGCGGTTCGGGTGGTCGCTCGCTCCAGACGGGGCAAAAATTGACTGAGATCCAGCTTGGCTTTGCCTTTCTTCTCGCCCAGACAATGGCGAGCCTTGTGCTCGTTTTCTGGTACACGCTCATCTTTGAGGTTCCTCGATATATCCTGCCGTTTATCGCAGCAGGGCTGACGATGCGCGCGGCGACAGATAGGTCGAGGGATATGTTGGAGCCTAGCAAGGGTCGCACGCCGAGCGTCAGTATCGTTCTAGTTGGACACAATGAAGAAGGCGCCCTTGAAGCGTGTGTTCGATCGCTTCGGGAACAATCTTTTTCGTCCTTCGAGATCGTTATTGTCAGCGATGGTTCTGCGGACAAAATGAGTGGCGTTGCCCGTTCACTTGTGAAAGCAGGTCGTGCGACGAGGATCGTTTCTACCGATCTGCGTGGCGGAAAGCCCAGCGGTATCAATCTTGCCTGTTCCGTAGCCAAGGGTGAGATTGTGATCAACGTGGATTGCGACTGTTCATTCGACCGCTACGCAATTCAGTACCTGGTCGAACCTTTTGCCGATCCGGCCGTGGGAGCTGTGTGTGGAGATATCGCGCCTCGCAACAGCAACGCCAGTCTTATCACTCAGTTTCAGGAGATCGAATATCTCCAATCCATTTCCGTAGGAAAGCGCATCGCGAACGCTGTCGATCAGGTTGTTTGTGCCTCTGGCGCATTCAGCGCCTTCAGGCGATCGGCTTTAGCGAATGTCGGCGGATTTGACGTGGGCGGTGGTGAGGACCTGGATACGACGATGCGGCTGCGCTGCGCCGGCTGGAAGATCGTCTACGCACCTGAGGCGCTCTGCTACACCGACGTCCCTACCACCGCATTCCAATACATCCGCCAACGTCTGCGCTGGGAACGTGATGCCCTCTGGATTCGCTTTCGAAAACACCGACGTCTGTTGGTTCCGTGGAACAAGTCATTTCGCGGAACCGAAGTGGTTCACCAATTGGATTTTCTTCTGTTCAATGTGATGGGATCCCTCGTCTTTCCCTTTTACGTTATTTGGCTTTTCGCGCAGTTCGGTTCATTTGCGCTTGCCATACTGCTTGGCATGCAGATCGGACTCCTCTGCGTTGACATACTCATTCTGGCCGTTGCCGCCTGGACGACGCGGCGCAAGGTGTTCTGGCGCAACCTTGTGTTTCTTCCAGGATATTCTGTTTTTGCTACATACGTAATGCGCCCAATCCGATTGTTGGCCTATCTCGACGAGTGGGTGTTCTCTGGTTCGCACCGGGATAACTACACACCGTTGAAAGTTCGCCTCGTCAGGCCTTGGTGAGGCATAGTTATGAAAAGACTGCGCAAGGTCATACGGGTAGATAATCTTGGTACACAGCAGCGCGCCAGTTCGGCAAAATGGGGTCGCCTAGTCTATATCGGCCTCATCATCGCGTTCTTCGGCTCCCTCCTCTACTACCTATTTGGAAATGTGGTTGTCTTATCGGCAGACGGAATAGCTCTGGCCGATATCAGGGCGGTCGACGCCAGTTATACTGCCACGATCGTGGAAGTGTATGTCAAGCAAGGTGATCATGTTGAAGAAGGAGCCCCTTTGATGAGGCTGGAATCCTTCGCAATGGTCAAGGAAATCGCCGATCTTGCGCTTCGAGATGGTGAGTTGGCTGTTCGCGAGGGTCAGTTGCGCGGACAGTTGAACGTCATCAAAACGGTCAAGCCGCTCGCCGAGCGCAACGCCAGGGAAACAACCAGTACCGTCGAAAAGTTCGATAAGGTTTCCGGTCGGGGTTTGGTTTCCCTAACAACACGCGATTCCGCCCTGCAGGATAGCTTGAACGCGGCACAGCGACTGGCCGAGCTTTCCAGCCAGGAGGTATCGATAGGAAGCGAACTCTCATTGGTTGCGAAATCGCGGGCTCAATCGAACCGAGCGATGGAGCAACTAAAAAAAATCTATGCAGATGGAAATGTGAAAGCGGCCAGTTCCGGCGTGATCGGAGTTAAGGTGCCAATGCCCGGCCAAGTCGTCCAACTTGGAGAGCAGCTTTTGCAGATCAACGGCAATACCGCTTATGTCTTGGCATATCTGCCGGATCAGTACCTCTTCCAATTGAAAACAGGAACCGCGGTAACCATCAGGAGCGGCGGTGAAACGGCCAAAGGGCGGATCGATAGTATCCTTGCAGTTGCCGACGCTCTACCTGACGAGTTTCAAAACCTGTTTCGGCCGCGTGATCGATCTCGGCTATTCCGCGTGAAGCTCGAAGGTGCTAACCCCTTTGCCGTCTCCCAGAAAGTGACGGTAAGCGGCTGTGCATTAAGCTTTTGCTGGGTGAGGTAACTTCAGCCGCTTCTTACCTGCCTCAAGAAACTCGTTCGACCAGTTGTAATAAAGGCTCTCGGCGATGCCGTCGCCCCGACACAGCGCCGCGATCGATTCTTCGCCGCGCAAGCCCTCCAGCACGATGCGGATCGTCTCATCGGTTGAATATTGCTTACGGGTCGCCCGGTGGATGTTCTTGATGACCTGCTCTGCTGGCGCTTTCCCGGTTCCGGATTTCTGTCTCATCTTCGTTCCCTTGAAAGGCTACGATGGACCAGAAATCCTCCGTTCTCAGTTAAGCCAATTTGGTCCCATTAGCTCTGACGGGGAACAATACAATAACATTGGACCTGAACCAGCTAGTGGAGCGGGCCAGAGGTTACTCAGATATAACAGCCGAAGCGGCTGCAAGTAGAGTCGGCTATACGGACCGCTCGCAATGGCGACAGATTGGCTCTCTGCATGGCCGTTGCAAACCAGGACTTCACTACAAACTCGGACCAAGCTTCCATCAGTTGCCGTCGACGATCCAGCGCATCACTCCGGCGGAATGCGCGTTCTGTCTCGTCGCCGACCCTGTGCGCAAGAACTCGTTTCGCAAGTTCTCCGGGAAACCGGGTAGCATCGCCCACCCAATCCCGAACTGACGAGCGGAAGCCGTGGACTGTGAATTGGTCGACACCCATCCGCCGCATCAACATGACCAGTGCGATGTTCGACAGCGGACGGTCTGGCTTCTGGCCGGGGAATACAAAATCGGAAATACGCCCCTCGTGGAGTGGACGCAGAATCTCGCCACGACCGCTGTTGGCGGAGGCACGCGATGCTCCTTGCCCGCTTTCATGCGCACCACAGGGATTGTCCATAAACCTCCATCAAGGTCTATCTCGTCCCACCGAGCCCCGAGCGCTTCACCAGAACGCGGTGCGGTCAAAATCAGGAATCCCAACGCGTGAGGCAATAGCTTGTAGGTCTGGCAGGCTCGCAACAAAGGTTGGCAGCGCTGGTACGGCATGGCAGAGTGATGGCCTCTCGCCAGCTTCTGCGATCCGGTGCAATTCTCTGGAAAATCAACCTATTGGCGATTTGGGGCTCTTTGATAGCGCTCACTTTGAGCACCAAATTTGGGCCCGTGAGCAATCTCGCCGATGGGGATTGCGATGTTGACAAATTATCAACAGGCAAGTAACCTTCCTGACAGTGATAATTTGACTGTATTAGAATAACTGAATCATAGGGCAATGGAGCCACTGACAGCACAACGTGCTGCGGTGGCTATTTTTTTTGGGAGGAAGATAAGATGGCACGTAACATCCGTGAACTTGTGCAGCGTTTCTACGATATCGTGAATGGAGCCCAGGGCGACTTCGACGAAATCTTCACCAAGGATTTCCATCTGGCGATAATGAAAGGATTTCCTTTTGGGGGAGACCACGCCGGACTGGACGCCACGAAAAAGTTTTTTGCCGATTTCGGCGCATATTTTGACTTCTGGGCCGTGGACACCGACCGATTTATCGAAATCGATGCAGAAAATATCATCGTAACTGGGAAGTATCGTTCAACGGCGTCGGCGACCGGAAAGTCCTTCGAGATGGAAACCGTTCACCTGTGGACCGCTCGCGACGGAATGTTGACCACCTACAAGCACTATTGCGACACCGCGATCGTATCCGAGGCGCTTAATCACAAGGTGCCTCAGTACTGAATCGGAACTACCTAGATTATTGAAACTGAGGCGGACAGTTCGGTTTCGTAGCTGTCCGCCATCAGGTTTCGCAACCATTTCCAAAGATCTGCGTCGGATAGCGGCCTAACCGCAGACGAAGCCTCTCTACGGCAGTCAAATCATTTTCGATCAAGTGCATCGACCGCTTAGGCATCCTGCCGCTGGCGGCGAAGGCGTGGCGCAATGGTGATAAGGATCAAGCCGATCGCTGCGACCAGCAGCGCAAGGCTGATCGGACGGCTGACGAAGGTCGTCGGGTCGCCAAGCGAGAGCAGCATCGCCCTGCGGAAATGTTCCTCGATGAGTGGG
>MKRZ01000102.1 GCA_001897075.1 Mesorhizobium sp. 61-13 | reverse complement strand
GTGAAGAGGTCGTGCATCGCTGGCTTGATCGCGGCCCCAAACTCATCGTTGTCACCCATGGCGGCGAAGGTGCCGTCGGCTATACCAAGGCCGGTGCCGTCACCGTCGTTCCCGACAAGGTGAAGGTGGTCGATACGGTCGGCGCAGGCGACACCTTCAATGGCGGTGTGCTGGCCTCGCTGCATGAGCAGGGCCTTTTGAACAAGGCTAGAGTCGCCAACCTGTCGCAAGAAGCTGTCCACAAGGCCTTGAGCCTCGGCGCAAAGGCCGCAGCCGTCACCGTCTCGCGCGCCGGCGCCAACCCGCCCTGGCGGCGCGAAATCGCCTGACCAGCCGCCGCAAGCCTTTGATCACTTTATGTTTCGGCACTGCAGCATTGAGCCGGCAAGCTATCGCCCTATAGGCCGCGGCCTTGGATTTGCGGGCGTTTGCGAGCCAAATTCCGCCACATAGAAGTAACATCGGACAGGCTTGGCCAAACCGCGGGCCGGGCCTGCCGCTTTTCCGGTTCCGCCAACTCTGATACCAGCACGCCAATCTCTGGCTCATACCATTGGAACAGACATGCAATTTATCGATCTCGGCGCTCAGCGCGAACGCATCCGTGACAGGCTGAAGGCGGCAATCGACAAGGTAGTCAATGAGGGTCGCTACATCCTCGGACCCGAGGTCGCGGAATTCGAAAACAAGCTTGCCGCCTATGTCGGCACCAAGCACGTCGTCGCCTGCGCCAACGGCACCGATGCGCTGCTTTTGCCGCTCTATGCCAATGGCGTTGGCCCGGGCGATGCGGTCTTCGTACCGAGCTTCACCTTTGCCGCCACCGCCGAAGTGGTCGCGCTGGCCAAGGCCGAACCGGTGTTCGTCGATGTCGATGCGGACACCTACAATATCGATATCGCCAGCCTTGAGGCGGCCATCGCCATGGTCAAGGCCGAGGGCCGGTTGAAGCCCAAGGCGATCATCCCGGTCGACCTGTTCGGACTGTCCGCCGACTACGAGGCGATCATGGCCATCGCCAAGCGCGAAAACCTTTTGGTCATCGAAGACGCCGCCCAGTCGATCGGCGGTTCCAGCGAAGGCCGCATGTGCGGCGCGTTCGGCCATGTCGCCGGCACCAGCTTTTATCCAGCCAAGCCGCTTGGCTGCTACGGCGACGGCGGCGCCATGTTCACCAATGACGGCGCGTTGGCCGAAAAGCTTCGTTCCTTCGCCTTCCACGGCAAGGGCGAGACGCAATACGACAACGTTCATGTCGGCATCAATTCACGCCTCGACACCTTGCAGGCGGCGATCCTGATCGAGAAGCTCGCCATCCTCGAAGACGAGATGGTGGCCCGCCAGAAAGTTGCCGGCCGCTATGCCGAGGGTCTGGGCGACATCGTCAAGGCATCGGCAAACCTGTCCGGCAGCCGCTCGGCCTGGGCGCAATATGCCATCGAGACGCCGAAGCGCGACGGCCTCAAGGCGCATTTGCAGGAAAAGGGCATTCCCTCGGTCATCTACTATGTGAAGCCGCTTCATTCGCAGGTGGCCTATCGCGACTACCCGCGGACGCCGACCGGCCTTGCCGTGTCCGAAACGCTGCCCGAGCGCATCCTGTGCCTGCCGATGCACCCCTATCTCAGCGAATCCGATCAGGACCGTATCATCGAAACGATCCGCAACTACATCGGCTCCAATTCAGCCGAGGCCGCGGCGTAGAGTTCTTAGACGATCTGGCTGGATACGGGCACTCACCCCTCATCCGACCTCGCTGCGCTCGGCCACCTTCTCCCACAAGGGGAGAAGGGCCGCTGGCGCATTCCTCAATTCCAATCGCAAACAATTGAGATTGGCAGAAGCGGCTGCGAAGGTCTTACCTTCGCCCCTTGTGGGAGAAGGTGCCTGAACGAAGTGAAGGCGGATGAGGGGTGACTAGCGGAAACGCTGACGTCGCTAGATGTGGACCGAATTACCCAATCTTCTATCCACACCCCATGCCAACCC
>MKRZ01000101.1:25855-28917 GCA_001897075.1 Mesorhizobium sp. 61-13 | reverse complement strand
CTTGCGGTTCGGGCAAGAAATTCAAGCATTGCCACGGCACTTTCGCCTAACGCAGCACTAGCGATTTGCAAAAGCGGGTGACACCTTATGGGTCCACCCGCTTTTTCTTTGCGTGTTCGTAAAGCGGCCCACCGCAATCTTCCCGGCGGATAGTGCCGAGCGCCTATGAGGCGCAAACTTTTCCTTAATCATGCCGCCAGATGTCGCCCCGTAACGGCCCACCGGACCCCCGGGGCAACTTTTCTTAAAGGCAGTTCCGGCACAATCGAACCTCATAGCTTTTGCTGGCAAGTTCGGGGTTCTCGTGCATTTTATGGGGTTGAAGCCTTTCACACCGGGCAGTTGGGAGCGGACAGCTCTCCTTGCCGGTGGCTTCTTCGTAACTGGAGCGGCATCTATCCTCTTGTCGCGCCTGGGCGACGGCATTGCGGGCCTGTGGCTGCCGAACGCCTTTGCCTTTGCCATGTTAGCCCGCCAGAAATCCACCATCTCGATCCATGATGCCGCCGTGCTGATCCTGGCCTCCCTGGCGGTCAACATGGCCTTCGGATCAAGCCTGGAAATGGCGACGCTCTACGCCGCGGCCAACCTGTGCCACATCGCCATCGCGATCTATCTCACCAGAAGGCTGGTCGGAAAGATCCGCCCGGAAAAGCTAGGCGCACGCGATTTCAGCCTCGTTCTAGGGGCCGCGGGAGGGGTCGCACCCCTCGCGGCGGGCTTTGCCTTTGCCGGCGTGACGTATTTCCTGAACGGGTGGCCTGTCACACCGACGGGCTGGGCCTGGTTTTCGGCCAATGCCTTGGGTGTCGCAATTTTCCTGCCGGCGATGGCATTCGCTACACGAACAAAGTTGGCGGCATTGCTTGATGTCGGCGCGCTCGCAAGGTTGCACGCCATTTGCGCAGGCTGTATCGCGATTACCTGCCTTTCCCTGACTTCGGGTCACTTCCTGTTCGCAATCGCGATGTTGCCGCTGATGGTGCTGACCCCTCGGCTTAGCGTCTTCGAATTGGCTTTGGTCTGCTCGGCAACCGGCGGCGCCGCCGTCATCACGGCAATGTCGGGATACGTCCCGGATCTTGGCGAGGGCATCGAAGCGTTCAGGAACGGCTTCCAGATCGCAGTCGCCATCACCGTTTCGACGCCATTTCTCGTCGGCCTTTTCGTCCGCCAGGTCATGGACGACAAGCAACGGATCGCCGAAACCGAGACCCGTTGGAACTTCGCTCTCGCTAGCGCAAAGCAGGGCGTGTGGGACGGCAACCTGCAGGAAGGCACCACGACTTATTCCGACACATGGCTTGAGCTGCTTGGCTATCGCCGAGGTGACCAGAAACTTGATTCCGACCTCTGGCTCAAGCTTGCTCATCCCGACGACATCGAACGCATCAAGGCGGCAGACCAGGCCCATCTGGACGGAAAGGCTCCGTATTACGAGGTCGAGTACCGCATACGCCACAAAAGCGGCAGGTGGATATGGGTGCTTGATCGCGGCAAGGCCGTGTCGCGCGACGCTAAAGGTCACGCGCTCCGGGTCATCGGCAGTATCACCGACATCACCGCGCGCAAGGAAGTCGAACTGCGCCTTGCCCAATCGGCCGCCTTGTTGGCCGACGAGAAGGAACGGCTACGGGTGACACTGCGCTCCATTGGCGATGCAGTCATCTGCACCGATGCCGCAGGCAAGATTACGTTCATGAACCCCTTGGCTGAAAAGCTGACCGGCGTGGGTGGCACGACGGCGCTCGGCCAGCCACTTGAGGCTGTCTATTGCACGGTCGACGAGGAGAGCAGCCACGTTCTCGACCTCGCCCGTTCGATTGCCGCCGATCGAACGTCGGCAGACCAGAACAACCGGGCCGTTCTGGTAAGGCACGACCGCACCCGTTGCAGCGTGCGCCAGGTGATTTCGCCGATCATCAATGAGCGCGGCGAATTTTCCGGCTCGGTCGTCGTCTTCCAGGACTTTACCGATGCCCGCGCCTTGCAGCGCCAATTGGCCTATGCGGCAACCCATGACGCTCTTACAGGCTTGGCCAACCGTTCATTCTTCATCCAGAAAGTGACCGAACTGGCCGCAAAGACCCATTCCGAGGCCGTCGAGCATCACTTCATGTTCATCGATCTCGACCACTTCAAGCAGGTCAACGATACCGGCGGCCACGCCGCTGGCGATGCATTGTTGAAGCGGGTCGCGGGCATCATTCGCAATGGCTTCGGACCGGCCGACCTGGTCGCAAGGCTGGGTGGTGACGAATTTGCGGTGGTCTTGCAGACCGGCTCGGCTGAAGCCGCCCAGGAATCGGCACGAAAGATCGTCGCGGCCATCGCGGCATTGCAGTTCGAATGGAATGGCCGCTCGCACTCGATCGGAGCCAGCATCGGCGTAACGCCGATCGATACGGGCTACGGCGAGGTGGACGAGATCATCGCGCGGGCCGACATGGCCTGCTACGCGGCCAAGGCCGCCGGTCGAGGCTGCGTCTTCGTGGCGGGCGCTGCGCCAAAGACGGCACCGGAGGCTGTCGAAACGAAACCGCTCAAGGCCGCCAAGGCATCCTGATCTGAAACACCCGGTCTCGGTTGCCGGTCAGCGGGTCGGCACCGGAGTCTCGCCGCGATAGTCGTAGAAGCCGCGGCCTGTCTTGCGGCCGAGCCAGCCGGCCTCGACATACTTCACCAGCAGCGGGCATGGGCGATACTTCGAGTCCGACAGCCCGTCATGCAGCACCTGCATGATCGACAGGCAGGTGTCGAGACCGATGAAGTCGGCAAGTTGCAGCGGCCCCATCGGATGATTCGCACCAAGCTTCATCGCCGTATCGATTGCCTCGACCGTGCCGACGCCCTCATAGAGCGTATAGATGGCCTCGTTGATCATCGGCAACAGGATGCGGTTGACGATGAAGGCCGGAAAATCTTCGGAGACGGTGATCGTCTTGTCGAGCTGCTTGACGTAGGTCTTCGCCGCATCGAACGTCGGGTCGTCCGTTGCAATGCCGCGCACGAGTTCGACCAGCTTCATCACCGGCACCGGGTTCATGAAATGTATGCCGATG
>MKRZ01000101.1:11430-25791 GCA_001897075.1 Mesorhizobium sp. 61-13 | reverse complement strand
CTGCGGGCAAAGCTGCGCGTAAATCTTGCGCTTGATGGCCTCGTCTTCCGTCGCTGCCTCGATGACGAGGTCGGCGGCTGCAAGGTCGGACATGGCGGGTGCCGCGGAAATGTTCTCCACCGCAGCCTTGCGCGCCTTCTCTTCCAATTTGCCCGATGCCACTTGCCGGGCAAGGTTGCCGTTGATGGTGGCGAGACCCTTCTCGATGCGCTCTGAGGAGAGGTCGTAGACCAGTACCTTGTACCCAGCCAGCGCCGAAACATGGGCGATACCGCCACCCATCTGGCCCGCTCCGACGATACCGATCGTACCGATCTTGCTCATTTGACAATCCCGTCCGCCTGCTTTTGTGCAGCGCAAACTAAAAGGGCGAGGCGACTTAGTCTACCCCGCCCTCCGACTATTTAATACGCTTAGCGAAACAGCGTCAAAGCGCCTTTTCGAGCTCCGGCAGAATGGTGAAGAGGTCGCCGACAATGCCGTAATCGGCCACCTGGAAGATCGGGGCTTCCTCATCCTTGTTGATGGCGACGATGACCTTGGAATCTTTCATGCCGGCAAGGTGCTGGATGGCGCCAGAGATGCCGCAGGCGATGTAGAGGTCCGGCGCCACGACCTTGCCGGTCTGGCCGACCTGCCAGTCGTTCGGCGCATAGCCGGCGTCGACCGCGGCCCTGGATGCGCCGACGGCGGCGCCGAGCTTGTCGGCCACCGGCAGGATGACTTCCTGGAATTTCTCCGAGGAGCCGAGCGCGCGGCCACCCGAGATGATGATCTTGGCCGAAGTGAGCTCGGGACGGTCGCTTTCCGACAGCTTGTTCTCGACAAAGGTCGACAGGCCCGGATTGGCGGCAGCCTTGATGGCCTCGACCGGGGCGGTGCCGCCTTCTGGCGCTGCCTGGAACGAGGCCGTGCGAACCGTGACAACCTTCTTGGCGTCGCTCGACTGCACGGTCTGGATGGCGTTGCCGGCATAGATCGGCCGCTTGAAAGTGTCGGACGAGACGACTTCGATGATCTCCGAAACCTGCGCCACGTCGAGCAGTGCCGCAACGCGAGGCGACACGTTCTTGCCGGTCGAAGTGGCTGCCGCAACGATGGTGTCATAGGAACCGGCCAGCGAAACGACCAGTGCTGCCAGCGGCTCTGCCAGGCGCTCGGCCAGTTCGTCGGCCTCGGCCAGCAGAACCTTGCGCACGCCCTTCAGCTTGGAAGCAGCATCGGCAGCGCCCTTGGCGCCCTTGCCTGCCACCAGCACGTCAACGTCGGAGCCGATCTTGAGGGCTGCCGACAGCGCCTTGGCGGTCTGGTCGGACAGGCTTGCATTGTCATGTTCGGCGATGAGGAGAATTGCCATTGTCTTTCGTTCCTGTCTTTTCCGCTTGCGCAGCCTGAGTTCGATCAGGCCGAGACGAAAACGGTCGGGTTCGAGAACCGGAGCGGAGCGTACATTCGGTACGTGAGCACCGGAAGCGGAGAAACCGGCCGTTTGCAGGCCGGCTTCATCGAAATTCCTTAAAGCACGCCGGCCGACTTCAGGCTGGACACCAGCTCAGCCACCGTCTTGACCTTGACGCCAGCCTTGCGGCCACCCGGTTCCTCGGTCTTGATGACCTTCAGCCGCGGCTTCACGTCCGCGCCGAAATCGGCAGGCGACTTCTCGTCCAGCGGCTTCTTCTTCGCCTTCATGATGTTGGGCAGCGATGCATAGCGCGGCTGGTTCAGGCGAAGGTCGACGGTGACGATTGCCGGCATCTTCAATTCGACCGTCTGCAGGCCGCCATCGACCTCGCGCGTCACCTTGGCCTTGTCGCCAGCAAGTTCCACCTTCGAGGCGAACGTGCCTTGCGCCCAGCCCAGCAGCGCCGCCAGCATCTGGCCCGTCTGGTTCGAGTCGTCGTCGATTGCCTGCTTGCCGAGAATGACCAGGCCCGGCTGTTCGGCATCCACGACGCCTTTCAGCACCTTGGCAACGCCAAGCGGCTCGACCGCCTCGTCGGTCTTGACCAGGATCGCGCGGTCGGCACCCATCGCAAGCGCGGTGCGCAGCGTTTCCTGAGCCTGCTGCGGCCCGACCGAAACCACCACGATCTCCTCGACCTTGCCGGCTTCCTTGAGACGGATCGCCTCTTCGACGGCGATCTCGTCGAACGGGTTCATCGCCATCTTCACATTGGTAAGCTCGACGGCCGAACCGTCCGCCTTCACCCGAACTTTCACATTCGCATCTACAACCCGTTTGACAGGGACGAGAACCTTCATCTCTTTTCACCTCTTGCGATGTTTCGGGTGCGCTATAGCAGCGCTTGCCCCTTCAGAGTTGTCGAATGCCGACATTTTCGCACAGAATTATGGTCTTCTACCGCCTATTGGTGGCGGGAAGGCTTCCGCAGGCGCGCGGAACCTAGTTGCGGGCTTCTGGTACGTCAATATGCGTAAAGGCTCGCTAATCGGTTGAATCGCGGTTGTCCTAGTGCCGTCCCCATCGTGGCGCAGGCTGTGCCTCGACCGGCTCGACGGCGCTCTTCTGCTCAACCTTCACCGAACGCGGCGTCACCACTTCCCTATCCAGCAGCGGTACGTCGCGACGTTTCATCACGACGACAAGCAGCGCGCCCGAAATAATTCCGCCTATGTGGCAGGCCCACGACACCTGGTCCTCGCCGCCTGCGGCAAACATGAAGAATTGCAGCCCGATCCACAACACCAGCACGATGAAGGCCGGAATGCGCAGCGGAATGCGGCCAAAGGCCAGGATCCATATCTTCACCCTCGGATGCAGGATCAGATAGGCGGCCACGACGCCTGCGATCGCACCAGACGCGCCGATCAGCGGAGCTTGCGATTCGGGCGCAACCATGCCGTGGAACAATGCCCCGCCTGCGGCGCACAGGAGATAGAAGATCAGATAGCGGACATGGCCGAGCGCATCCTCGACATTGTCGCCAAACACCCAGAGGAACAGCATGTTGCCGCCGAGATGGAAAATATCGGCATGCAGGAACGCATAGGTAATGTAGCTGAAATCCTCGGGAATGATCACGAACTGCGGCGAAAGCTCCGCCGTGTTGTGCACCACGGAAGGGATAAAGCCGAGGCCAAGCACGGCGGCATTGGAAAATGCCTCGCCTCCCAGCACAGTCATGAAATAGACGATGATGTTCGCCGCGATCAGGCCGATCGTGACATATTGCAGCTTGATGTAGTGCAGGCTGTTGGAGTCATGAAGCGGAATGAACATCTTGCCCCTCCGCTATCCGTTGGAGATTTCAGCGGTTCTTGCCCGGAACCCATAGCACATCGGCGTTTCCGTTGTCATTGACCGCTCGCGCGGCCACGAAAAGCAGGTCGGAAACACGGTTGATATACTTGATGCCTTCGGCATTGACGTGTTCGTTTTCATCCTGCGCCAAGGCCACCATCGCCCGTTCGGCGCGGCGCGCCACCGTGCGCGCCAGATGAAGGGCAGCCGCGGCAGGCGAGCCGCCGTTCAGCACGAAAGAGCGCAGAGGCGACAGGTTCTTGTTGATGAGGTCGATGTCCTGTTCGATGCGCACGACCTGGGACGCAATGATGCGCAGCGGTTCGTACTCCAGCGGCTTTCCCGTGTCCGGCGTCGACAAGTCCGCGCCAAGGTCGAACATGTCGTTCTGGATGCGGCCGAGCATTGCATCGATCTCGGGATGGCTTTCGGCTGTGTGGACGCGCGCGAGACCGATGCAGGCGTTGGCCTCGTCGACGGTGCCATAGGCCTCCACGCGGGGGTCGCATTTCAAGCGCCGCTCGCCGCTGCCGAGACCGGTCGTGCCCTTGTCGCCGGTGCGCGTATAAATCTTGTTCAGCTTGACCATAGGCCGCTCCCCTCGTCTCGAATATCGCTGCCTATTTGCGCGTGAAATAGACGGCCAGCAAGATGAGCACCAGCGCCACGAACTGCAGCATCACGCGCGCCTGCATGAGCTTGTTCGAAGTGTTGCTGGAGCCGCCTCGCATCATGTTGATCAGGCCTCGGATCAACACCGCGACGACTGCCACCATGAAAATGACGGCAAGGATATTGAAGAAGGTTGCCATGGGCAAAATCCGCTTTGGTTTCTTGGGGTCAGCCCCTAGGTAGTCCTGGCCAGCAAGCGATAGAGCAGCGGCGCCGGCAGGAGCCGCTTCAACAGGATGCCGATTCGGGCTGGAACCGTTACCACATAGTGCGGTCGCGGGCTCCGCGACACAAGCGCATGGCGAAGTGCCTGATAGACGACTTCCGGGTTCGCGCGCCGTTTGGAAGGCGCCGCCCGCAACCCCTCCAGTTGCGCGCGATAGCCTGCGCGATGAACCGAGTTTCCATAGTCCACATTCTTGAGGAACCACGTCATCCCGTTCTTGTGGATGCTGGACGCAACGGGTCCGGGTTCGATCAACGAAACGTGGATGCCGCTTCCGGCCAACTCCTGCCGCGCCGACAACATGAGTCCTTCGACCGCATATTTCGAAGCACAATAGGCGCCGCGCAAGCCAGCCGGCATCAGCCCGAGTATCGATGAACAATGCACGAGCCGGCCGTGGCCTTGCGCGCGCATGACGGGAATGACGCGGCGCGTCAAATCGTGCCAGCCGAAGAAATTGGCCTCGAACTGTTCGCGCAGTGCATCCACCGTGAGGTCTTCCACCGCGCCCGCCTGGGCATAGGCTCCGTTGTTGTAGAGCGCGTCCAGCCGTCCGCCGGTTCGCTCGAGAACGGCAGCAACCAGAGCCTCGATCGACTTTGGCTCGCGATAGTCGAGATAAAAACTTTCAATGCCGTCGGCTTCTAGCGCGGCAAGATCGCTTTCCTTGCGCGCGGTGGCAAATACCCGCCACCCGTCGGCCTTCAACGCACGGGCGCAATGCGCGCCGATACCGGATGAGGCACCGGTGACAATGATGGTGCGCAACTCATTCGCGGTCAGGATCGTTGCTCCGGCAAGGCTTGTTATTTGTCGCAATCCCTTCCCATATTCGCGACTGGGATACAATTGCAGGACGGGTCATTGTTGCGGAAGATCGTAGCGCTGAAACGGGTGCTCTATGATGCACTCGGACACTTCAATGCCGACGACGGCTGGGCAATGGCCAGTCACCTTGCCATCACCGCATTGATGGCCCTGTTCCCGTTCCTGATTTTTGCCACCACGCTTGCCAGCTTCATGGGAGCGCAAGCCTTTTCCGACACCGCCGTCCACATCGTCTTCGACACGTGGCCTGAACAGATCGCCAAGCCGATTGCCCGCGAAGTGCTGAACGTCCTGACCGTACAGCGCACCGATCTCTTGACCTATGGCGTTCTTCTGGCGGCGTTTTTCGCATCCAACGGCATCGAGGCGCTGCGCACCTCGCTTAACCGCGCCTATCGCGTCACCGAGAACCGCGGCATCATTTACCGCCGGGTGCAAAGCATCGGCTTTGTCCTTATCGCCACGGCCGGGTTCCTCGCCATCAGCCTGCTTCTGGTGTTCGCACCGCTGCTCGCCCGACTGGCCGAGGCCTACATGGAATGGATCAAGCCCTACACCGGCACCATCACGTTGTGGCGCTACATCATCGCCTCGTCAGTCATTGTCGGCGGCCTGATCGCAGTTCATTTCTGGCTGCCTGCCGGCAAGCGCAGCTTCGTCTCGATCATCCCCGGCATTATATTCACGCTCGTCGCATGGCTGGTCGGCTCGACGGTATTCGCCACCTATCTCGACCATTTCTCATCCTACGTCACCACCTATGCCGGGCTGGCATCGATCATGATCGCGGTCGTCTTCCTCTACATCGTCTCGGCAATCTTCATTCTCGGCGGTGAACTGAACGCTGCGATCAGCCGCTACCTCGAAGCCCGCGCTCGCGTCGGCACCTGAGCCGTCGCCAGCCCCACCCCGAACGTCGTGATCGCCATGCCGACGATCTGGATGAAATTGAGATGTTCGCCGAACAACGCCCAGGCCATGACGGCCGTCACCGCGGGCACGAGGTAGAACAGCGATCCGACCTTCGACATCTCGCCGTCGCGGATCATGAGCATCAACAGGAAAATGGCGCCAATCGAGAGAACCAGCACCAGCCAGGCGAGCGCGAAGATGAGCTCGCCGTTGACGACGACCTCCCGCGTTTCGAGCAGGAAGGCAGCCGGCACGACGACGACGGCGCCGCCGACATATTGCCAGAACGTACCGGTCACGAGATCGCCGTTCGAGCCGGAGTGCTTTTGCCACACCGTACCCGCGCTCATGCCGACGACGGAGATAAGCGAGGCCAAAAGCGTCTCGAACGTGATGCCGCTGCCAAGCGCACCAAGCTTCGGCCATAGCACGATGACAACGCCGACAAATCCTATCGCCAACCCCAGCCAATGGCGCGGCAAGATTTTCTCGCCCAGCACCTTGCCGGCCATCACCGCGGTGATCAGCGGTTGCAATCCGACGATCAAGGCCGAAAGTCCTGCCGGCATTCCCCGATGGATGGCCCAGAACACCCCGCCGAGATAGACGCCGTGCATCAGCATTCCGGCCACGGCAGCACTAAGCGCCTCCTTGCGCGACGCCTTCTTCGAACCCAGCACCACCATCAGCAGCACGAACAGGATCGCCGCGATGACAAACCTCGTGCCAAGAAACGTGAACGGCTCCGCCCACGGCATGGCATAGCGCGCGCCGATGAACCCCGTTGCCCACAAAACGACGAAAGTCGCCGGGATAAATCTCTTGATTTCATGCATGCCGATGGGTCGCCGCGCCTTGGTGAAGTTTTTGCTAATGCGCTCGCTCTAATGCTGCAATCGCATTCAAGCAAAAGGAAACGGCTGAATCATATACTAAGCCTAATTGAATGGCCGGCGGCCACAGACCGGCGCCAGCAGCGCATGCTCCGTCCAATTCAAACACATCCCAAGCCGGAACATGAGCAAATTCAAGACTCTGGAGCGCGATAGGCGAACCGGAATCCTCCGCCAAATCTGTCGCGCGCTGAACCCTTGAAGGGAACTTCCATGTGGGACATGGATATGGGCGGGTTGGCGATCGGCCTTACGGCGGTTGCCGCGATAGCATTTTTATCGGGAACGATACTCGACGCGGTGGTAAGGGAAAACGGCTTCGGGCCGACGGGCAATGCCTTGCTGGTCACGGCCGGTTTCGTCACCGCCGTCTATCTGGCCAATAGCCAGGGACTTATCTTTGCCGATCTCAAGCTTGCGACAGCCTATGGCCTCGGCGGCGGCTTTGCGCTGTTCGCGGCATTGGCGCTGATCAAGGCGGGTTTGGCGCGCCGCTAGGATCGACGCCGGCGAGGCGCCATACTTCAACCGGTGTCATACCGGCCTTTCGAAGTGCGGCAAGGCCGGTGTCCTGCTGGCTTTTCGACAGCTTGCGTCCGTCTGGCTGCGGCAATCCGAGCAGTTCCTGCAACAGGCGCTGGATGCTGGTGGCAAGATAAAGATCCATGCCGCGCACGACATGACTGATCCCTTGCAAGGCGTCGTCGATCACGACCGACAAATGATAGCTGGTCGGGATTTCGCGCCGCGCCAGAACGACATCGCCCCAGGCCTGTGGCTGGGCCTCCACCACCCGCGTCTCTGACAAGGCTTCGTTTGAATATTCGCCCCAGGTGAGCGGCATGCCGATACGCTCAACCGCGGCCTCCACGTCGAGACGCCAGGCAAAGGGTGCGCCATCGGCCATGCGCTTGCGGCGCTCCTTCTGGCTCAGCCCCCTATCGACAGCAGGATAGAGCGGCGCACCATCCGGGTCGCGCGGCCATGTGCGTCCCCTGCTCTCGCTCTCGGCAATGAACGCGCGGATTTCGCCACGGCTCATGAAAGCCGGATAGACAAGCCCATCCTCGATCAGCCGCGAGAGAGCCTGCTGATAGTCGGCGAAATGTTGCGACTGCCGCCGCACTGGCCCTTCCCATTCCACCCCCAGCCAGCGCAGGTCCTCATAGATGCTGGCCTCGAATGCAGGCGTGCAACGTGTCGTGTCGATGTCTTCGATCCGCAACAGCATGCGCCCGCCATTTGCCTTCGCCAGCGCCTGATTGAGCAGCGCCGAATAGGCATGGCCAAGATGCAACTGGCCATTCGGGCTCGGAGCGAAGCGAAATGTCGGCAGTGTCGGCAAGCGGGTTGTTTTCGGGTTGTGTGGCACTTGAACCGATTGCTACCTTGGCGGGGCGAGCGATACAAGAAAGCCATGCAGCGCATAGAAACCCTCGACCACATCGCCCTTGGGCTCGATGCGCTTTGCAGCCTTGATCCAAGATTGGAAAAGGTGCGCGGCATCGCCGGCGAGGTGCCGTTGCGCCTGTCCGAACCGGGTTTCAGGAGCCTCGCCTCCATTGTCATCTCGCAGCAGGTTTCGCGGGCCAGCGCCGACGCCATTTTCGGCAGGCTGGTAAATCTGCTCGATCCGCTGACGCCACAGGCCGTGCTTGCCGCCGGAGAACAGGTATTTCGCGAAGCGGGCCTGTCGCGGCCCAAGCAGCGCGGCCTGCTTGCGATCGCGCAAGCGGTGGAGGACGGCCTCGACCTCCATCACCTTTGCTCGCTCGACGCTGCCGAAGCACTTGGCATTTTGACCGCGGTTCCCGGCATCGGACCTTGGACCGCCGAATGCTATCTGCTGTTCGCCGCCGGCCACCCGGACATCTTCCCTGCCCGCGATGTCGCTCTGCAAAGCGCCGTTGGCCATGCGCTGGAAATAAGCCCTCGTCCCGGTGAAAAAGCGCTGATCAAGCTGGCCGAATCATGGAGCCCCTGGCGAGGCGTCGCATCGCGGCTTTTCTGGTCTTACTACCGCGAAACAAGGGGCCGCGACGCCGCACCGCCCGCGTGACCGCAAAAAAGCGCTTAAATCATGCATATTTGAGGGGTCGCACAGCGGACAACCCGCTTCACATCCCTGTCATGTCGGGCTTACAGTATCTGCACCGTTGATGCGTGGGCGAAGGAGGCCAGAAACGTGACGGTTGGCGTATCTCCGGATGGGCTGCCAGCACTGGTGCTGAACGCGGATTACCGCCCGCTCAGCTACTACCCCTTGTCGCTCTGGTCTTGGCAGGACGCCATCAAGGCAGTGTTCCTCGACCGGGTCAACATCGTCGCCGAGTACGAGCACGCGGTCTCCTCGCCGACATTCTCCATGAAGCTTCCAAGCGTGGTCAGCCTCAAGACCTATGTGAAGCCTTCGCGCTATCCGGCCTTCACCCGTTTCAACGTCTTCCTGCGCGATCACTTCCGCTGCCAGTATTGCGGCACGCCGGAGGACTTAACCTTCGACCACGTCATCCCACGGCGTTGCGGCGGCGCGACGACGTGGGATAACGTGGTTGCCGCTTGCTCGCCCTGCAATCTGCGCAAGGGGGGCCTTCTGCCCGCAAAAGCCAAGATGTGGCCGCTGCAGAAGCCGTACCAACCTACCGTACAAGACCTTCACAATAACGGCCGTTCGTTCCCGCCCAACCATCTGCACGAAAGCTGGATGGACTATCTCTATTGGGACGTCGAACTGGAGCCTTGATCCCGGCTTTCCGGAATGCTCAGCGGCGCGACTGCGCTCCGCGAAACGCGACTGCTGCCAGGATCAGGCTGGCAATGGCGTTCCAGCCGGCCAGCGACAGGCCAAGGATACGCAGCGCCGCCTTGTCGCAGGATGGCGGCACGAACTTGTCCAGCGCATCAAGTACGCCGTTGCCGCCGGTATCGACCGGACCAGCCACGTTCGTGCAATCGGTCGGGCCCGGCCACCACGCCCATTCCACGCCGGAATGATAGACGCCGAGATAGAGGCCGTAGACCATCAGCAGTCCGACGATGACCAGGAGCGCGCGCGTCGTCCAGGCCGGCAGCTTTATCAACGAGGCCAACACGGCAAGAACCATCAGCGGAATGCCGACATAGTACGGGATGCGCTGTTCGTAGCAGAGCTTGCAGGGAATGTAGCCGCCTATGTACTGGAAGCCGAGCGCCGAGCCCACGGTCGCAGCCATGGCGACGGCAAGAAACAGCGCTGTGCGCATCGGTCGGCGCGCGGTGTCGGAAACGGTAATGTCGGTCATCTTGTCGGCCTTTGTAGTTTGCAACCGTCAGTGGGCATATCTGACGACTGCATAGATCAAAATCAGCACGGCGGCAGCGGCGGCAGCGATGGTGCCAAGCCGCTTTTCGATAAACTCCCGGATAGGCTCGCCATATTTGCGCAACAGCCAGGCCAGGAACAGGAAGCGCGCGCCACGCGCCACGATCGCCAGGATGATGAACAGCACAAGATTGACGCCGATGACGCCGGACAGGATCGTCACCACCTTGATCGGCGGCAGGTGGGCCAGGCCCGAAGTCACCAGCATGAGGATGATGAAGCCGACGCCCGAAGAGGTCCGCAGCGCTTCGAACTCGTCATACTTGCCATAGAATTCGAGCACCGGCTTGGCGAACGCATCGTAGGCGTAATGGCCAATGAACCAGCCGGCGATGCCGCCCAGCACTGATGCCACCGTCGCAACCAGCGCATAGCGATACGCCCGCTCCGGCCGCGATAGCGCCATTGGCAGGTAGAGCACGTCGGCCGGAACGAGAAATACCGAGCTTTCGACGAAAGCGATGAAAGCAAGCCACCACTCGGCGGATTTCCTTGCCGCAAGCGACAGCGTCCAGTCGTAAAGCCCGCGAAGCATATGTCCCCCGAATTACGTGCCGCCTGAATAGGAAGAGATTCGTGGCGGCACAATGACGGCTTGGTCACGAAACCGACAGATGGTGTTTTGCCCCATCTTTGGAAATAGCGAACTGGGCTGTTGACGAACCCCCCTTGGGCCGTATAGTCCGCGCCCATCGTGACCTCAGGGTCCGAGCCCCTATGGCGGAATTGGTAGACGCGCTCGACTCAAAATCGAGTTCCGCAAGGAGTGCTGGTTCGATCCCGGCTAGGGGCACCAACCGACTCTTGATAGAGCATCGGCCCCCGGTTTTCCTGACATCGTCGGCAGACGCGCCCGGCAATCTTGGCTGTTCTCGGCAAGCATCGAGCGCTGTCGCCGGCGCAGCGCCGTCGCCAAGCCAACGCCATTAACCTTTTGTTAGCCCTTTAAGAACCGCAACCGAAACCTTGCCGTCAGCATGACGTTACTTTCAGATCATCAACATGAGAGAAAAGTGCCATGTTCACTCAGGTAATCAAAGAGGCAGGTCGCAGAACAGGACTGGCTTTTACACTGGTTCTGATGGGTACGGCCTATTCACACGCAGACGTTTGCAGTCTTCCGGCCAGCTCGCTTTCGCGCGCACAACTTATGAATATTTTGGAAAATGGGTGTACGCTACCACTTTCGGCGAGCAAGACTGCCAATGCAACACCGGGCAGATCGAACGCTCCGGGCGGAGCTTCGAGCACCACTTCTTCCCCTGGCGGTGTCAATGTCGGCATTGGCGGCGCCAGCCAAAACAACACGGGAGGCTTGAACCTTGGACTTGGCGGCAACGCCGCCTCCCAGAACTCCAGCGGCATAAATGCAGGTCTTGGGACGACAGCAGCCTCGAGAAATACCGGCGGTTTGAATGTCGGCATTGGGCGTGATGCCGCCACCAGCAACACCGGAGGCATAAATGCTGACATCGGCGGGCGAGGCGCAGGCAGCAACAACAGCGACGGGCTAGGCATTGGTGTCGGCGGGCGCGATGGCCTCGGTGTCAGCGCCAGCTCTCAAGGTGTTGGCGCAAGTCTCGGCGGAGCACAGATCGGCAATCCGTGACGCTGCCCTGAACTTTAGGCAAATGACCCGGCTTGGCAGTGGCCAAGCCGGGTCGACCTCTATCGATAACCTTAAGCTCTAGCTGGCACGATTTGACCTCAACCAGCCGATCTGCCGATAGGCGCGGCGAAGCGCGGTCAAGCCGGCGCCAATCACGATGATCCACAGCGCCAGCATCAGGATCTGGCCGTCGCCATTCCACAGAAATTCGACTGACGACAGCAGGGCCGCTGCCGTCACCAACGCCATGCGATGCTGCTTTGCCATCGGTCCGGAGAAGTCGCTCGGCGCTCCGTTTGCCCGGCCAAGTTCCCGCACATATGCGGTCATCAGTGCGAAGGCAGCCGCTGCCCAGCCGAGAGCCGGCATCCCGATCCCGCACCCCAAACCTGCCAGGATCATCACGTCCGCGACCCTGTCTGGAAACTCGTTCCAGAACGGCCCGTCGGCTTCGCCCTTACCGCCCTCCACGGCCACCATGCCGTCAAGCAGATTGCAAAGCAGGCGCAACTGGCAAAACGCCGCCGCCGCGATCAAAAGCAGGCTGCGCGCACCACCGCTGCTTTCGCCCCCTACCCAGAAGGCCGCGCCAGCAAGTGCTGCCATCACCATGCTTGCCTGAGAAATCGCATTCGGCGTGACCGATAGCGCAGCCATGCGCCCGGCAAGCGCCCGCGCCCATTGTGTGTTCCGGCTTGCCAATGGCCTGCGGTCACCTTCTCCCATGGCTCTCCCTTCCACCTCGCAATCTGGCGTAATTGTAGGTCGCTGCATATGTCGTGGAAACGGCAAGGGGCACCGCGATGGTGCGCAGTATTTCCGGTGTTCCGCTCAGCGCATGCAGGGCGACAAGAATGCCCGACGTCGCAAGACACGCAACCAGGGGTGGCGCCCAAAGGCGCAAACTTCCCTTGAATACGTCCGACAGCTTATCGATGATGGACTTAAGGCCAAGCGTCAGGACGGCCGAAATTGTGCCTTGGACCAGCCCTGCCAGAAGCGGCTTCGGCATCGGATGCGAAAAGTTGGCGAATACGGCCCAGCCGCCCATCGCCACGAAGGCGAAGGCGACATGGACAACGCCGCTGCCGGCAAGGGCGCGCAGCCTTTCGATCACGAAGCCGACCACCAGTAACGGGTGAGGTGAAAGAAGATCGGCGCTGAAAAGACCACGGAATCCAGCCGGTCGATCAGGCCGCCATGGCCCGCAATGAGATGCCCCCAGTCCTTGATGCCGCGATCCCGCTTGATGGCCGACATCACCAGCCCTCCGAAGAAGCCCATCATGGTAATGAGAAGGGCCATCAGCCCGGCCTGGACCGGCGTGAATGGGGTGATCCACCACAATGCCGCTCCCACCAGCGTTGCACTGGCGACACCGCCGACGAACCCTTCCACGGTCTTGGAAGGCGAAAGGTTGGGCGCGATCTTGGTCCGCCCGAACAGCTTGCCCCACACATATTGAAGCACGTCGCTCGACTGAACCACGATGACCAGGAATGCGATCAACAGCACGGCGCGACCTTCGTAGCCGGGGATCTGTAACGTCAGCAATGCCGGCACGTGCGAGGCGCAGAAGACGCAGATCATCAACGCCCATTGCACCTCCGCTATGCGCACCAGAAAGTGCTGCGTATCGCCGCGGACCACCGCGATGATCGGCATCAAAAGGAACGCATAGACCGGTATGAAGATCGAGAATATCCCGTAGTTCTCGGTCCACAACAGCACATATTGGGCCGGCAGGACTATGAAGAAGGCGGTGGCAAGCGCCCAGTGGTCGGCACGCCGCGTATTGGTGAGCGTCACGAATTCACGCAGCGCCGCAAACGAGCAGAACGCAAACAGCAAAAGCACGCCGATACGCCCGGCAACAAAGGCAATCGCGATCAGGATCGCCATCACCCACCACGCCTTGATGCGTGCATTCAGGTTTTCAATCGCCGCGTTCGAACCTTCCGGCGACAGCTTCTGCTGCAGGATGTAACCGGCGAGCGAGGCGACAAGCAGGACACCGGCTATGCCGAGCAGAAGCAGAAGCATGTCCGACTGGGTTGCGCTCATCTTCAACCACCCGCCTGTTTGGGGGCAAGCTCAAGCAGTGCCGCCTGCGCCCGCGCCAGAAACGCTTCCTTGCTTTCGCCAATGCCAAGGCGTGTCGGCGCGCCGAAAGTTACAGTGCAGATCAACGGAATCGGCACGAACTCGCCTTTCGGCATCACCCGGTTGAGATTGGCGATCCACACCGGCACCAGATCCACGTTCGGGCATGCAGTCGCCAGATGAAACAGGCCGGACTTGAAGGGTTGCAGAGGCACGTCCGTCTGGTTGCGGGTACCCTCTGGAAAGAAGATCAGCGACGCACCGCCACCCAGCGCCTTGGCCATGATTGTTACCGGGTCGTCCTCGCGCTCGTCGCGCACGCGCTGGATCAGCACTGCGTTGAAAACATCCTTGCCGATGAAGCTCCTCAGCTTGGACTTGAGCCAGTAGTCGGCTCCGGCGACCGGCCTTACCCGTCGGCGCAGGCGCGGAGGCAGCACTGCCCATATCAGGATGAAATCACCATGGCTGGAATGGTTGGCGAAATAGACGGCC
>MKRZ01000101.1:0-11424 GCA_001897075.1 Mesorhizobium sp. 61-13 | reverse complement strand
CGTGGCAAACCGCTTTCATCCCAGATGGCCCTGACAGCGGTTACCGCGCGTGCGAACAGCAGGACGACCGCTGCCACCAGCTTTGCAATGAAAGCCCTCATCAAGCTCCCCGCACTTGTTTCGCGTGCGAATTCCCCTTCTCAATCGAGTATCGCAAAGCGCTCCAAATGAACACTGGCCAAGCCAACCAAGTTCGATGAACTGACAGATTCGTCGAGCGAAAATCGGGCGAATTCCACCGCCAAATATTTTGTATACAAAACTACCAGTGATATGTTGACAGAAATGTATACCCGTGTTTTCGTTACGTCACTCGCGCAGCCATAGAGCCGATAAAAGCGCGATCATAAAAAGGGGAGTGAAATGATTAACAGACGCACTGCTTTGAAGTCTCTGGCACTCGGCGCTGCCTCCACACTTGCCATTGTCGGCGCTCTCTCTTCGGCCCACGCCGAAAACAAGACCCTCAAGATCGGTTTCGTTGGCGTGACCAGCGGTCCGGCCGCAGCCTGGGGAACATCGAATGTTCGCTCCATGCAGGTTCGCGCCGACTGGATCAATGAAAAGGGCGGCGTCAAGATCGGCGACGACACCTACAACATCGAACTGGTCACCTTCGACGACCAGAAAGACCCGAAGCGCGCAATCGCCGGCATGGAAAAGATGGCGCAGGAAGGCATTCATTACGTCGTAGGCCCGAACGTCGATGACGGCGCGGCCGCCGTCCGCCCGGTAGCGGAAAGCAAGGGGATCATCTACTTCCCGTATGCATTCCCCAAGGCGCTCTATACCCCGCCGGCCTCGAATGCCGTTCTGGGCATGGTCGCCAACTACCAGTCCGCCCCCGCGATCTATAAGTACCTCAAGGAAAACAAGGGCGTTAAGAAGATCGCCTTTGTTGCCGCCAATGAATCCGACCCGCTCAGCCAGCGCGACGGCGGTGTCGAAGCTGCCAAGGCGCTTGGGCTGGAAATCGTCGCGCAGAACGACACCTACCCGAACGACACCCGCGACTTCACGCCTGTGATGACGCCGATTGTCCAGCAGAAGCCGGACCTGCTCGTACTTTCGGGCGTTGCTCCGGCCAACGCGCCCCTGCTCATTCGTGCGGCGCGCGAGCTTGGCTATGAAGGACTGATTTCGGCTGAAACGGCACAGGACGCCACCGTGCTTCAGGAAGGTGCCGGCGAGCTTGCCAACGGCTTCATCTCGGTCGGCGGCGCCTCGACCCCGGAAATCAGGTCGGCGGAAATGGACGAGTTCATCGACCGCTATACGAAGAAATATGGCGAGTACAACGACGAGTCCAACACCAAGGTCTATGCCCTCGACTACATCGTTGAAACGCTGAAGGCCAACCCGGCTGCGATCGACAATGTCGAGGAATACAAGAAGACGATGGACACCTTCTCCGCGCCCAATCCTTTCGTGAAGGAAGGCACGTTGAAGTATGTCGGCCAGACGTCGTTCACCCAGAAGCGCCAGATTTCGGTGCCGATGGTGGTGACCGAATTCAAGGACGGCAAGTTCGAGACCCTGTTCGTCGGCGAAGTCGACTGATCGACCGTTGCCGAAGCCTGCATCGGTTTCGGCAGAAATGTTGCGCAACACTGCTTTGGAGCGTCGCCACCCTTAGGATCGGGGCGCTCCAAAGCGGGACCTGATTGCCAGTACGCCCACTGCAAGGGCAAAAGACATGCGCGGGCGCAGCGTTCAAGAGTGCGATCAAGTGCAACACCACATGTCATTTCTGCTGGTTGCACCTTAGAGTTTTCGAGACCTGGGACTTGGCCCAGTTCTCTTCCCGAACCGGATTCGAAATCATGGAACAGGTAATTGCCAACGGGCTTTATCTCGGAGCCCAGTACGCACTTATCGCGCTCGGTCTAACCTTGATCTTCGCGCTGATGAACGTGCTCAACTTTGCCCACGGGCAGATGTATGTGCTTGGCGGCTTCGTCACCTACGCCATCTACGGGCAGCTGGGCCTGCCGTTTCCAGTCGCGCTCGCAGCCGCCAGCATCACGCTTGGCGTAGTAGGTGCGCTGATCGAAAAATTCCTGTTTCGCCCGGTCGTGCGACGAAGCGAGCGGGAGGAAAGCACCATGCTGCTTGCAGCGGCGGTCGCTTTCTTCCTCGACGCGGTCATCCTGCTTGCCTTTGGCGAAAAGCAGCGCGGCGTGCCCAAGATCGTCAGCGGCGTCTTCGTGTCCGACGGCCTGATCATGCCTTATGACCGTATGGTCGTCGGCATTGTCGCGCTCGCCATGATCGCCGCCTTCGTCCTTTACATGCAGTACAGCAAGCCCGGACGCGCCATGCGGGCACTCGCCCAGGACCGCGTCGCCGCCCAGTTGATGGGCGTAAAAGTCGATCGCTACTCGATGATCGGCTTTGCCCTCGGCGCGCTTCTGGCCGGTGCGGTCGGCGGCCTGCTTGTCACCATCACCGGCGTCAATTCAGGCATTGGCGGCCCGATCTCGATCAAGGCCTTCCTCATGGTCATGATCGGCGGCGCGGGCGTTGTCGGCGGCGCAATCGCCGGCGGCTTCATCCTTGGCATGATGGAATCGGTCGGCCTGACCGTCCTGCGCGAATATGGCGACATCACCTACCTGGTGATCTTCGCTCTCCTGATGGTGTTCCTCAGCATCCGCCCGAACGGGCTGATGGGCAAGCCGTGGGGTTGAGGCCATGACCATGACGACAAAAGCCCTCCTCGCAGGCGCGTTCCTGCTGGTCCTCCTCATCGTGGTGCCGCTGGCGATCGGCGCCAGCGGTCGCGAAGACCTCTACTACACGCTGACCTCCGTGGCGCTGCTCAGCATCATCAGCGCCGGCGTCTGGATCACCTTCTACATCGGACGCATCAACATCGGTCAGGGCGCCTATGCCTTGATGGGTGGATACGTCTCGGCAATCCTGGTCACCGCCTACGGGGTATCGTTCTGGCTCACCCTGCCATTGGCAGGCATATTCTGTGCTGCAGCCAGTATCCTGATCGGCCTGCCGATCCTGCGATTGCGCGGCGTCTATTTCGCCATGGTCACGCTGGTCTTGACGGAAGTGGTGCGCCTTCTGGCGCTGGCGCTTCCGATCACCAACGGTGCCAAGGGCATCGTCAGCATTCCGCAGCCCGGCGGCATCAGCCTGTTCGGCGTCACGCTGCTGCCAGACTTTGCCACGCTCACCAACCCTCGGCTGGCCTTCTACATCGTCTCGGTAATTCTGATGGCGCTGTGCTTTGCCGGCCTTTACCGGCTGAAGAACTCCCGCATCGGGCAGCTCTGCCAGTCTCTGCAGCAGAACGAGGAACTGGCGTCTTCGATCGGCGTGAACATCACTTATCTGCGCGTCCTCGCCTATGCGATCTCCTCCTTCCTTGGTGGTGTCGGCGGAGCGATGTTCGCGGCCATCTCGCAGTCGATCTACCCTTCGAGCTTCACCGTGGCGGACTCAGTCAACTTCATGCTGAACTGCTTCCTCGGCGGCTTGAGCTACGTGTTCGGACCGATCCTCGGCACCTTCGTGCTGTACTTCGGCTGGGACGTGCTGTTCCAGACCGGTGAGTTCCAGTTGCTCATCTTCTCCGCGATCCTCATCGCGCTGATGCTCCTGCTGCCCAACGGGCTGTTGAGCCTCAGGTTCTCCAGTAAGGCGAAGGGAGCGGGTCGATGACTGACATTCTCACCATTTCGAAAGTGACCAAGCGTTTCGGCGGCCTGGTGGCGGTCAACGATGTCTCCTTCACCGTGCGCGACCGGGAAATCCTTTCGGTGATCGGGCCGAACGGCGCGGGCAAGTCCACGCTGTTCAAGCTCATCTCCTCGTTCCTTCGCCCAACCGAAGGCGAGGTCCGCTTCAAGGGCGAACGCATCTCCGGCCTTGCCGCGCATATCGTGGCGCGCAAGGGCGTGGTGCGCACGTTCCAGGAAACCACCATCTTCAAGGGCATGACGGTGCGCGACAACGTCATTACCGCACATCACTTGCGCTCCAATGCCAGCCTCGCCGGCTTCTATTTCGGCAGTGCCACGGCCCGCCGCGACCAGGAAGAGTTTGGACGCTCGGCGGACGAGATCATCAACTTCCTTGGCCTTGGCGAACTGGGCAGCGAAGTGGCTTCTACCTTGCCGCACGGCCATCTGAGGGCGCTTGGCATCGCCATCGGCCTTGCCACCAATCCGACGGTGCTCCTGCTCGACGAGCCCTTCGCCGGCATGAACCACGACGAGACAAAAAAGGCCGTGGAGATGGTGCGCAAGGTGCGGGATCGCGGCATCACCGTGCTTCTGGTGGAACACGACATGCCCGCGGTGATGAACATCTCCGACCGCATCGTGGTGCTGAACTTCGGCCAGAAGATTGCCGAGGGCACGCCTTTGGAAATCCAGCAAAACCCCAAAGTCATCGAAGCCTATCTCGGCGCCGAAGACGAATCGATCGGGTTGTAGGCCATGGAAAAACTGCTCAAATTCGACGATGTCGAACTCTACTACGACCACGTCTACGCGCTGAAGGGCGTGTCGCTGGAGGTCAACGAAGGTGAGACGGTCGCACTGATCGGTGCCAACGGCGCCGGCAAGTCATCGATCCTTCGCGCCATCACCGGCTTGAAGAAGCCGCGCAAAGGCACGATCCATTTCAACGGCAAGCGCATAGATGGCGCAGGCCCCGACGAGATCGTGCGCATGGGCATCTCGATGGTGCCCGAAGGCCGCCGCGTGTTCCCTTACATGACGGTTCGCGACAACCTTTTGATGGGGGCCTTTACCCGCACCGACAAGGGAGAGATCGCCCAGAGCCTTGAAATGGTGATGACGCGCTTTCCTCGGCTGAAGGAACGCTATTCCCAGCAGGCAGGAACGATGAGCGGCGGCGAACAGCAGATGCTGGTCATCGGTCGCGCCCTGATGGCCAAGCCCAAGCTTCTGCTCCTGGACGAGCCGTCGCTCGGTGTTGCGCCGAAACTGGTCCAGGACATTGCCCGCTCGATCGTCGCCATCAACCGCGACGAGAAGGTGAGCGTCCTCCTCGTCGAACAGAACTCGCGCATGGCGCTGCGCATTTCGCAGCGCGCCTATGCGCTGACAACCGGTTCTGTCGCACTCAGTGGAAACTCCTTCGAAATGCTGACGGACGAGCGCGTCAAGCAGCTCTACCTCGGCGGCGAGGTCTAGGAATATCTTATGCGTATCCTTGTCATCAATCCGAACACCACCAGGTCCATGACCGGCAAGATCGGCAAGGCCGCTTCCTTGGCGGCCGGTGCCGGCACGGAGGTTCAGGCGGTCAATCCTGATGACGGCCCGCCCAGCATCGAAGGCTATTTCGACGAGGTGTTCGCCATCCCGGGCATCATCGCCGAAATGCACAAAAACCCCGGTATGGATGCCTATGTCATCGGTTGCTTTGACGACACCGGCCTCGATGCCGCGCGCTGCGCCACGGAAGCACCTGTCATCGGCATCGGCGAAGCCGCCTTCCACATGGCCAGCCTGATTTCCGGCAAGTTCAGCGTCGTCACCACGCTTGCTCGCTCCGTTCCTGCCATCGAGCACAATCTGGTCAAGTACGGGCTATCCTCGCGCTGCGCCAAGGTCAGGGCTTCCGACGTTCCCGTGCTCGATCTGGAGAAAACGGATTCGGACGCCCGCCACAAGATCTCCGACGAGATCGCCCGCGCCCTGCATGAAGACAAGGCCGAAGCCATCGTTCTCGGATGCGCAGGCATGGCCGATCTTGCCAACCAACTCGCCCACCAGCATGGCGTTCCGGTGCTGGATGGCGTGGTCTGCGCGGTCAAGCTTGCGGAATCGCTGCACATGCTTGGCCTCAAAACTTCGAAGGTTGGAAGCTACGCTGCCCCACTCGCCAAGCGTTTCGCCGGCTTTTATGCACCGCTATCCCCGTCCGGACATATCAAGGACAGTTCAGCGGCATAGCCGGCCTTGATAGGGAGAAATCGAACCGAACCGCCTTTTCCTCCAGCTTTCTGCACAAATTGGAGGGATTGACCGATATGCGGGCAATGTGAGATTTCAGGCTGATTTTGGTTGGTTTGGCGGGTTTGCAATCCCATATCGGTGGGGAGCCAAAGAGCTATCGCCGGAAAAAGAAAAGTATGCTGACTGTATTAAGGCCGGTTGATGAAGGGGAAAAACCGGCGTCGCGCTGGACCAGCCTCCATCAAGGCCTAAAGGATGCCATCATCGGCCGTCGCCTTATGCCGGGCACCAAGCTGCCGGAAGACGAGCTTGCGGCCATCTATTCGGTCAGCCGTACCGTCGTGCGCGCCGCGCTCCAGGCCCTGTCGCATGAGCGCCTTGTCCGCCTCGAGCCCAATCGCGGGGCGTTCGTCGCGCACCCGTCGAAGAAGGAAGCGCTTGACGTCTTCCAGGCGCGCGCGCTGATCGAGGCCGAGGTTGCAGCCATCGCCGCGATGCGCGCGAAGCCCGAGGACATCGCGCTGCTGCGCCAGCATCTGAAGGAAGAGCACGAGGCGCTGCACGCTGGCCGTGACAGCGAAGCCATCATCCTGTCAGCCCGTTTCCACGTCGGTCTAGCCGAAATCGCCGACCAGTCGGCACTCATCAACATTGTGCGCGATCTCGTCTCCCATTCCTCGCTCATCATCACGCTCTACTGGTCCAGGCGCGAAACCACCTGCCACACCCATGCGCACAACGAACTGGTCGATGCGATCGAAGCGCATCGCGCGAGCGAAGCTTCGGAATTGATGAAAAGCCATCTGGCTGATCTTCTCGCCGGGCTCGACCTCAGCCTCGGTGACAAGAAGCCGAACAAGCTCTCGGATATCCTGCGCTAAGGGGCAGGCTCACGCCATGCCCATGCACATCAAGCGTCTCGGTCTGCGGCCAATGCGGGTCGAAGGATGAAGCGTCCCGTCAGCCACCAGATCAGCGAGACCACGGCAATCGACATATAACCGTCCATCGCGTAGTGCATCCCGGTATAGACCGAGCTGAACAGTATGAACGCGGCATAGGCCCAGCCAAATGCACCAAGCCAGCGGTTGAGCGACGACAGGAAATAGGCGTTGAGCACCACCAGTGCTACATGAACGCTCGGCATTGCCGAAATGCCGCTGCCGAGATCTGTCTTGTCCGCCCGATAGAGCAACAAGAGATAGTCCGAATATTCTCGGATACGGTAGCTGTATTCCTGGTTGTCGAGAGCCAGCTGCAGGTCGCGGAAACGATCGCCGCCAAGGATCTGATCGTAGAAAATCGGGCCGACCGAAGACAATCCCATGGCAAGCATGCTTCCGATGATCGCGAATGTCAGAAGCAGCGCCCACAGATATCTGATCCGTTCGATATGCCGTGGCCACATCGCAACGAAAAGCACCGTCCCGAACCACAGGCCAAACCAGACCTTCTTGTAGCTTTCGAAGATGACAAGCCCGAATATATCGCTGTCGTACCAGTGAGCCAGTTGCCAAGGCTGGGTGCCATGCAGCCATTCGTCCAGGCTGGCGAGCCAGGGATCGGCATAGAATGGCACCACCGAGGGAATGGCCGTCTTGTAGGTGGAAAAGGCTGTCAGGCCGAGGAAGAAGAAAAAGAACACAGGCCCATAAAGCCGCCAGCGCTGGGTCAGCATGTTGATGGCGTAGCGCGTCGGCTCGGAACCGCCGTAGATGAGCCCGGCTGAAAAGATTCCGAGCGTCAACAGGATAGGCACGTTGACCGCGAACTTCATGCCGTACATTTGGCTCAGTGTCAGAAACGACCCCGGCCAGAAACAAAACGCTATCGCAACATATAGTCCAGTAGCCCAAACCAGCCTGATGGACCACTTGTATGCATGGTCCGAACGCGGCACCTCAAAAGGTGCGGCGGCATTCACCAGCGTCATTTGTTCCCCCACTTCAAGTCAATCATGACGACCAGAGCCGCATGTTTGTCCTTGCCATAACAGACAATGGTTTCCGTACGGATAACGTCGGATGTATATGGCGCATCGCCGCTACCGCCGGTTGAGAAGGCCACGTACGCGATTACGCAACACCTTCGCCATGTTGCGCGTCTCCCGGTAGAGGTGCAGTTGAGAAGCGGCCTGCCGCGCCGCCCTGTCGGCATCCGGCGACAAGCCGATGACAAAGGTTCCGACCGTCTTGCGCTCCGACCACAGGCGGCTCATCACCGGGTGGTCCGGCACCGCGCAGGAATCGGTGAAGACGATGTTGGGATCTTCGAGATGCTGTTTCGTCACCTCGATCATCAAAAGCGTGCCGGGCGAAAAAGCGGCCAGGCTCTCGTCATAGGCAGTCTTCCACGTATAGGCGACGCCCTGCTCGATAAACACGATCAGGCTGGCGATCGTGCGTCCATCGAGCGACAATGTGTGGATACGGCACATGTCCAGTTCGGCCAGCCGATGCACAGCCTCGCGAGCAAAGGGCGCCTGGAACCGGTCGATCGCCATCGCCGTGCGCTCGCGGCCCTTCCAGCCATCCGCTTCCAGCGCGAGAAAGCTTTCTGTTGCCTCGCGGATCTCTTGCGCGCTTCGCGCAACGCTATGTTCCAGCGTGCCTGTATCGGCGAGCCTGCGCCACAGCCGGCGAAACTCGCGATAGTGGTGGGAACGCAGCGAAGCCTTGAGATAGGCGTCACCTTCGAGATCGCTCTCCAGCACCGGGCGCTCCACCATGTCGGTGGTCACCAAGGTGAGATGGCGCGCTTCGGCGACGCCCATGAGCAGGCTCGCCATTGCGCCGTCAAGCCATAGATCGGGCAGTACAAGCACCTTCGGCAGCTTCAGATGCGGTCGCGACATCATGTCGAGGAAGTCTTCCAGGACGCCCAGCGGGTCGTCGCGATCTATAAGCGGGGTGCCGGTCGGCCCGAACGGGTTCGACCACGTCCGCATGATCGATTGACCAAGCGGCACGGTTGAGCGCTCAACGGAAAACGGCACCAGAAGCCGCAGCCGCGAGCGGTATTCATCGCCATCGCGAATGACGGCTAGCCGCACCTCGCGATCCTCCAGCCGTGGCATGGCCGGGGCCAGGAACCGCGGATTGAAGAAGATGTTCGGCTCGACGGTCCGCACACACAGATGGTCGAGTTCTTCGACGAGATCGAACCCCGCCGAAGCCGGATAGATCGCCAGCCGCCGCTCGGGCCTTCCGCTGGCAAGCAGTTCGATCTCGGCAAGTTCAGCCGGGTCACGCGCCAGTCCGGCAAGCCCGGACACCATCGCGCCGGCAGGCCCGCCGCTGGTTTCCTGGATCAACGGAACAGCGGCCATCAGACAGCGCTCCGAACCGGAATGAAGATCGACATCACGATGCCAAGCCGCCGCCATACCGTGAACGAAAGCGCCACGGCTTCGAAGACCATCGCGAGCGCGGTGGCGAAGGCCGCGCCCCATAGCCCGAACAGCGGCAAGAGGAGCATGTTGAGGCCGATGTTGAAGGCCAGCGTCGTGGCGTTGACGAAGGCGCAGACATTCTGGTTGCCGCTCATGGTGAGCAGGCTCTCGCATGGGCCGACCGATGCGCGCGCCACCACGCCGACGACGAGCACGAACAGCAGTGGATAGCCATCCACGAACTCCTCGCCGAACAGCGCCAGCATGGGCTCGCCTAGTATCAGCACGACCGCCGCCATCGCCAGCGAAGGCCAGAATGTCCACGACACCGTTTCACGGGCAAAGCCAGCCAGCCTGTCGGTATCGCCGCCATGCGTGAATTGGGCATAGCGCTGCGCCACCCCCGCCTTCACTGCGAAATAGACGAAATGCACCAGCGCCAGCGTCTTGACCGTGGCGAAGTAGACCGCGACCTGATCGGGATCGAGATAGAGACCAACCATCAGCACATCGGCATTGGTCAAAAGGTAAAAGAATCCATCGACCAGGAAAATCGGCAGCGAGACGGCAAGCCAGTAGCGCAAATTCACCTTCATCGGCCCGGCCTGGATCAAGGTATCCAGCCGCGCCGTCAAGCTGGCCAGTTGCAACACCGCAGTCAGGTATGTCGCCGCGATCGCTGACAGGATTGCCGTCTTTGCATCAGCCGGGAATCCAAACCAGATCGCCAGCGCCATGAACACGAGGATCAGGATCGGCCGCGTGATGAAGGTCGGAAATAGCGCCGACAATGCCCAAGAATAGGCGCGCGACATGCCTTGCATCAGGTCGGTCAAGGCAATCATCGGAATGCAGAAGATGCCGAGCAGGAATGGAACGAAATAGTAGTCTTCCATCCACGGCGAAAACAGCCAGACGCCGAGTGCGCCAACACCCGCTATGACCGTTGAGGCGGCAAGAACGAAGTAGCGGCTGGACAAGACGATGCCACGCAGTTCTTCCAGCATCGCCCGCTCGCGAAATTCCGGGATGAAGCGGATAACCGATGTGCTGAAGCCGAGGCAGGAAATGCTGCCGATGATCAGCATCGTCACCCACACCAGTACGAAGATGCCGTACTCGAAGCTGCCCATCCAGCGGGCCATCATAACCTGGCTGATGAAGGCGATGGCCGCGCTCACGACACGGACCGCAAAGGCGATCAGCGACATCCGTCCGGCTTCGCCGCGTTCGTCCGCGCTGAAAAGAATGTCGTCCACGCGCACAAGCAACGGGCGCATGCGCGACGCAAGGCGCTGCGGCAAAATCCGGTCGGCAGTCGTGGCCGCGGAAAAGCGCACCCTGTCCGTCTCCGTGTTTGCGCAAAACTGCCCTTGTCTAGCCAAAACACCTTAAGAAACGGTGGGAGACAGGCCAGAGCCGTGTTCGTCGGCGGTGTGAGGACGCCAGCGGAAGGGCAACCTGCCGGCTGCCAAATTAGCGCGCCAGCACGTCGGCCCACTCGCCATGTCGGCGAAACTCGGCGGCAACATAACCGCACACGGGCGTAATCCTTGTTCCGGTATCGCGCGCATCCTGAACGGCGTAGGCAACGAGCCTGGCCGCCACGCCGCGCCCTCGCGCCGACGGCGGCACGAAGCTGTAGTCGATCACGATATGCGATGGGCTGGAGCGCACGAAGGTCAGGTAGGCTTCTTCGCCGCCCGGCATCGCCAGCACGTAGCGGCCTCTGCCCTCACGTTCTTCCTTGCGGATATCGACATGCGCATCCATTCGCGACCTCGACCGAAATTGCCTGGCATAAATATAAGAAGCGGAGACCGCAGGGCCAGTTCAGCTTTACGGCTTGAGCACGTCGGCCCATTCCGGATGACGGCGGAACTGCGCCGCGGCGAACGGACACAGCGGAATGATCTTCTTGCCGGAAGCGCGCGCGTCCTCGACCGCCTTCGTCACCAGCCTCAGCCCGGCACCTTGGCCACGAAAGGCATCCGGCACTTCGGTATGGTCGATGATGAACTGCTTTTCGCCGATCTTGGTGAAGGTCATTTCAGCTTCAGCACCATCCGGGCCGCGCAGCACATA
>MKRZ01000100.1:23571-26237 GCA_001897075.1 Mesorhizobium sp. 61-13 | reverse complement strand
CGAGGCGCCCGCCGATGAAGACGCCGATGGTTGCGCCGACGCCGTTGAGGAGGAGCACCCACGGCACCCAGGCCTCGCTCAAGCCGGTGACTTCCTGCAACATCGGCGCGATGTAGGTGAATGGCCCGAACTGGCCGATCATCAGCATCAACATGATGATGAGCGAGGTCCACACCTGCTGACGCCCGAGCGCGCGCACCTCATGGAGCAGGCCGGCCTTGCGATCGGAAGCTCCGGTTGTTGCCGGAACGAGGGCGGCAATGGTGGCGATGGCAAAGACACCAAGGCCGCCCATGACCCAGAAGGTGGCGCGCCAACCCCAGATGTTACCGATGGCGGTACCTGCCGGAACGCCGATGACGTTGGAGACGGTGAGACCAGCAAGGATAAGCGCTACCGCCATGCCGCGCTGATCTTCCCGCACCAGCCCGACGGCCACGACCATGGCGACGCCGAAATAAGCGCCGTGCCCAACGGCAATCGCAACACGCAGCGCCAGCATGGAGGTAAAGTCGGGGGCAAGCGCGCAGGCGACCTGACCGAGCGTGAACAGGATCGTCAGTCCGAGAAGCAGAGTTTTGCGCGAAAGGCGATGCGTGGCGAGCGTGAGCAGCGGCCCGCCAATGGCGATGCCCAGCGCATAGCCGGAGACCAGATAGCCGGCGGACGGAACCGATACGCCGAGGCCGTGCGCGACCTGCGGCAGCACGCCGGCAATGACGAATTCGGTGGTTCCGAACGCGAAGGCCGCGATGAACAGGGCAATCAGCGGTAGCGGCATGGGCACCTCTTGGGAGGGCGTGTCAAACCACGGATGCCCGAGGCGGGCAATCCGAAAATTCTTCACGCAGAATCAGATTTCTTGGGCGGAGGTTCAGCTTGCCTTGAGGCGCGAGCCGGACAGCAGGCCGTGCTCTTCCAGCACCGGATAGGCCATCGAAGCGAGCAGCGAGTTGATCTGCTTGAGGTCGCGGATGGTGTCGAGGTGGATGGAGCTGGTCTCGATCGACTTCGGCGTGCCGTCGCGCAGGCGCAGGAAATGCTTCTGGCTGGTTTCCTTCTCGAAGTCGCGCAGGCGGTCCTTTTCCAGCACGAGCTGGCGCGCCGTTTCGGAATCCCGCGAAACCAGCACGTTGAAGGACAGGCGGGCGTTGGCGAGCACCGAGGCGTGGAAGGCGCAGAGTTCCTGCCAGCCTTCCGGCGTGAATTCGAGGCCCTTTGCAAGCTTCTTCTGAACGTGGACCAGCATGTTGCGCACGATGATGTCGCCGACCTGCTCCAGCTTGACGCAAGCGCCGATGAGTTCCTGACAGCGCAGGGCCTGATCTTCGGTCAGAGGATTTCTGGTGAGCTTGGCAAGATAGATCTTGATCGCCGCGTGGCGGGCGTCGACACGATCGTCGAGAGCGGCCAGCGCCTTGATCTTGTCTTCGTCGGCGCTTTCGTAAAGCTCGATGATGCGCTTCAGCATGATCTCGACCGTCTCGCACACGCGCACCACTTCGCGCGTGGCGTTGCCGAGCGCCTGCGTGGGGTTGGACAGCGCCGCCTCGTTCAGGGCCGACAGTTCGGCCACCTGCAGGGCGTCCGCCGATTCGGGTTTCGCGCCGAGCGCGACGATCTTTTCCGACGCCTTGTAGACCAGCCCAGCCAGCGGCAGGCCGGCGAGCAGGATGATGACGTTGAAGAGGATGTGCGCGTTGACGATCTGGTCGGAGGCCGTTGCGCCGAGGAAGGCAACGTCCGGCCGGAAGCTCATGAAAAGTATGAGCATGACGACGGAGCCGACGCCGCGCATCAAAAGGTTGCCGACGGGCACGACGCGGACGCCGGGCTCGGCGTTGCGGGTGAGCATCGGAGCGATGACCGAGGAGCCGAGATTGACGCCCAGGACCAGCACGACGCCAAGTTCGGGCGTGATGAGGCCGCGCCCGGCGAGCGTGGCCATCAAGAGGACGGACGCGATGCTCGACTGGAACAGCCATGTGATCAGCGCGGCAAGCAGGTAGGCCGTGACCGAATCGCCGGAGAAATAGTTGATGATGATCGGCATCAGCGCGCTTTCGCGCAGCGGCTCGGAGGCCTGGCCGATCATTTCCAGCGACAGGATGAGCAGGCCGATGCCGACGAGGATGCGGCCGATCTGGCGCCAGTCGCGGCGTTCCGTGGCCATGAACATGAAGGTGCCTGCGATGAGGCAAAGCGGAACCAGAAGCGTGAGATCATAGGTGAGCAGCTTAGCGACCAGCGCCGAGCCGATTTCCGCACCGCGCACGGCAAGCTGGCCGGCGAGGCCGGAGACGATGCCGGCGCCGGCAAACGAGCCGACCAGAAGGGTGACGGCGGTGGAGCTTTGCAAGGCGATGGCGAGCGCCGTGCCGGCGAGCACCGCCATGACCGGGTTGCGCATGGTGGCGCGCAGCTTGTGGCGCAGAACGTCGCCATAGGCGCGCTCGACGCCTGTCTTTACCAGCCGGGTGGCGAACAGCATGAGCGCGACGGCACCGGCCAGATGGATGAGAACGACCGAGCCGCTCATGCCTGCATGTTCCCCGACGAGGATGGCAGGGCAGGGAGTGCGCGCGCCAACGCCGGATGCCGCGAACAAGCGGCCACGGAGGTTGTGCAGGCAAGGGTGCGAATCAGGTTCATGGGCCGGCTCATAG
>MKRZ01000100.1:0-23377 GCA_001897075.1 Mesorhizobium sp. 61-13 | reverse complement strand
CATTACATATTTGTAATGCGCCCGTTCAGTTTCGGTTCATGCGGCGGCTTCTATTCCTCATGGCGTTGTCAATCGAGGAGTGCCTCCCATGAAACGTATCATCCTCTCCGTTCTCGCTTTTTCCATGCTGGCCGCGACGTCGCTGCAAGGCCTGGCCGCGCCCATGAACATGCCCGCCCAGCCGCGGGGCAACTACGCCCAGGTGGACTGGAAAAAGCCCGTTCACCGCTATGACGAGCGCCGCGTCGAGAAGCAGGTCATCATCAAGAAGCAGAAGGTGGTGAAGCGTCACGACTGGAAGCGCGGCCAGCGTTATGGCGAGTGGCGCCGCCACCAGCCGGTGCGCGACTATCACCGCTATGGTTTGAAGCGGCCGGGCCACGGCCAGGAATGGATCCGGGTTGGCAATGACTACCTGCTGGTCGGCATTGCTTCGGGCATCATCGCCGGCATGATCGTGGCCCGTTAAGGCGCGTCTTTATCGATGCGGCAAGGGGCGGCCAGCGGGCCGCCCTTTTCGTTTTGGCCTGTGAAAATCGGGCATGGGTCGGATCGGGAGTCGTCTTGGCGGATGCAGATGGCTATATGAAGTGAAAAGAGCCATTTCCTGATGCGTTTTTCGCCCTCATTTCTCGACGAGATCCGTGACCACGTGCCGATTTCTTCGGTCATCGGCGCGCGCGTTTCGTGGGATCGCAAGAAGACCAACGCGTCGCGGGGCGATTATTGGGCTTGCTGTCCGTTCCATGGCGAGAAATCGCCGTCGTTCCACTGCGAGGACAAGAAGGGGCGCTACCACTGCTTCGGCTGCGGGGTGACGGGCGACCATTTCCGTTTCCTGACCGAACTCGATGGTTTGAGCTTTCCGGAAGCGGTCGAGCGCGTTGCCGACATGGCCGGGGTGCCGATGCCGGTTCGCGACGAGCAGGAGGAGCGGCGCGAGCAGCAGCGCGCCAGCCTGACCGACGTGATGGAAATGGCCACGGCCTTTTTCCAGGATCGCCTGCATGGCAGCGACGGCGCAAAGGCCCGTGCCTATCTGCGCGACCGCGGCCTGACGCCGGCGACACAGCAGTCGTTCCGGCTGGGTTATGCGCCGGACAGCCGCAATGCGCTGAAGGAGTTCCTGGCTTCGAAGGGCGTCGGCAAGGCGGATATCGAAGCCTGCGGGCTGGTGGTGTTCGGCGAAGACATCCCGGTTTCCTATGACCGCTTCCGCGATCGCATCATGTTCCCGATCCCGGATTCACGCGGCAGGATCATCGCGTTCGGCGGACGGGCGATGTCACCGGACGTTTCGGCCAAATACCTGAATTCGCCGGAAACAGAGCTCTTCCACAAGGGCAACGTGCTTTACAATTTTGCCCGCGCCCGCAAGGCAATGGGCAAAGACGGAACGGTGATCGCGGTAGAAGGCTACATGGACGTGATTGCGCTGGCGCAGGCCGGTTTCGAGAACGTCGTCGCGCCGCTGGGGACCGCGCTGACCGAGAACCAGATGGAACTTCTGTGGCGCATGAACGGCGAGCCGGTTCTGTGCTTCGATGGCGACAAGGCTGGCCTGAAGGCGGCGTGGCGGGCGGCCGACCTTGTGCTCCCGTCGATCCAGGCGGGCAGGACGGCGCGGTTTGCGCTTTTGCCGGAGGGCAAGGACCCGGATGACCTCGTCAAGGCGGATGGGCCGGATGCATTCCGTGCGGTGCTTGGGGAAGCACGCCCGCTGGCCGACCTTCTGTGGATGCGCGAAACGGCAGGCGGCGTGTTCGATACGCCTGAGCGGCGGGCGGAACTGGAAAAGACGCTTCGGGAACTGACCAACCGCATCCGTGACGAGAGCGTGCGCTTTCACTACAATCAGGAGATGCGCGAAAGGGTGCAGAGTTTCTTCGGTTCGCAGCGCAGCAGGCCGCAGCGAGCCGGGGAGCGGCGCGGGCAGGGTGGAAATTTCGGCGTGTCAGGGGGCGGCCAATGGTCGCGCGGTGGCGCGGGAGGGCGCAGTCCGATCAGCGAAAGCCTCGGGCGCTCGGCCCTGTTGAAGCGCGGTGGCGAGGTGATGTCGGTGCGCGAGGCGACGATCATGGTCGCGCTGATCAACCATCCGGCGCTGATCGACGAGAATTTCGAGTATGTCGAGTTCCTGGACCTTGCAAACAGCGACTTGCGCAAGCTTCACACTGCCTTGCTCGATGCGCTTGCGCACGATCTCGCCAACGAGCGCAATGCAGTGGTGGAAGCGATCGACCGGGCGGGTTGCACCGACATCTGGGACCGTGCGGTGGGGCTCATCAAGCGCACGCGGCAATGGCCGGCGCTGGAAAGTGCTGCGCTTGAGGACGCGCGCGATGCCTTCAGCCAGGCGCTGCACTTGCACCGCAGCGCGCGAACTCTACATAAGGAGCTGAAGCAGGCCGAAGTTGCGCTGGCTACAGATCCCACGGATGAAAATTATCGGCGACTGGTCGAAATCCAGGCGCAATTCAGGGACGTGCAGGCAACGGAGGCGCTGATCGAGGGATTTGGCGTCTCGTCGGGGCGAGTCGGCCGTGTTTAGCTCCAAAGGGGCACATACGGGCATTTGATTCGCTTTTTTGTCGCGAATCATGCGACAGGCGCTTGACCTCAAGGCAGAATGACGGAATCAGGTCGATTCGAAAACTTTAGCCCACTGGCGTCGACGACAAAAGCGCAGATGCGAGGGTACCGGTCACTGGACGGATGGAAAACCGACCACAGATATCAGGGTTAATCCACACTTAACGAGACATGCGGCAACTGTGATGGTGGGGCGCATCGTTCCAGACGAACGCGCCCATGACATTACCCGGTTCGATAGCTTGCCCGGCTTACCAGTAGAGCCGCTTGGAGACATAAAAAGAATGGCGACAAAGGAAAAGGAAGAGGTCGAAACCGAGCGCGAAGGCACAACCGATGGCCCCTTGCTCGACCTTTCCGACGATGCTGTCAAGAAGATGATCAAGGTCGCGAAGAAGCGCGGCTATGTGACCATGGACGAGCTGAACGCGGTGCTGCCGTCCGAGGAAGTGACTTCCGAGCAGATCGAAGACACCATGGCCATGCTTTCCGACATGGGCATCAATGTCGTGGAAGACGACGAGCATGGCGAGGAAGCCGAGGGCGAAGGCCAGGCCGACGCCGAAGAAGACGCCAATGAATTGGCCGAGCAGACCGGTACTGCGGTAGCAGCCGTCGCCAAGAAGGAACCGACCGACCGGACCGACGACCCTGTGCGCATGTATCTGCGCGAGATGGGTTCGGTGGAGCTTCTGTCGCGTGAAGGCGAAATCGCGATCGCCAAGCGCATCGAGGCTGGCCGCGAAACGATGATCGCGGGCCTCTGCGAAAGCCCGCTGACCTTCCAGGCCATCATCATCTGGCGCGACGAACTCAACGAAGCCAAGATCCTGCTGCGCGAGATCATTGATCTCGAAGCGACCTATGCCGGCCCCGAGGCCAAGCAGGCGCCGATCGTCGAGCGGGTGGAAGAGGACGCCAAGCCGAAGACGGACGAGAAGCCGCGCCGTGCTTCGCGGGAAGACGAAGACGACATTACCAATGTCGGCGGCGACACGCGCGGGCTGGAAGAAGACGAGGAAGACGAGGACGAGGCGAACCTTTCGCTGGCGGCCATGGAAGCCGAGCTTCGGCCGCAGGTGATGGAGACGCTCGACGTCATCGCCGACACCTACAAGAAGCTGCGCAAGCTGCAGGACCAGCAGGTGGAAAACCGCCTTGCCGCGGCCGGCACGCTGTCGCCCAGCCAGGATCGCCGCCTGAAGGAGCTGAAGGACCAACTGATCAAGGCAGTGAAGTCGCTGTCGCTTAACCAGGCTCGTATCGAATCGCTGGTCGAGCAGCTTTACGACATCAACAAGCGGCTGGTGCAGAACGAGGGCAAGCTGTTGCGCCTGGCTGAAAGCTATGGCGTGCGCCGCGAGGAATTCCTCAAGGAATACCAGGGCTCGGAACTCGACCCCAACTGGATGCGCTCGATCGCCAACCTGACGTCGCGCGGGTGGAAGGAATTCACCAAGAACGAGAAGGACACCATCCGGGACCTTCGCGCCGAAATCCAGAATCTGGCGACGGAAACCGCGATCTCGATCCTCGAGTTCCGCAAGATCGTCAATCAGGTTCAGAAGGGCGAGCGCGAAGCGGCGATTGCCAAGAAGGAAATGGTGGAGGCGAACCTGCGCCTCGTCATCTCCATCGCCAAGAAGTACACGAACCGTGGTTTGCAGTTCCTCGACCTGATCCAGGAAGGCAATATCGGCCTGATGAAGGCCGTGGATAAGTTCGAATACCGGCGCGGCTACAAGTTCTCGACCTATGCGACGTGGTGGATCCGGCAGGCAATCACCCGCTCGATCGCCGACCAGGCGCGCACCATCCGCATTCCGGTGCACATGATCGAGACGATCAACAAGATCGTGCGCACCTCGCGCCAGATGCTGCACGAGATCGGCCGCGAGCCGACGCCGGAGGAACTGGCGGAAAAGCTCGCCATGCCGCTGGAAAAGGTGCGCAAGGTGCTGAAGATCGCCAAGGAGCCGATCTCGCTCGAAACGCCGGTAGGCGACGAGGAGGATTCGCACCTCGGCGATTTCATCGAGGACAAGATGGCGATCCTGCCGATCGATGCGGCGATCCAGGCCAATTTGCGTGAGACGACGACGCGGGTGCTGGCTTCGCTGACGCCGCGCGAAGAGCGCGTGCTGCGCATGCGCTTCGGCATCGGCATGAACACCGACCACACGCTGGAGGAAGTCGGCCAGCAGTTTTCGGTGACGCGCGAACGTATCCGCCAGATCGAAGCCAAGGCGCTGCGCAAGCTCAAGCATCCGAGCCGTTCGCGCAAGCTGAGGAGCTTCCTCGACAGCTGATCGACTATGGATAACTTGAAACGAAAAGCCCGGCAAATGCCGGGCTTTTTGCATTTTGAACCGCCGCATCCGGCGGTTGTGGCGCGGCGGCTTGTCCAGGTTCATAATTGTGGCTGGGGGGCGGTTATTTCCGGCACCGGAAACGTGCTGCATGCACGGCAAGGTGGCGGTAGGGAGGTGAACCGTGACCACTTACATCATGCTTCTGAACTGGACTGATCAAGGTGTGAAGACAGTGCGTGACTCACCCAAGCGGCTGGATGCGGCCAGGAAGGCCCTTGCCGACATGGGCGGTTCTTTCAAGGAATTCTACATGACCATGGGCGAGTACGACATGGTGGCGGTGTGCGAGGCGCCCGACGATGCCGTGGCTGCGCGGTTTGCGCTGCAGATCGGCGCCGCCGGCAACATCCGCTCGCGCACGCTTAAGGCATTCCCCGAAAATGCCTATCGCGCGGTGGTCGCCTCGCTCGGATAGAGATGCGGCGACGCGCCGCGAACCGGCGCGTCGCCCTTCTGTCCATATGAGGCGGCGCGTGAGGTACATTGCAATTCAGGACCCCAAAGGCCAGCATGGCTTGAAGCCCAAATTTGCAGGATTGCCATGCTTACTTTGTTTTACGCTCCCCGGACCTGTGCCCTCGCGTCCCATATCGCGCTCGAAGAGGCCGGTGCCGACTACCGGCTGAACCGCCTCGATTTTTCCAAGACGCAACAGCAATCAGCCGAATATCTTGCGCTGAACCCGAAAGGCCGTGTGCCGGCACTGGCAACCGAGCGGGGTGTCTTGACGGAAACGCCGGCGATCCTTGCCTTCGTCGCGCAGACGCATCCCAAGGCAAAGCTCGCACCGCTGGACGATGCCTTCGCCTTTGCCGAACTGCAGGCATTCAACAGCTATCTTTGCTCGACGGTACATGTGGCACATGCCCACAAGATGCGTGGCAGCCGATGGGCCGACGACGAGGCGGCGTTTGAATCGATGCGGCGTAAAGTGCCGCAATCGGTTGGCGCCTGTTGCGATCTTATCGAGAATGGGATGCTGAAAGGGCCGTGGGTGATGGGGGAAGCATACACCGTTGCCGATCCCTATCTGTTCACAATCGCGCAGTGGCTCGAGGGCGACGGCGTCGATACCGGACGGCTGCCGCGCGTGATGGATCATCGCAAGCGCATGATGGACAGGCCGGCGGTGGCGAAGGCGGTCGCACAGGAGACCGCCGCCTGATATTGGCTCGGCGGTTTGCCTGCGGGCAGGTCGGGGTTATAGAGGGTGCGTAGACGGGAGGCCAAGCAATGTCATTTTTCAAGAAACTGTTCGGTGGCGGCGGTGAATCCTCCGAGACTCCGGCGGATGCCAAGCCCGTCAAACAGGTTGAGCACAACGGTTTTACGATCAGCGCCACGCCCTACAAGTCGGAAGGCCAGTACCAGACCTGCGGCGTCATCACCAAGGTGATCGACGGCGAGACCAAGGAACACCGCTTTATTCGTGCCGACCGCTTTCCGGGCCTGGACGACGCAGCGGACATCTCCATCCGCAAGGGCGTGCAACTCGTCAACGAACAGGGCGACCGCATTTTCGGCTGAGGCTGCCGGCTATTCGACAAACAGCCCATCGATGATCGCGGCGAGTGCTGCGTTCAGGTCTGCCGGCTTGGCACCGGCCTCGACTGCGAGTGCTGCCCGGTCGAACGCGGCTGAAAGAAGCGCGGTCAAGGCATCGAGCGGCAGCTTTTTCATCCCGCCTTCGCCCATCGCAATCGCCAGCCCTTCGTGGAGCGTGCGGGCGCTGTGTTTCCCATCGATTTCGTCCATGGCGGCGCGGCCGAGCACGGCCGGGCCATCGAGCAGCAGGAGCCTGGTGCGGCCGGGCGCCGCCATGGCCGCGACGAAAGCCCGGCCGCCTTGCAGTAGGGCGTCGCGGGCGTTCGCGGATGCAGGTGCCGCGCGTTCTATCTCTTCGGCTACTTGGGCAGCCTCCTGCTCCACCACCGCGCGAAACAAGGCCTGCTTGTCGGCGAAGTGGTGGTAGAGCGCGCCGCGGGTGACGCCCGCCGCCGCAACGATGTCCGGCGTGGCGGTTTCGGCATAGGATTTTTCGATGAACAGCCTGCGCGCTGCCGAGAGCAGGGCGGTGCGGGTGGTCTCGGTGCGCTCGCGGTTGGAGCGGCGCGGCATTTCCTGTTGCATACATACAGCCTGTATGTTAATTACTAGAAACATGCAGACTGTATGTTAAATCTGGCAAGGAGGAAAGCGATGAAAGCGACCAGCTATTATCCGGTGATCATGACGCATGACGTGGCCGGCACGGCGGCCTTCTACGCCAGCCATCTTCGCTTCAAGCCGCTGTTTGAAAGCGATTGGTATGTGCACCTGCAATCGGCGGAAGATGAGGGCGTCAATCTCGGTATCGTCGATGCCGACCATGAGACAATTCCCGAAAAGGCGCGCGGCACGGCGTCGCAAGGCTTGCTTATCAATTTTGAGGTCGAGGACCCGGATGCCGTGCATGAGCGCATCGTGGCGGCAGGCCTGCCGATCCTGCGCAGCCTGAGGGACGAGGCGTTCGGCCAGCGCCACTTCATCTTCGCGGACCCCAACGGCGTGCTGATCGACGTGATCAAGCCGATCCAGCCATCGGCCGAGTTTCTGGAACAGTATGCGGACGGCGCTGCCGGTGCCTGAACTTAGAACTCCACCTTGGTAACGACAGCGCGATGATCAGACGGCCATGGGCTGACGACGATGTCGGCTTCGGGTGCCTTTTCGCCGACGACTTCGGAGCTCAGGACCTTTAGCCCGGCGGCCCGGGCGAAAACGAAGTCGATGCGGTCGTGATGGTCTTCGGGATCGGACGGTTCGCTGGTCGGCGTCCAGGTTATGCCGGGCTTGGCGACCGGATCGGCATGTATGGCGCGGAAGGTATCGACGAAGCCGGCTTTTTCCAGCTTGGTGGTACCCGGCCACGCGACGGCGAGGGGCTGCAGGCCGGCTTTTACCGTCCTGTCAGTCCAGTCGCGATGCGACGGTTCGTTGAAATCGCCGGCGATAAAGACTGCTGCGGCATCCTTGGCGGCGTCCGCACCGGCGATCAGGGCATCGAACGACTTGCCGCGCGTTTCTTCGGCGGACTTGATCGCTTCGTCGGCCGTTTTCAGGAATGGGGCATCGCCATATTCGATGTTGAGGAGCTGGTAGGGCTGGTAGGGCGCGTCATCGAGATTGACGCAGAAGACGTAGACCGCGCGGCCATTCACATCGATCGAAACGCCAAGATCGTCAGCGGCAGGCTTGGTGATCGGATATTTCGAGATGATGGCGTTGGCCCAGATGGCCGGGTTCTTGGCGGTCTGGTCATAGTAGTGATAGCCGAGCGCTTCGGCGATTTTGGGCGCGACGGAGTCTCCGCGCGGGTCGCACACGTCGGCCGTGCAGGGCTCGCCTTCGAGGCGGGTTTCGGAAACGGCGATGATGTCGGCACCGGCGGCCTTGATGGCGGCGACCGTTTCGTCGACGGGCTTGCCCTCGTTACCGCCGCCGCCCCAGATGTTGTAGGCCATGACGGTTAGCGTATCTGCTGCGAGGGCCGGATGGGCCATGGCTGCGATCAGGCTTACGGTTGCGGCGAACAATCCTACCTTCATTTCACAGCCCCAAGAGCGACATGTCCGGTGAGATAGTGTCAATAAGTGCGGCGCGTGGCAATGCGATGACATTGGGTGCGTGCGCGTGCAGCCTCCCTTGCGTCATCCGTGGCGGCCTTGCGCTAGGGCGCTTGTGCGGGCAAGGATCGTCCATCTTTGAATTGGAGGCCGTGACATGTCGCTCAAGGGAAAGACGCTGTTCATCTCCGGAGGGTCGCGCGGCATCGGGCTGGCGATTGCGCTGCGCGCCGCACGCGACGGCGCCAACGTGACCATCGCCGCCAAGACCGCGGAGCCGCATCCGAAGCTGCCGGGCACGATCTACTCAGCGGTCGAGGAGATCGAGCAGGCGGGCGGCAGGGGGTTGCCGGTGCTGTGCGATATCCGCGAGGAGGGGCAAGTGGCGGACGCCGTTGCCAAGACCGTGGAGCGGTTCGGCGGCATCGATATCTGCGTCAACAACGCCAGCGCTATCCAGCTTACCGGAACGCTGGAAACCGATATGAAGCGCTATGATCTGATGCACCAGATCAATACACGCGGCACGTTCCTCGTTTCGAAAATGTGTATTCAGCACCTGAAGTTGGCGCAGAACCCTCACATTTTGAATCTGGCGCCGCCGCTGGACATGAAGGCCAAGTGGTTCAAGAACCACGTCGCCTACACCATGGCCAAGTTCGGCATGTCGATGTGCACGCTGGGCATGAGCGCGGAGTTCGCCAAGGACGGCATTGCCGTGAACTCGCTGTGGCCGATCACGACGATCGACACCTCTGCGGTGCGCAACCTGCTGGGCGGGGCGACGGTCGCGGCGATGAGCCGTTCTCCCGACATCATGGCCGATGCTGCCCATGCCATCTTTAACCGGCCGTCGCGCGAGGCGACGGGCAATTTCTACATCGACGAAGAAGTGATGCGCGCCGAAGGCGTCACGGACTTCTCCCACTATGCGCCGGGAGCAACGGGACCGCTTGCCAGCGATTTCTTCGTGCCGGACGAGGTCTTTGAGCGCACCGATACCGAGATCAAGCGGTTGTTCTAGAGCTCCGGGCCACCGCTGGCGGCATCTTCGGGTTTCGCTGCCTTGGAGTGGCCCATGACACGGTCGATATAGGCCAGCATCAGCGCAGATACGACGAAGGCGAGATGCATGATGGTGAGCCACATCAACTGGGCATTCGTGTAGGTCGAGCTGTTGAGGAACACCTGCAGCAGGTGGATCGATGAGATGGCGACGATGGTGGAGGCGACCTTCACCTTCAGCGAACCGACATCGATGGTGCCCAGCCAATGGACTTCGCCGTCATGCGCATCGAAGCGGCTGACGAAATTCTCGTAGCCCGAGATGATGACCATCACCACAAGCGAGGCGACAAGTGCCGCATCGATCAGGCCGAGCATCTTGAGGATGGTATCGGTTTCATCGAGCAGGAGCACCGTGGCGAGAAACTCGTAGAGCTTCTTGGCGAAGGAAATCGCGTAGACGGCGAGCGCAAGGCCGAGACCGACATAGAAGACGACGAGCAGCCAGCGCGAGGCCAGGATGATGGATTCAATGGCAAGTTCGAGGCGCTTCATGCAACGGGCCCTGTGGATCTCGCGCGCATTTGGGGAAAAGGTTTTCTCATTGCAAGGGGTTTGATTGGGTTGGCCTGCCGATGGCGCGGGAAAATGCGTTGCTTTGCCTGAAAATTGTGAGGCCCTGCCGGGAGGGGGCTCGGCAGGGCCTCGTGTCCCGCGGGGAGCGGGACGGGGCAGGGAACCCCATAATAAATCTGGGATAGCAGCGCCGCGATTCAATGGCTTGCCGTTGAATCGCGGCGCAATTTTTTATCAGTTCGCGCTGGCGACCGGCGCGACCAGCGGGGTGATGCGCCGGATTGTGACGCGGCGGTTTTCCCGCTCCGGCTTTTGCGACTTGATCTTCAGATACTGCTCGCCATAGCCCTGCGTGGTCAGGTTTTCCGGCGGGATGCCGAAGGCGCCTGTCAGGGCTTCCGCCACCGATTCAGCGCGACGGTCCGACAGGGCCAGATTGGCTTCGTTCGAACCAACGGCGTCGGTGTGGCCTTCGATGAGGAAGGTCTCCGCCGGGTTCTTCTTCAGAAGCTTCTCGATCGCGTCGGCCACGCCTTGCAGTTTCTCGACTTCGGCGTCGCCGATGGAGGCGGAACCGAACTCGAAATTCAGCGTATCGAGGTCGATGCGCCGGGCGATATCGCGAACGCGGGCGGAACGCTTGACCTCATCAACCGAGTAGAGGCGCTGGACCCGCTCGACCGGCGGCTGTTCGAGGAAGTCGTAATACAGGTCAGGATCCTCGACGGCGCGCGATTCCAGAATGTAGTCGCGACGCGGGATGGTGAGCCGCATCGGCGGCAGGTCGTAACCCGGATCGCGCCATTCGCGCACGTTGTCGTAGTAGCGCTCATCGACATAGTTCAGCACGTATTCGCGGCCATCCGGCATGATGCGCGAGCGGCGGATGATATCGCCGTTGCGATTGCGGATGGTGACGAGTTGACTTCCGTCCCTGCGCTCCACGACCTCACGCGTGCGTCCGCGCGGCAGGTCTTCGTAGTAGACGTCGCGCGCGTCGCGGGTGATGCGCGGCCTGTCGTCGCTTTCCACGAACGTCTGGTTGTTGAACTGGATGATGATGCGGTTGCCGATTTCGCGCACGACGTCTGCACCTTGCGGGCGCTCACGACGTTCAACTTCCGGCGCGCGTTCCCGGCGCGTGCCCTTTTCTTCCGTCACGGGCACGATCTTCTCAGGCGTGATCGCCTGCTGGGCAGCCTTGTCGTCGGCAGGAGGCGGGCCGGGATCGACCGGAGCCGGCTGCGGAGCCGCGGCCTGTCCACCGTCGGCCGGTGCGGCCTGCCCGCCTGTGGCGGCACCGCCGCCCTGCGCGGGAGCGGGGGCTTCCTTCTGGCTGTCGAGAATAGGCGCTTCGTTGGGATTGGCCGGTGCTTCGCCCTGTGCGGGCTGTTCGCCGGTGGCAGGTTGCTCGCCTGTCGCCGGTTGCTGGTCTGCGGGGGCCTGTTCACCCTGCTGCGCAGGTTGCTCGGTCTGCTGAGCGGGCTGTTCCTGCGCGGGAGCCTGCTCAGGCGTGGGTGCTGCACCGGAATCGGGCGTCGGCGCTGGCTGCTCTGGCTCTGCCGCAGGCTGCTCCGGCTGAGGCGCTGCCTCAGGCTGCGGCGCAGCTTCGGGTTCTGCAGCGGGCGCCTGTTGCTGCTCGGGGGCAGCCTCGGGAGCCTTCTGCTCTGGGGCAGGGGCTTCTTCTGCCGGCTGTTCTGCCTGTGGCTCGGGCTGCGGGGCGGCTTCCGGCTCTGCAGCCGGCTGATCCGGTTCTGGCTGAGGTGCTGCCTCCGGCTCTGGAGCTGGCTGTTCAGCTTCCGGCTGGGGTGCTGCCTCAGGCTGCGGGGCGGGTTCGGGTTCTGCGGCAGGGGCCTGTTGCTGTTCGGGCTCAGGCTCAGGTGCAGGCTGCGGCTCGGGCGCAGGCTGTTCTGCCTGAGGTTCCGGCGCAGGTGCGGCCTCTGGTTCCGGCTGCGGTTCAGGGGCCGGGGCGGCTTCCGGTTCAGGCGCTGGTGCGGGCTGTTCCGGCTCTGCGGGCGCCGATTGCTGCTGGCGCGCGGCGCAGGCTTCGGCGGATTCGCCTTCGGCGCATTCGGCTTGCGCAAGCAGGAAGGTTCCGTCTGAAGTCCGTGGTGAAAGGTTTACGCTGTCCAACAGCGGGAAGGCCGCCAATGGCGTCGATGCCATGAGCAGGCCAAGTGCGGTCCCTGCCAGAATCCGGGGTTGGCGTTTCATTCGTTCGCTCTCCTTGTAAAGTCCCATCGCTGTCGAAACTTGCCGTCCCGCATTTGGTTCCGACATCAGCGCGATAGACTAGATGCAAGGCGAATGCCCGTCAGAACAATGGCAAGATCGTGTCTTTTGCCACTCTTGCTTGACCTTGGGCCCTGCGCAAGCCACATGCAGGCCGATGGACGCGCCATTCTGGAAGACCAAAACGCTGGAAGAGATGAGCCCGCACGAATGGGAATCGTTGTGCGATGGTTGCGGCAAGTGCTGTCTCTCCAAGCTGGAAGACGAAGACACCGGCGAAATCTACTGGACCAGTGTTGCCTGCCGGCTTTTCGACGCCGGCACGTGCCGCTGTTCCGACTACGCCAACCGGCTGGCAAAGGTGCCGGACTGCGTCGGCCTCACGCCTGAAAATGTGCGCACCATAAGCTGGCTGCCGGGCACCTGCGCCTACCGGCTGGTGGCGGAAGGGCGCGATCTTTACTGGTGGCACAGGCTGGTTTCGGGCAGCGCGCAGACCGTGCATGAAGCCGGCATCTCCATTCGCGGGCGCGTGCGTGCAAGCGAGACAGACCTGGCCGAGCCGGAAGACTATTTCGACTATGTGCTCGACGAAGAGCCGTAGGCGCACCACGCATTTTCTTGAAATATATTTATAAATCAATTGCCTAGGTCGCAGGATGGGTAGAGCTGTAGCTGCCATTCACAAATGAACCGCACATGAATGCGCGGTTCCCGTTCGGTTCAGCATCGAAATTCTAGTGTTGCGGCATGGATTGGCGAACGACTGGAAAAGCCAAGCCAAACGAACCGCAGCAGGAGAACGACAATGCTCAAGATGATCAAGACCGCAGTGCTTTCCGCTCTCATCGGCCTCGGCGGCATAGCCGCCATTCCCGCCGCCGCGCAGGCGGATGGCCTTTACCTCAATTTCGGTGGTGGTTCGGGCATGGGCTTCCATGTCGACGACCGCTACAGCCGCCACGATTGGCGCCATGATCGCCGCGACTGGCGTCGTGGTTGCTCGCCGGAGCGCGCGCTGAACAAGGCCGAGCGCATGGGCCTTCGCCGTGCCCGCATCATCGATGCCGGTCCCCGCACCGTGAAGGTGGCGGGCCGCAGGTTCCACGATCGCCAGATCGTGGTGTTTGCCAACGAACGCGGCTGCCCCGTCATCTACCGCTAATCGCAGGCTGGTCTGCGAGACTTAAAGAAAATGCCCCGGAAGCACGCGCTTCCGGGGCATTTCGTTCAATAGGCGATCACTTGATTTCGAAAGTGACGTTGACCTGGACCCGGTATGAATTCTCCCCGGCCTGGATCGGGACAGCCGCCCTGGCCGAATCGAAGGATTTGGCACTCATTGGCATGGGCTGGGGCGCATAGCTCTGTTCGCTGATCTCGACCACCTTGCCAACCGATACACCGGCAGCCTCGGCCAAGGTCTTGGCCTTGGCCATCGCATCGGACACCGCCTTCTTGCGAGCCTGGGTGATGACGCTCGATGGATCGGCATTGGTGAAGGAAATGCCGCCGCCTTCGTTGACGCCGAGCGTTACCGCCTTGTCCAGGATCTCTCCTGTCTTGTCGATGTCGCGCACCCGCACGGACAGCGTGTTGGTGATCTGGTAGGCGACCAGTTCGGCCTTTTGGGTTCCGTCGGGATCGTTGGTGTAATTGTAGCGCGGGTTGATCTGGATGCCCGCCGTCTGCAGGTCGCGATCGGCAATGCCGCCCGACTTCATTGCGGCGATGACGGCTGCCATGGCGTCGTTGTTGGCATCAAGGGCCGTGCGCGCGGTCTTGGCCTCACGCATGACGGAAAGCGTGAGCATGGCAAGGTCGGGCGCTGCGGTGGCTTCGCCTTCGCCGCTGACGATGATGCGGGGCGGCGGTGGAACGTCGGCTGCGCGTGCCACTGCGGGCAATGTCATTGCCGCTGCCAGCGCCAAAGGAAAAAACGATCTGGTCATAAAATTCTCCATCAGGTGCGTCCCTTTTGGCGGGCATATTTTGTGAATATGGACTGATTTGGGCAGCCCACACCAGAGTGGCCACGAAGCCTTGTGCGCAGAGAAGAAAAACACTAAGCAGCCTGCGTGGGGCCTGTAGCTCAATGGTTAGAGCCGGCGGCTCATAACCGCTTGGTTGGGGGTTCGAGTCCCTCCGGGCCCACCATCCAGCCTTGGTGCTTTGCGCCGGTTGGAGCATTCTCCAAATTGCACCGACATTTCCCCCACTTGCCGTGGGAGAGACGGAATAATGTCCAGGCCAAAGACGGTTTCGCTGTCTTGAGCCGATTTTCGGCCGTTTGTCTCAGTTCGGCTTTCCCGGTGCCGGATATGTTGATCTGCCGATGGGTTGACCGTCTCGCCGACGCGGGCGAGATCGCCGCCACCTCAGTAACCGAGGAATCTCGCATCAGGGCGAGGGGCGTTGGTGGATGACCAACTTATGCCCGTCATCAAGACATTTGGCTCGGATGCCGGTTTGATTTGGTGGAGTGTCGAACTCTCCGTTCAGCCGGCGTATAGCGCGGCGAATTCGTCGCGCAGGGCGTTCTTCTGGATCTTGCCCATGGCGTTGCGGGGTAGCGCGTCCTTGACCAGAACGCGCTTCGGGATCTTGAACTTGGCCAGCACGCTTTCGAGCTCGCCGCGAATTGCAGCCTCGTCGATGGTGCGGCCGGGGCGTGCCGTAACCACCGCCGTCACCGCCTCACCAAAATCGGCATGCGGAAGGCCGATCACCGCTGACTCTCCGATCGACGCAAGCGCGTCGAGTGCGTTCTCGACCTCGGCTGGATAGACATTGAAGCCGCCCGAGATGATCAGGTCCTTGGCGCGGCCGGAGATGGTGAAATAGCCGTCAGGGTCGATGTAGCCGAGGTCGCCGGTGATGAAGAAGCCGTCGGCGCGGAATTCCTGCGCTGTCTTCTCCGGCATGCGCCAATAGCCGGAAAAGACGTTCGGTCCCTTGAGTTCGATGACGCCGACCTCGCCTTGCGGCAGCGGCGTCCCGGTCTCCGGATCGGCGATGCGCACAGTGATACCCGGCAGGGCGAAGCCGACAGCGCCCGGCCGGCGTTCTCCCTCATAGGGATTGGAGGTGATCATGTTGGTCTCGGTCATGCCATAGCGTTCCAGGATGGCGTGGCCGGTGAGCGCGGTGAAGGCGCGATGCGTCTCCGCCGACAAGGGCGCCGAACCCGACACAAACAGCCGCATGTGGTTGGCGGCAGTGCGGTCGAAGCGGCTGTCGGCAAGCAACCTCGTGTAGAAGGTCGGCACACCCATCATCGTGGTGGCGCGCGGCAGGGCCGCCATCACAGCGTCGATGTCGAACTTCGGCTGGTAGATCATCGACGCACCCGACAGCATCACTGTGTTGATGGCCACGAACAGCCCGTGCGTGTGAAAGATCGGCAGCGCGTGCAGGAGGACGTCGCGGGCGCTGAAGCGCCAGCTCTCGACGAGGGCGAGGGCGTTGGAGCGCAGGTTCTCGTGGGTAATCATTGCGCCCTTCGAGCGGCCCGTCGTGCCGGAGGTATAGAGGATCGCGGCGAGATCATCCGGGCCAGTCTCGACGGTGACGAAGCTCGTAGGCATGTCGCCGGCAAGCTGTTGCAGCGTGCCGGTGCCGGCCGCGTCAAGTGTCTCGATGCGCCCCACCGCCGCGCCAAGTGCGGCGCGCAGCGTTGTGAGGCTGGCCGGCTCGCACACCAAAAGCGCAGGCTCGGCATCGCCGACGAAGTAGCTTACCTCGGCCGGTGTGTAGGCCGGGTTGAGCGGAAGGTAGACAGCGCCTGCCCGCAGGCAGCCGAGATAGAGCCAGATGCTGTCGACATGCTTGCCGGTCTGGACGGCCACCCGATCGCCCGGCTTCACGCCCAGCGATGCCAGAAGACTGGCATGGCGCGCAGAGGCCGCCAGCATGTCGGCGTAGGACAGCGACTTGCGGCCATCGGCGTGCATGAACGGACGCGCCGGATCGGCGATCGCGGCCTCCATGGTGGCGAACAGGTTGCCGTTCATGACTTCATCCCCTCGATAATCGCTGATTCGACCAGACGCCCGCCGGCCGTTGCAAGCCGGCGCACCACGGCTGACACGGCGACCGGCTGACCCGAAGCATAGGCCTCATGATTGCGCTCTATCTCGTCAAGTTTGTAAAGATAGTTGACCATGATCCCGTGCGACGAAGCCATGCCGGCATTGCCGGTGTTGGCCAGGAAATTGATGCGCTCCAGCCGCGCGCCGTTGCCGAGATGGAAGCGGGCGACCGGATCTGGCAGGCGGCCCGAAGCGTCGCGCGGGCCGGTGAGATACCAGGCGGCCAGCGGCGCAAGCTTGTCCTCCAGTGCTGCAGCGGTCTCCGGGCTTTTCCACCAGCCGGGCCGCGCAGCCGCCTCGATGCCAAGCCGGCCGGCGTCCTGCCTGGCCAGCCAGCGGGTGAAAAGTGGCACCGGAGACAGCGTGACGAAGCGGGTGAGTTGCGGCAGTTCGTTGCGCAGTTCCTCGACCACTTGCTTGATGAGGAAGTTGCCGAAGGAAATGCCGCGCAAGCCGGGCTGGCAATCCGAGATCGAGTAGAACACGGCCGTGTCGGCCTGCGCAGCCTGGATCACCTTGCGGTCTGGACTTAGGATTGCGTCGATTGACGAGGCCGCGGCCTTGGCCAGCGCCACTTCCACGAAGATCAGCGGCTCGTCGCGCAGGCGGGGGTGGAAGAAAGCGTAAAGCCGCCGGTCGGGCGGGTCGATGCGCCGGCGCAGATCGTGCCAATCCTCGATCTCGTGCACCGCTTCGTAGCGGATGATCCGTTCGAGGATCGCCGCCGGCGTATCCCAGTCGATGCGGCGCAGTTCCAGGAAGCCACGATTGAACCAGGATCGGAACAGGTGCTGGAAATCCTTGTCGACAGGGTCGAGGTCGCGGTTGTCGGGCAACAGCGCCAGCAGGTCTGCCCGCATGCCGATGAGCTCGGCCGTGCCGCGCGAGGTCTGGTTGAGCAGGCGAAAGAGATTCTGGCGGCGCGGCTCCGACAGATGGTGCAGAGCTTCGGCCGCACGCTCGTCGGGAGCGGAGGCGAAGCGCCGTGCTGCTGCGATCAACGGTTCCATGTCGGGGCCGAATTCGTTCAGCAATATCCGGAAGAACGCCGGCCGCATGGCTGCGTCCATGTCGCGGTAGCGTCCAAGGATCTCGGCTGCCCTGGCCAACGCACCGGCTTCACCGCGTGATGAGAGGAGGCTCGCGCACAGCGCGGTCATCTGCTCGATCGGCGTCGCCGCCTGTGGGATGGCGTTGAAGTCGACCAGCGCCTTGCCACGTTCGGTGATGGCAGCCAGCATGTCGCCGAGAAAAGACATCAGGACCCCGCTTGCCAGATCGTTGCGTTGACGGCCGTAAGCATTTTACCGGTCTTTATATCCATATAATGAACTCTATATCCAAATTATGACTGTACGCAAGCAGGACGCTTGGTAGAGTTGGAAGGCGATGGCCCGCTTCGGATAATGGCGCTGGTAGCCCTCTGTTCTACTTGGTTGATCGCGGCACGCGAGAGGCGGGACGCCGGCACACCAGCTTATGTCATGCAGCGCCGTCCTCGTTCGACCGACCTGTCTACGCTGGCGAACAGGCGACACCTTTCATTGCCCCCGATAAGCGAATGTCAGAGTTTGCCGTCAGATGCCGACGCAATCAGGGCAAGCCTTTGTTCATCGGGAAAGCAAAGCGATGCATTCCTGAGAGGGAAGAATTCAGGTCTGGTCTTCGCTGGTTTCCGCCACTCCGTCCCATCGTTGAAAAGTCGCGACAGGGAGCCCGATTCCCGCTTGCGGGCAGGGTAGGCACGTGTTACTTTTTAGGATATAGTATCCGTATAGTGGATATAGACCTCGGTCGGTATCCAGATAAAAACGAGGGGAGATACGAGGTTCATGGCCACGCAGGGCGCTATCCTTTCGATCGCTGGCCTGTCGGTGTCCTACGGCACGGTGCATGCCGTGCGGCAGCTCGATATGGAGATTTCGGAAGGCGAAACCGTCGTTCTTCTCGGCGCCAACGGCGCCGGCAAGTCGAGCACGCTCAATGCCATCGTCGGGCTCGCGCCGCGCAGTGGCGGTCGGCTGGTCTTCGCCGGTGAGGACATCACGCGCAAGCCGACCGAGGCGATCATCCGTTCCGGCCTTGCGCTGGTGCCGGAAGGAAGGCGGCTGTTCTCCAACATGACCGTGCGCGAGAACCTGCGGCTCGGCGCGGCTGCGCTGTCCACCGCCGAGTTCGACCGGGAGAGGCAGGCGCTGGAAGACATGTTTCCGATCACCCGCCGCCGCGCCCACGAGCAGGCGGGGCTGCTGTCGGGCGGCGAGCAGCAGCAGGTTGCAATCGCGCGCGCCCTTCTGGCCCGACCGAAGCTTTTGCTGCTCGACGAGCCGTCGCTCGGCCTCGCGCCGATCATTGTCAACACCATCTTCGAGATCATCGCCGAACTGAAGCGGCGCAAGGTCACCATCCTGCTGGTCGAGCAGAACGCCGAGCGGGCGCTGTCGATCGCGGACCGCGCCTATGTGCTGGCCCAGGGCAGGCTCGAGCTTTCGGGCGCCGCCGGCAGCATCAACGCAACCACACTCGAGAAAGCCTATCTCGGCGAGCGGGAGCACGCCTAATGCAGCTTGCCTTTCAGCAATTCATCAACGCCCTGTCGCTTGGGTCGATTTATGCCCTGGTGGCGCTCGGCGTCGCCATCCTGTTCAGCATCCTGCGCCTGGCGAACTTCGCCCATGGCGAGCTGATGACGACGGCCGGCTTCACACTCTACATGACGCTTGCCTCCGGCTGGAACTGGGTGCTGGCGGTGATTGCGGCAATCGCCGCTTCCGTTGTCGCAGCATTGATCCTCGAACGCGTCGCCTACCGGCGACTTCGCAACGCACAGCCGCTGACGCTGCTGATGACCTCGTTTGCCGTCTCGGTGGCGCTGCAGAGCATTTTCCTGCTCACCTTCGGCGCAAGGCCCAAGGGCATCGAGCTGCCCGCCTTCGTCGATGCCTCGTTTCGCATCGGCGGCATGCGGGTGCAGTGGCTGGACATCGCCATCATCCTCATCACCGCGGCGATCGTGTTCGGCCTGACGCTGTTCCTGCGCAAGACCGTCATCGGCCTCGCGCTGCGCTCCGCCGCCGACGACTTCCAGACGACGCGGCTGATGGGCGTGAAGGCCAACGCACTTTTCGTCGGCGCCTTCGTGCTGTCGGGCATGCTGGCAGGCATCGCGGCGCTGTTCTACTTCGCGACCGTACCAAACGTCGTGCCGAGTTCGGGCTTCGAGCCGATGCTGAAGGGCTTCATCGCCTGCGTCATCGGCGGCCTTGGCAGCTTGCCGGCGGCGATCGTCGGCGGCTTCTTGCTGGCCTTCCTCGAGGTCGGTTCGGACGCGCTCCTGTCGGACAATTTCAGCCCTTATCTCGACGCCATCGTCTTCCTTATCGCCATCGTCATCCTTCGCTGGCGCCCGGGCGGAATTTTCGGCGTGCGTCTGACTGCGGAGCAGCGGGTATGAGCATGCTTTCCGGAAAATGGTGGAAGCAGTCACTCGTCGGCTCGGCGCTGCTGCTGGCCATCTTGCTGGCGATCGTGGCGATCGTGGCGCTGGCCGGTTCGACGACCGACATGCGCATCCTGATGGTGTTCCTGATCAACGTCATCGCCGCGATCTCGCTGCAGACCTATGCCGGCAATTCCGGCAACATTTCCTTCGGCCATGTCGGCTTCATGGCGCTTGGCGCCTACGGGTCGGCACTGTTTACCGCCGACCCGGCGATCAAGGCGATTGGCATTCCGGATGCGCCGGCCTTTATCCGCGAAGCCCAGATCAGCTTCCTGCCGGCGATGCTGATCGGCACGGTGATCGCGGTGGCGGTGGCTGCTGCGATCGGGCGTGTCTTCGTGCGGTTGAGCGGGGCTGCCGCGGCGGTGGCGACGCTCGGCTTCATGGTCATCGTCTATACGCTGCTGTCGAATGCCGAGCAGCTGACCCGCGGTTCGAAAGCCTTCAGCGGCATTCCCGAATACACCACGCTTGGCTGGTGCGTGGCGCTGCTGGCGCTGACCATAGTCGTGGCCCGTCTGCTGCGTGATTCCAACACCGGGCTCGGGCTGCGCGCCTGCGCCGACGACCCCATCGCGGGCCAGGCCGCCGGCGTCGACATCCTCAACAGCCGCTATGTGATGTGGGTAGCCAGTGCTGCAGGTGCCGCAATCGCGGGCGCGCTCTATGCGCACTACATCGGCGCCATTCTGCCCAAGGCATTCCATTTCGAACTGACGTTCGTGCTGGTCACCATGGTCATCGTCGGCGGCAGATCGATCACCGGCGCGGTGGCTGGCGCCGCGCTCATCACCATCCTGACGGAGGTGCTGCGCCGCTTGGAGAACGGCTTTTCGATCGGCAGCATCAATCTCAGCGAGGCTCCGGGGCTTACCACCGCAGTGCTTGCGCTGATGATCGTCGCAACGCTGACGATCAGGCCCCAGGGGCTGGTTAGCCGCTGGGAGATCGAAGAACTGCTCCAGCGCTGGCAGCTTCGGCAGAAACCGCAGGCATCCGCCCGCACGGAGGAGAACCACGCCTGAAGAGCAAGTGCATTCATTCGTCCACATAAAAACGCAAGGGGAACCGACAATGAAGAACAGCACCGCATCCACAATCAAACGAGCCGGCATCGGACTTGCCGCAGCAACAGCCATGATGGCGTGGTCGCTCGCCGCCCACGCCGAGGACACCTACAAGATTGGCTGGGCGTCCGATAAATCCAATTACCTGTCCTTCGTCGACGAGCCGTTGGCCAAGGGCATGGAAGTCGCCATCGACGAGATCAACGCCAAGGGCGGTATCGGCGGCAAGATGAAGATCGAGCTCGACCGGCGCGACATGAAGTCGGACCCGATGCTCGGCGCCACCGTCGTCCAGGAACTGATCGCCGCCGGCGCCAAGTTCATCGTCACCACCTGCGACACCGACGTCTCGCTACCGGGCGCGCAGATGGCGGCAAAGGCCTCGCTGCCGGTGATGAGCAGTTGCGGCGCGGACGCCGCCGGGCCGAGCCAGGTGCCGGACGGCTACGGGTTCCTCAATGTGCCGGGCAGCCTGACGCAAGGCGCGTTCCTGGCCGAATACGCCGCCGCACAGGGCTACAAGAAGGCCTTCACGCTGAAGTCCAAGAGCGAGGGCTACACCCACACGCTCGCCAACGCCTTCGAGGAACGCTTCAAGGAACTCGGCGGCGAGATCGTCGGCCAGGCCTTCTACACGCTCGGCGACAGCTCCTATCGTGTCACCGCGACCAAGATGGTCGATTCCGATGCCGACGTCATCATGTCCAACGCCTTCCCGTCGGACAGCACGGCCTTCCTCAAGGACATGGAGCGGCTGGGCAACACCAAGCCGCTGCTTTTGGTCGATGGCAACGACACGCCGGTGATCTTCGACGCGGGCAAGCAACTCGCCCTGTCGGTGATGGCAACCTATGGCGGCGACCGTTCGCCTGGCTCGACCTTCTCGAAGTTCGAGGAGGAATATCGTGCGAAGTTCGGTGCCGATCCGGACTCGCTGCAGACCGCGCTCGGCTATGATCTGGTGATTGCCGTTGCCGCAGCAGTGGAAGCGGCTGGTAGCACGGACGGGCCTGCGGTTCGCGATGCGCTGCACAATCTGGACAACGTCCACGGCGCCACCGGCCTGATCACCTACAAGGACAGCCCGATCGGCAAGGGCATCCCGAAGAAGGACTACGCGCTGGTGAAGTTCGACCTCGACAACAAGAAGTTTATCACCCTGTCGACCGGCTTCCCGGAAAAGTTTCCTCCGGTGAAGTGACGCATTGCGGGCGAGCGGCTTTGCGGCCCCATCGTCCGCTATCCCACGTCGGGCATTGCCGGAATACCTAACAGCCGGCAATGCTCCAGTTTCGCATTTCACGCAGTTCGCCGGGTTTTCCCGCCGGAACTGCCCGGGTCCAACGGTATCATAAAAGATGCATCTTCAAGCCAATGACGTCGTCATGAAGTTCAAGGGGGTGACAGCCCTCGACGGTGTCGACATGGAACTCCGCAAGGGTGAGATCGTCGGCCTGATCGGGCCGAACGGCTCGGGCAAGACGACGTTCTTGAACGTCCTGTCGGGCGTGTTCACGCCGACGAATGGTAATTTTCGCATGGGTGACCGGCAATGGTCGAAGGTGTCGCTGCGCGAAGCCGCGCGGCTCGGCATCCGCCGCACCTTCCAGAACATCCGGCTGTTCCCGTCCTTCACGGTGATGGAGACGGTCGAAGTCGCCTCGGCCTGGCTGGACAAGGGCGACCGGCGGGAGAATGCGCGGATCGCGCTCGACGCGCTGAATTTCGGCCAGTATCGCGACCGCATCGCCTCGGAGCTTTCCTACGGCATGCAGCGACGGCTGGAGATCGCCCGGGCAATCGCCGGCAGGCTGGAGTTCCTGCTGGTCGATGAGCCGACAGCGGGGCTGAACCACGGCGAATCGCAGGACATCGTCGAGGTGCTGCAGCGAATCCGCGACCAACGCGGCTGCGGCATCGTGCTCATCGACCACGACCTCAATGTCATCATGAATGTGTGTGACCGCGTGATCGTGCTGGCAGAGGGCAAGATCATCTCGTCGGGAACGCCGCAGCAGGTGCGCAGCGATCCAAAAGTGATCGCCGCCTATCTCGGGTCGTGAAATGAACGGAGTGACTTCAATGAGCGACCAATCGCAACCCGGCGGACCCGCGCTGCTCGACTTGCTTATCACCGATGCCCGTCTGCTCGACCGAGAAGGGCGCTTCGACATCGGAATCGCGGGCGGCAGGATCGTTGAGATCGGCCATTCGTCCGCCTCCTCGGCTGCGCGCCGCATCGATGCGAAGGGCGGGCTGGTGACGACGAGCTTCGTCGATCCGCATTTCCATCTCGATAAGGTTCTGTCGCGCGACTATGTCGGCGCGCTGACCT
>MKRZ01000099.1:2425-10921 GCA_001897075.1 Mesorhizobium sp. 61-13 | reverse complement strand
GCCGATCCGTCTGCCCGCTTCATTGGGCGGTGATCTTGCCGAGGTCTACTACGTCCGCAATCTGGCCGACGCCGACGCCATGGCCGAGGAGTTCCGCGCCGGCTCTCGTGCGTTGGTGATAGGGGGCGGTTACATCGGCCTGGAGGCCGCCGCAGTCGCCGCAAAGAACGGTGTCACGACGACGCTGGTCGAGGCGTCTGACCGCATCTTGAAGCGCGTGGCATCTTCCGAAACATCCGATTGGTTCCGCGATCTTCATCGCTCGCACGGCGTGACGATCCTTGAGAACACCAGCCTCGCCAGGCTGAATGGCCGCGATGGCCGCGTCGTCGGCGCCACCTTGTCGGATGGCACGGAACTTGAACTCGATTTCGCCGTCGTGGGCATTGGCATTCGGCCCAATCAGCAACTGGCGGAAGAGTCCGGCCTGGCAGTGGAGAACGGAATCCGCGTCAATGCCTTTTGCGAGACATCGGACCCCGACATCCTCGCCGCCGGCGACTGCGCCTCGTTTCCGTATCGCGAAGGGCGCCTGCGCCTTGAGAGCGTCGGCAATGCAATCGATCAGGCCGAGAAAGCCGCATCCGTCCTGCTGGGAGACAGGACGCCGTACATCGCCAAACCCTGGTTCTGGTCGGATCAATATGACACCAAACTCCAGATCGTCGGCCTCTCGGCAGGCTTCGACGAGATTGTTGCCCGTCGGGTCGACGAGAAAACCGCGTCGTTCTGGTACTACGCAAAAGACCGGTTGCTGGCTGTCGATGCGATGAACGATCCGCGCGCCTACATGGTGGCCAAGCGTTTGCTCGACGCAGGCAGATCGCCCGACAAGGCATTGCTGTCCGAGCCGCAGCGCGACCTGAAGTTGCTTCTGGAAGGCTAGTTCGCCACGGCTGCGGTGCGCACACATCCCGCAGGATAACATGCGGGTGGCGATGATTCATGTCATCCAAGCTGTTATGCTGGCCGGCATGAAGCTCACCTTTCCCCAGAAAGTGAACACGTTAGGCAAGGTGAAAGCCGTGGGCGGGTCCATTTCCATGGTCTGCGCAACCTGTAACAAGCAGACCCTGCTCGACATGGAAATGATGATCGGCATGCTGGGCGCGCGGCACAGTTGCCTCGATGCCGACCTGCGGCCCTACTTCTTCTGCACGCAGTGCCGCGCGGCGGGCCGGGATGAAAAGAACTTCAGTTTCATCCAGCATGCCAATGCCACGCCGCAGGGTTCGGGAACGCTCTAGCTCTTCGTTCGGACCACGAGTGCATCTGGACCAAGCAACTTTCCAGTGCATTGCAGGCGCTATCGCAAACCTTCGATTGTCCCCCGGCAGAAATCTCTATCTATTTGTTTTTATGCAATTCCAGAGGCGAAACCGCGTCGCGCCTTTGCCAAATTCATTCTAGGCAAGCCTGCATCGAACCGGGCGGAACCCAATTTGGACCAGACAACAGCGCCAACCCCAAGGCCCTTCGCGGTCACCAATCGTTCGGTGCTGGCAATCGCCGTGCCGATGACGCTCGCCTATCTGACGACGCCGCTGCTCGGCCTCACCGACACCGCGGTTGTCGGTCAGCTTGGCGATGCCGCCCTGCTCGGTGGGCTGGCGGCGGGCGCGCTCGTCTTCGACGTGGTGTTCAGCACGTTCAATTTCCTGCGCTCCGGAACCACCGGGCTGGTGTCGCAGGCATTCGGGCGTGGCGACGCGCTTGAAGAACAGGCAGTCTTCTGGCGCGCGGTCCTGATTGCCGTCGTCACGGGCGTGGTGTTGGCGGCGTTGGCGCCCTTCTTTTCGTTGGGCGGGCAATGGTTCATGGGCGCGGAGGCCTCCGTCAACCAAGCCTTGGACACCTATGTCCGCATCCGCCTGCTGGCTGCCCCGTTCTCGCTCGTCAACTACGCAATTCTTGGTTACGTGCTTGGCCGGGGAGAGGGCGGCTTGGGCCTGATCCTCCAGCTTGTGCTCAACGGCATCAACATTGCGCTCTGCATCGTGCTTGGGTTGGAACTGGGCTGGGGCGTTGCTGGCGTGGCCTGGGCCACGGTGTGCGGCGAGTTCGTCGCCATGCTGATCGGCCTGGCCATCCTGCTCAGGCGCTTTCGCAAAGCGCCCCTGCCAATCGCGCGCATATTCGACATGGCTGCGGTCACCCACATGATGTCGCTCAATCGAGACATCATGATCCGTTCGTTCGCCCTGCTTGTGGCTTTTGCGCTCTTCACCCGGCAGGGCGCGCAGTTCGGCACCGTCACCCTTGCCGCCAACGCCGTCCTGATGAACTTCTTCCTCGTCGGCGGCTATTTCCTCGATGGCTTTGCCAGTGCTGCTGAGCAGCTTGCCGGGCGCGCGGTCGGCGCATTTGCCGAAAGTTCGTTCCGGCGTGCCGTGCGCTTGACGCTCTATTGGGGCTTCGGCCTGTCAGGTGGCGCGGCGCTGATATTCCTGGTGTTCGGCGTCGATCTTGTTGCCGTGATCACCACCTCGCCGGATGTCCGCGATGTCGCCGATATCTACCTGCCATGGGCGGCGCTTACGGCGCTGAGCGGCGTGCTGGCCTTCCAGATGGATGGCGTTTTCATCGGCGCAACCTGGTCGCGCGATATGCGCAATGCGATGCTGATCGCACTTTTGGCTTTCCTCGCCGCGCTTTATGCATTCGCGCATCTCTACGGAAATCACGGCCTCTGGGCCGCCCTGCACGTGTTCCTGCTGGTGCGCGGCTTCACCATGCTGGCGATCCTGCCGCGCCGGCTCCGCACGACATTTTCAGTTCCTGCGGCGTAGCCTTCAAAGAGCCTTTGCGGCCCATTGGTCGAGCGACTGGTCCCGCAATTCGCGGACGGACTTGATGCCTGCTTTTCCAACCGCGTCGCTCATGCCGGAAACGATGCGTCCCGGCAGGGCCGGTCCGGCATAGATCATCGAGGTGTAGAGCTGGACAAGGTCGGCCCCGGCGCGAATCTTTTCCAATGCGCTTTCAGCCGAGTTCACGCCGCCGACGCCGACAATCGCCCGCTTGGGCCCAAGCAGCTTGCGCATCTTGGCCAGAACGATGGTCGAGCGCTCAAACAGCACCTTGCCCGATAGGCCGCCTGTTTCGCCTGCAAGGGCTGCGCTTTTCAGCGGCGGACGCGAAATCGTCGTGTTTGAAACGATGACCCCGTCGACGTCCCGCTCCGTAACCTCTGCCGCGATGTCCTCCAGTTCGGCTTCGGCAAGATCGGGCGCGATCTTGAGAAAGACGGGCGGTTGCGCACCGGCGTTGGCCCGGGCGGCCATCACGCGCGACAAAAGTTCGCCAAGCTGCTCGCGCGCCTGCATGTTGCGCAGGCCGGGCGTGTTGGGGGAGGAAATGTTAACGGTGAGATACGACGCCAGCGCCGCAAAGCTCATGACGCCGCGCTCATAGTCCGCGATGCGGTCGGCGCTGTCCTTGTTGGCGCCGATATTGACGCCGACGATGCCGGATCGTCCCTTGCGGGCAGCGAGCCGCTTTTCGGCCGCGTCGTGGCCTTCATTGTTGAAACCCAGCCGGTTGATGACGGCCTCGTCTTCCGTCAGGCGAAAGATGCGCGGCTTCGGGTTTCCGGGCTGCGCCAGCGGCGTAACTGTGCCGACTTCGGCGAATCCGAAGCCGAGCCCCAGCAGCCCATCCGGCACCTCGGCGTTCTTGTCGTACCCCGCCGCCATGCCGAGCGGATTGGGAAAGCTCAGGCCGCACAGGTCAACCCGCAGCCGCTCGTCGGCGCGCGGTCTGGCGGCAACCGGAAGGCCGCAACGTAGCGCGGCAATCGAAAGGCCATGCGCCGTCTCGGGGTCGAGGCCGAACAGCAGCCGGCGGCCTATCGCGTCGAATGCGCTCATTCCTGCTCCAATTGCGGAAAGACATGGTCCCCATCGGCGCCGCGCGGCAGCGGTTTGACCCACACCACATTGTCCAGCGAAAGGGGGCCATAGAGGTGCGGGAAAAGCGCCCCACCGCGCGAAGGCTCGTAGCGCAGGGCCTCGCCAAGCTTGCCACCGTCGATTGCCGCGATCAGCAGATTGTCCTGGCCGGCGAAATGCTTGGCGGCTGTTTCCCTTGCCTGGCTGGCGGTCGAGAAATGGATGAAGCCATCCGCGATATCGACGGGAGCGCCGGTGAACACTCTTGCGGCTTCGGCCTCGCGCCACAGCGCTTTCGGCACTATCTTGTAAATAAGCTGAGACATAGCCGGGCTATAGCGGGAAGCCTGCCGGCAGGGAAGGGCGGCAACGCGGCCATCCCCATTTCCGGCGCAAACGCACGCTATTGCTAGGCCCTACGGAGTTGGTCTGATGGAGGACAGGATGCGCCTTTCACACATCGTCATTGCCTCTCTGCTGGCATTTTCTGCCGCAGCGCCGGCTCATGCGCAGGAAACCGCCCGCTACCAGTTGGAAAAGACCGCCAACGGCTATGTCCGCATGGATACCGCGACCGGGGCCATGTCCACTTGCGAAGACAAGTCGGGGCAACTGGTCTGCCGCATGGCAGCCGACGAGCGCACCGCAGCCATGGACGAGATCGACCGGTTGAACCGCTCGATCGATGACCTTGGCGAGCGCGTCACCAGGCTTGAGAATTCGCTGACCGCGAAACTGGAATCCACCCTGCCGAGCGAAGAGGAGTTCAACAAGACGATGAGCTATATGGAGCGCTTCGTGCGTGGCTTCCTCGGCATCGTCAAGGATATGGAAAAGGACAATGGCAGCGATCCGGGCAAGCCGGTGCCGCAAAAGACCTGATTTGGTTTTGCTTGCCTGCGGCAAATCGGACCTAAGGGCAGCTTGGCAGGGAGTCTACACCTTAGTTGGTTTGACTATTACTGTTCGCAAAGTCATATAGCCCGTGTTTGCGCTTGAAAACGCTGGATATAGACGCATAATCTCGGCAGCTTGATCCCGCAAAAAAGTATAACAAGGGGTCGGGGGAGGAACCATTGCCGGTGGGCTACACTTTCGTCATCGCCGACGACCACCCTTTGTTTCGCGGTGCGTTGAAGGAAGCAATTGCCGGCATCGGCGGTGCTTCTTCCATTCACGAAGCTGGCGACTTTGAAAGCGCCAAGGCTTTGGTGGTCGCAAACGAAGACATCGATCTTGTCCTGCTCGATCTGTCCATGCCCGGCGCAAGCGGCTTGTCGGGCCTGATATCGCTGAGAGGTATCCACCCGTCCGTGCCGATGGTGGTCGTCTCGGCACATGACGATCCGGTCACCATCCGCCGCGCGCTTGATCTTGGCGCGTCGGGGTTCATTTCGAAATCCGCCAGCATGGACGAAATCCGCGACGCGGTGCAGACCGTGCTTGCCGGCGGTATCGCTGCTCCCATTGGGCTCGATCTTGGCGTCGAGCGCGATCCGGAAGTCTCGGAACTCATCAAGCGCCTGCAGACGCTGACGCCGCAGCAGACGCGCGTCCTCGGCATGCTGGGGGAAGGGCTGCTCAACAAGCAGATCGCCTATGAACTCAGCGTCTCCGAGGCGACGGTTAAGGCGCATGTGTCGGCGATCCTGCAGAAGCTCGGCGTCGACAGCCGCACGCAAGCCGTCATCCAGCTTTCAAAGATCGGCACCGATCCACTGTCAGCGGTATAGCTCTAAACTATTCTGCGCTTACCATAGGTCGCGCGCGGGCCATCATGGTGCGCAGCACCGCCGGCTTCAGCGGCTTGTTGATCACCGCAATATCGAGCTCTTCCGCCGCCGAACGCACCTCGCTTGAACGGTCCGCCGTGACAAGCATCGCCGGTATCTCGGCGCCATAGAGCTTGCGCAGCCGTTCGATCAGGTCGAGGCCGTTTTCGCCATCCAGATGGTAGTCCGCCAGGATGACATCCGGACGCGGCGTGCCCGTCTGTCCGGCCTTGAACGCGTGCCAGCCGGAGAAGGCGGAAACGTTGCAGCCCCAGCCTTCCAGCAACAGCCGCATGCCTTCGAGAATGCGGATGTCATTGTCGATGCACAGCACATTGAGATCGGCAAGCGACATGATCGAGCGCACCGGCGGCGCATCGGCAACCGGCGGCGCCGGTTGCACGTCGGCAGCGATCGGCAGGATGACGGAGAAGCGGGTGCCCTTGCCTTCGTTCGAGAAGATGCGGATTTCCAGTTGCAGCACCCGGGCGATGCGATCGACGATCGACAGGCCTAGGCCAAGTCCTTCCGCTTCGCGCGCGCCTTCGTCGAGGCGGGTGAACTCGCGAAAGACGGTGTTGAGCTTGCTGCCCGCTATGCCGATGCCGGTATCGATCACCTGGATTTCCAGCAAGTCGCCGCGCCGGCGCACGCCGACCAGCACGCGGCCTTGCCTCGTGTACTTGATGGCGTTGGAAACGAGGTTCTGGATCAGGCGGCGGAACAGGTTGCGCCCTGTCCTGACGCTGAGCGACGACGGCACGATGGTGAGTTTGAGGTTCTTCGCCGACGCCATCGGCTGGAAGTCGGTCGCGATCTGCTGCAGCAGGCTGTCGAGGCGGAATGTCGTTTCATCGGGCTTCATCGCACCCGCATCGAGGCGCGAGATATCCAGCACCGCACCGAGGATGTTTTCGACCGACTCCAGCGACGACTCGATGTTGACTGCGGCGTCTCCTGCCGGGCCCCTGCCGGCCTTCTCGATCAGCGAGGAGCAGTAGAGCCTTGCCGCGTTCAGCGGCTGCAGGATGTCGTGGCCGACGGCGGCCAGGAACCGCGTCTTGCTGAGATTGGCCTCCTCGGCGATCTTTTGCGCCTGCGCCAGTTCCTCATTGACCAGGGTCAGCTCGGCGGTCCGTTTGACGACCCGTTGCTCCAGCGTTTCGTTGGCGCGTTTCAGCGCGATGTCAGCCTGCACGCGCCTTGTGATGTCGGCATAGGTCGCGACGATGCCGCCGTCCGGCATCGGGTTGGAGCGCAACTCGATGGTCCGCCCGCTTGTCCTCAATTCCAGTTGCCACGGCTCGCCGAAGCCGGTCAGCCGGTCGAGCGTGCTTGCTTCCTCGACCTCCAATATGTCGCCGCGATGGGCGAGGAAGGCGAGGATCTGGCCAAGCGACACGCCGACCTGACCCATGTCGTCCGGCAGCTCGAACAACAGCCTGTACTGCCGGTTCCAGCACGTCAGGCGCAGATCCTTGTCGAACACCGTGATGCCCTGTTCCATCTGGTCGAGCGCGATCTGCAGCAGGTCGCGGTTCTGCTGCAAGGCATCCGAGGCATCGTCGAGCAGGCGGAACGCATCTTTCGCCGAGCGGTCGTGCCGCTGCACCAAAAGCGACAGGATAAGCCTGGCCGACGACGATCCGACCGCGCTTGCCAGCAGCTGTTCGCCGAAGCGGATCGTCTCGATGCTGGCCGGCGAGTGGCCGGGAATGGCGCGCCCTTCGCGCTGCTCGAACGACTGGAAAGAGCGTTCCGTCCGCTCGACGCCGAGATAGCGCGAGATCGTGTCCTTCATCTCGTCGACGGTGACGCTGGTGCGGAAACGTCTCAGGCTCGGCATCGGGTTGGCTTCGCGCGGCACGAAGATTGCCGCCTGAATGCGCTCGCGCGGCTTCGAAGCCCGCGACAGCGACCCCAGCACGTAAAACGCGATGTTGACGGCAAGGCTCCACAAAACGCCGTGGTTGAGCGTCTCGCCGCTGGTCCCGAACAAGGCTTGCGGCTTCAGCGCAGTCAGGCCGAACGGACCGTTGACGAGGAACGCCGTTTCGGGCGGCAGTACGGAGGGGATGAACAGTGTATAGGCCCACACCAGGATCCCGGCCAGCATGCCGAGCGCCGCTCCTCTTGCATTGGCGCCGCGCCAGATCAGCCCGCCGACGAAGGCTGGCGCGAACTGCGCAATCGCCGCAAAGGAGATCAGCCCGAACGCCACCAGCCGCACGTTGTCGGCCATTTCGAGGTAGTAGAGGAAGCCGGCAAACAGGATGCAGAAAATCGACGTGCGCCGGATCACCAGGATCACCTTCGACCAATCCTCGCGCTCGCCCGGCGCCGGCTTCAAAAGACGTCGCAGGAACAGCGGGATGACGAGGTCGTTCGAGATCATGATGGAGAGCGCGACACTCTCCACGATCACCATCGCCGTTGCCGCCGAAAGCCCGCCGATGAACGCGATCATCGCCATGATGTCGCGGCCGTTGAACAGCGGCACCGCCAGCACGTAAAGGTCGGCGCTCGCCTGGCTGCCGACGACGGTGAGGCCGGCAAAGGCGATGCCGACGACGAACAGGTTGATCATCACCAGATAGAGCGGAAACAGCCAGCTTGCGGTGCGCAGTTCCTTTTCGCTGCGGTTCTCCACGATGGTCATGTAGAACTGCCTCGGCAGCATGATCACCGCGCAGGCCGCGAGCATCGTCAGCACGATCCACGTCGCCGGCGATGTTCGATAGGCCATGGAGGCCTGCACCATGTCGTTGGCGCGCATCGCCTCGAGCAGATTGGCGGGGCGATGGAAAAGGAACAGGCTGACGTCGATGCCAACA
>MKRZ01000099.1:511-2397 GCA_001897075.1 Mesorhizobium sp. 61-13 | reverse complement strand
TGACTGATTCCACCGCCATGGCCATCACCAGCCCGTCCTGGTGTTCGGTCGCGTCGGCATGGCGCGTGCCGAACAACACCGCGAATACGGCCAGCAGGAAGGCGACGAGGAAAGCCACGTCCCGGTAGACGAAGTCGTCCGATATCACGTCCGGCGAATAGAACGAGACCATCAGCCCGATCGAGCCGGCAATCGAGCGCAACTGCAGCGCGATATAGGGGATGATGCCGATCGAGGCGATGATGGTGGCAATCGACGCCACCGCGAAGCTCTTGCCGTAGCGCGCGGCAAGGAAGTCGGCGATGGACGTGATCTTTTCTGCTTTGCCGAGCCTGATGATGCGCTTCAAAAGCGGGTAGCCGAAAATGAAGATCAGGATCGGCCCGATATAGATGGTGAGGAATTCCAGTCCGCGTTCCGAGGCGAGGCCGACCGAGCCGAAGAACGTCCATGAGGTGCAGTAGACCGCAAGGCTGAGGGAATAGATGTAGGGGCGCGAAGCGATCGGTCCGCGCCGCGCCGCATGCCGGTCGCCGAAGCTGGCAACCGCAAACAGCATCGTCACGTAAAGTATGGCCGCAATGACGATCAACCAGCCAAGCACGGCTTTTCGCTTTCAAACCCAATAGGACTGCGAAGCAATCACAGCCGCAACGCCATGTCCACCAAGACCTTGGGCTTGGCCTCAAGTGCCCACCCATCCTGCCGCAACGGAAAGTCGAAGCGTAAATTTGTCATTTTGCAACCCACGGTTTCTGCTATTGTCCGAAGGGTGGAAACTGGTCGGCAACAACAGCGTGCGAGGAAGTTGCCATGATTAGGAGGGACGAATGCTGAAGGAATTTCAGGAGTTTATCTCCCGAGGTAATGTGATGGACCTGGCGGTGGGTGTCATCATCGGCGCTGCGTTCGGCAAAATTGTCGATTCGCTCGTCAACGACATCATCATGCCGATCATCGGCGCCATTTTGGGCGGCCTTGATTTCAACAACTACTTCATCGGCCTGTCGTCGGCGGTCACGGCCACCTCCCTTGCCGCGGCCAGGGAACAGGGCGCGGTCTTCGCCTATGGCAGCTTCTTCACTGTCGTTTTGAACTTCCTCATTCTGGCCTGGATCATCTTCCTGATGGTCAAGGGCGTGAACAACGTCCGCAAGCGCGTCGAGCGCCAGAAGCCGGCTCCCGAAGCCGCGCCGCCTCCGGCCGATGTCGCGCTCCTGACCGAAATTCGCGACCTGCTCGCCCGCAAATAGGCAAGAAATCGGGTCTCTGGACCAAAACCCCGGCCTGCCAGGGCCGGGGTTTTCTGTTTTCCGGCCTGCCGAAACGAGATAGCAACTCCATCGGCATTGAACGGAGCTTGCATGACCCTCATTCAGAATTTGCGCGGTGAAGCGCTGGCTGCGCCCGAAAGCGGCATCGTCGCGGTCGTGAACTATGGGCGTGAACGCCCCGGCTTGATCCCGCTATGGGCGGGCGAAGGCGATCTGCCGACGCCGCCTTTCATTGCCGATGCAGCCTCCCGCGCGCTTGCCGCCGGCGAAACCTTCTACACGTGGCAAAAGGGCATACCGGATCTGCGCCAGGCGCTCGCTCGCTACTACCAGCGCCATTTCGGGCGGCAGTTTCCCAGCGAGGATTTCATTGTCACCGGGTCCGGCATGCACGCCATCCAGTTGGCTCTCGATGCCGTTGCCGGCAAGGGTGACGACGTGATCTATCTCACGCCTGCCTGGCCGAATTTCGCGGCGGCGGCAGAAATCGGCGGGGCAAGGGCCGTTGCGGTGCCGCTCCAGCAATCGGGCAATGGCTGGTTCTGTGATGTCGAGCGCATTGCGTCCGCTGTCACGCCTGCCACGCGCGCCATCTTCATCAACTCGCCGTCC
>MKRZ01000099.1:0-501 GCA_001897075.1 Mesorhizobium sp. 61-13 | reverse complement strand
GCTGGACCGCCGACCGCGAAACGCTGCAAGCGATCCTCGATCTTGCCCGCGCCAAGGGTATGTGGATCATCGCCGACGAAATCTATTCCCTTTTCTACTATGATGGCCCGCGCGCGCCTTCGTTCCTCGACATTGCCGCCGATGAAGACCGCATCCTGTTCGTCAACAGTTTCTCCAAGAACTGGGCGATGACAGGCTGGCGCGTCGGCTGGGTCAAGGCCCATCCCTCCCTGCAGCCGGTTTTTGAAAACCTGATCCAGTATTCCACTTCAGGCGTGGCGCAGTTCATGCAGCGCGGAGCGGTAGCCGCCCTTGATGACGGCGACGCCTTCATCGCCAAACAGGTCGAGCGGGCGCGTCAGGCGCGCAATCTCGTTTGCGGCATCCTTGCCGAAACAGGTCGGGCGCGCTTCACCGCGCCGCAAGGCGCCTTCTACTTGTTCTTCACCATCGACGGGATCGAGCAGTCGAAAAGCGCGGCGTTCGATATCATCGATCAGG
>MKRZ01000098.1 GCA_001897075.1 Mesorhizobium sp. 61-13 | reverse complement strand
CCGCAAGGCGGCGCTCGACATCCGCGACAAGCTTCAGGAACTGTCGCTGCCGACCTTCGTCAAGACATCCGGCGGCAAGGGCTACCATGTCGTGGTACCGCTGAAGCCGGCGGCGAAATGGGATCAGGTCAAGGGGTTCTCCCACGACTTTGCCCGCGCCATGGAACAGGCCGAACCGGACCGCTTCACCGCCACACTGTCGAAGAAGGCGCGCACCGGCAAGATTTTCATCGACTATCTGCGTAATGGCCGCGGCTCCACCACGGTCGCGCCCTATTCGTCGCGCGCCAAGAAGGGCGCCACCATTTCCATGCCGGTGACATGGCCGGAGATCGAGGGCGGTCTTGCTCCGAATGCCTTTCCGCTCGGCGACAAGGCGACATTGAAACGGCTCGATGCCGATGACCCGTGGCGCGACTTCTTCGCCAAGGGCAAGCCGCTCAAGCGCGCCTGGCTTAGTCCGCCATAACCTGAATCCCTACGCGTTGCCGATCAGCACGCCGGCCGCAAACACCAGCGCTCCGCCCAGCACCACCTGGAATGCAGCGCGCAGGAACGGCGTTTCCATGTAGCGGTTCTGGATGAAGGCAATGGCCCACAATTCGAAGAACACCACGATGGCTGCCACCGTGGTCGCGGTCCAGAAATTCGGGATGAGATAGGGCAGGGCATGGCCGAGGCCGCCCAGCGCCGTCATGATGCCGGATGACAGGCCACGCTTCAGCGGCGAGCCGCGCCCTGAAAGCTTGCCGTCGTCGTGCGCCGCCTCGGTAAAGCCCATGGAAATGCCGGCGCCCACGGAAGCCGACAGCCCGACGAGGAAGGTCTGCCACGTGTCCTGCGTGGCGAAGGCGGCGGCGAAGATCGGCGCGAGCGTCGAAACCGATCCGTCCATCAGCCCGGCCAGTCCCGGCTGCACATAGGTCAGGATGAACTGCCGCCGTTCGGTCGCGGCTTCCTCGCTGCGCGCCGCACCCGGCACATGTTGCTGCTCAAGCTTCTGCGCCAGCGATTCATGGCCTTGTTCGGCAGCGGCAAGGTCGCCCAGCAGCTTTCGCGTCGAGGCATCGGATGTGCGCTTTGCGGCCTCGACATAAAACAGGTTCGCCTGCCGCTCCATGTCCTCGGCCTGCCCGCGCACCTTCTCGATACCCAGCGGCCTCACCAGCCAATCCGGCTTGCGTTCGTAATAGCCCTTCACATGCTCGCGGCGGATCAGCGGAATTCGTTCGCCGAAGCGCTGGCGATGCAGCTCGATCAGCGCCGCACGGTGCCCGTCCTCTTCCTCGGCCATGCCCTCGAACACCTTGGCCGAATGCGGGAAGTCCTTCTCCAGTCCATCGGCATAGGCCCGGTAGATGCGCCCGTCGTCCTCTTCCGAGGAAATCGCCAGCGCTAGGATTTCCTGTTCAGACAGGGTGTCGAAGGAACGTCGCCCGAAACCGAAAACGCGAGAAAGCATGAGCAATCCGATCTAATTTAGAATGATTCTAAATTAGATTTCTGACCGCAAAAGGTCAACCGTGTGGCACGAATTGCATCGTCAGAATTATTGAACCGGAAATTCCACCTTGGCTCTTTTTATCGGTAAACGTTCACCTATATGGTGCTTCTTTCCAGTTCCTATCCGGAAGGCACCAAGCCCATGCACAAAGAGCACGCCAAGGCGTTCGATCCAAAGCCGTTGCTGGACCTGATCGCTTCGATTGAAGCGGATTTGCAGCGCCTCAAGGGCATGGTGGAACAGGAGGTCGAGAAATTTGACCCGGCCAATCCGCACAACAAGACCCCCGATGGCAAATTGACCACCGAGGGTGTTGAATGCTGCTACCGCATGTTCGATGAAGGCAAGTCGCGCTACAATGTGGCGCAGCAGATGAAAATCTCGTTTGCTGCTGCGACCCACCGCTTCAACGCCTGGCGCAAGGCGGGCGGCTCAAGGCGTCAGCGCGAACTATTGGGATAGGGTTTTTCAGCGGGACGGTTTCGTCATCCCGCTGAAGTCATCCACGCAGGTCAGCGATAGACCGGGCAGCTTCTGTCCCAGCGTCCAAAGCTCACGACTACGCGATCGCCATAGCGCGAGCGGCCGCCAATATCGATGGTGCGCCGACCGACGTCGAGAATTCGGGCGCGCCGGATTCCCATCCGGTCAGCCTTGGCCAAGGCGCGTTCCGGCGGGCATTCGCGCCTTGCCCAGCCGCGGTTGTCCTGGCGCAGGCCGTTGTCGCGCCATTCGTTGTCGCGGTAGCTATAACGCTGGTCACGGCAATTCTCGCGGTACGGGTTGCAGTCGTCTCTCATGCGTACTGTTGGCCCGGTCTGTCCGAACTCCAATTCAAGCGTATCGGCTTGCGCAACGGTCGTAGCAGCGCCCGTCAAGGCGAGGGCTGCTGCAATCAGGGTGGTTTTGAGAATGTTTCGCATAACAAGGCCTCCTGTCGGACCATAACGGCGCCGAAGCGATCCGGTTCACATCAGCTTTTGCAATCGCTGCGAAACATTCGGTGAATGGCCCGAATCTTACGCTCGACTACCGTGCCTGAAGGCGCATGGATTGCGGTACTTTGATGACTTGATCGCGAAAATTCATTGGTGCGGCACTTTGCTTTGCGCGCATGATTAACAAAACATGTCGCGCAAGGATTCTTCCATGGCTCTCGATTCCGCTCCCGGCATCGCCGATGTCCGCAACGCCGCACAGCGCCTTGCCGGGCTCGCAGTGCGCACGCCGCTCCTCGAATCACAGGCGCTCAACGAGCGTTTCGGTGGCAGGGTGTTGTTCAAGCCGGAGGTTCTGCAACACACCGGCTCCTTCAAGTTCCGCGGCGCCTACAACAAGATATCCGGCCTGAGCGAAGAGGAACGGGCGCGCGGCATCGTTGCCTTCTCGTCGGGCAATCACGCTCAGGGCGTCGCTGCCTCCGCTGCCATGTTCGGTGCCCGCGCCGTCATCGCCATGCCTGCCGATGCGCCGCAGGCCAAGGTCGGCAATGTCCGCCGCATGGGTGCAGAGGTCGTCTCCTTCGATCGCGTCCGCGACAAGCGCGAGGACGTGGTCAAACCCTACCTGGAACGCGGCATGGTCCTGGTGCCTCCCTTCGACGATCCTGCAATCATCGCAGGGCAGGGCACTGTCGGGCTCGAACTCATGCAGCAGGCGGTGGAACTTGGCGTTCGCCTCGATACGGTGGTGGTGCCGTGCGGCGGCGGCGGCTTGATTGGCGGTGTCTCCATCGCCGTCAAGGATGCGTCACCCGCCACGGCAATCTGGGGCGCGGAGCCTGAATATTTCGACGACACCCGCCGTTCGCTGGAAGCCGGCAAGCGCGTGGCCAACGAACCCGGCCACGATTCGTCCTGCGATGCCCTGATGACATCTGAGCCGGGTCTCATCACCTTCGAAATCAACCGCCGCAATCTTGCCGGTATCGTCGCCGTTTCGGAAAAAGCCGTTGCCGCTGCAATGCGCGATGCCATGGCCCACCTCAAGCTGGTGGTCGAGCCGGGCGGATCAGTGGCGCTTGCGGCACTTTTTTCCGGCCGCATCGACCTTAAAGGTAAGTGCCTGGCGGTTGTCCTGTCCGGAGGCAATGTCGACTTCGACGTCTATTCGCGCATGGTCGCTGGCGCCTGAATATCAGTCTAGAGTGCGCCGGAAGCGCAGCAACGCAAATCCAGCAAACAGAAGCACGAAGCCGAACAGCCACGCCACTTCGGTTGCGATTGAAGAGAGGCCCGCGCCCTTCAGCATCACCGCGCGCACGATGCGCAGGAAGTGGGTGAGGGGGAAGATTTCGCCCAGCCATTGCGCCCATTGCGGCATGCCGCTGAACGGGAACATGAAGCCTGACAAGAGGATCGAAGGCAGGAAGAAAAAGAAGGTGAGCTGCATCGCCTGCATCTGTGTCCGAGCCACGGTCGATATCGTGTAGCCGAGCAGAACCAACCCAAGCACGAAGACCAGAATCGATGACAGAAGCAGCGCCAGCCCGCCGACAAACGGTATGAAGAACAACAGCTTGGCGGCTATAAGCACGACCACGACCTGCACCGCGCCCACGCAGGCATAGGGCAACACCTTGCCCAGCATGATCTCCAGCGGGCTGGAAGGCATGGCGAGCAGGTTTTCCATCGTGCCGCGCTCGGTCTCCCGTGTCAGCGCGATTGATGTCATCATCACCATGGTCATCTGCAGGATGACGCCGAGCAGGCCGGGCACGATGTTGTATTGCGAAATGCCTTCCGGGTTGTAGCGCCGGTGCACCACCACATCGAGGCGGCTTTGCGCATTCTCGGCCGCCGTCGCCTGCTGGCCTTGCGCTCTCAGCAGCGCCTGTCCGGCAATGGTGCTCAGCGTCGAGATCGCGCCGCTCGCCACTGACGGATCGGTCGCGTCCGCCTCGATCAGGATCTGTGGATTGTCGCCGCGTTCCACCCGCCGTCCGAAGTCGGAGGGAATCGTGACCAGGAACGCCACCTTCCCGCTTGCCATAAGCTCGTCCGCTTCCGCTTCGGTCCTGGCGATGTAGCCGAACCGGTAGTAGTTGGTGTTCTCCAGCGCAGACACCATGGCGCGGGTGTACTGGTCGTTGCTCATCGAAAGCAGCGCCGCCGGCAGGCCCTTGGGGTCGTTGTTGATGGCAAAGCCGAACAGCACAAGCAGCGTCAGCGGGACGCCCAGCATCATGGCGAACGTCACGCGGTCGCGCCGCATCTGGATGAATTCCTTGCGCAGCAAGGCATTGAGACGCGCGAACGAAAAGACGCTGGTGACCGTCATCCCATATTGTCCTTCGCACCGGCCATGAACTGGATGAACACGTCTTCGAGACTGGTTTCTCCGGTGGTTATGCGCACGCCGGGGTAAATTCTTTCCAATACGGACAAGGTGTTTTGCAAGAGGGCGCGGTCGGAGCCCACGACATGCAGCGTCGCTCCGAACGGCGCAACCTGTTCGACGCCGGGCTTGCCGACAAGGGCTGCGGCAACCTTGTCCAACCGGTTGCCTTGCAGGATAAAGGTCGAAAGGCCGGCATTTTTCACCACGTCGTCAACGGTGCCGGTTGCCAGCATCTTGCCATAGGAAATGTAGCTGATGCGGTGGCAGCGTTCCGCCTCGTCCATGTAGTGGGTGGAGACAAGCACGGTCAGTCCGCTGCTCGCCAAAAGGTGGATTTCGTCCCAGAACTCGCGACGTGCCTTGGGGTCGACGCCTGCCGTCGGCTCATCGAGCAGCAAGAGCTTCGGCCGGTGCATGATGCACGCGGCGAGCGCCAGGCGCTGCTTCCAGCCACCTGAAAGCGTACCGGCAAGCTGGTTGCGGCGCGAGGTCAGGCCGAGGTCGGCGAGCGTGTCGGCGACGTATTTCTCGACAGGTTGCAACTCATAGAGCCGCGCCACGAATTCGAGGTTCTCGCCAATGGTCAAATCCTCGTAGAACGAGAATTTCTGCGTCATGTAACCGACTTCGCGCTTGATCTTCAGCGCTTCGTTCAAAAGGTTGTAGCCAAGCACCGTGCCGGTGCCTTCGTCAGGCGTCAGCAATCCGCACATCATGCGGATCGTCGTTGTCTTGCCGGAACCGTTGGGGCCGAGAAAGCCGACGATCTCGCCCTCGGCAACCGACATGGTGACATGGTCGACCACCGTCTTGTCGCCGAAGCGCTTGACCAGCCCGCGAACGTCGATGGCATTCATTGGCTGGCTTCCACCAGGCCCACATCGACGATCTGTCCGGGCTGCAGGATGGTCGCATTGCCCTCAGGGCGCGCTTCCACCAGGTAGACCAGCTTCTGCCGGTTATCGAGCGAATAGATCACCGGCGGCGTGAATTCGGGATCGGGCGAAACGTAGCTGACCCGCGCCTTGAGATCGTCCGCGCAGCCGTCGCAATTGACGGAAAGCTGCGAGCCGACCTTGATCGAGGAAAACGCATCCTGCGGCACATAGACCGTGAGCTTTACGGCCCCGTCCGGCAGGATGGAAACCACGGGCGCGGCCGGCCCTGCCGTGTCGCCGGGGTTGCGGATCACATCATCGATGCGGCCGGAAGAAGGGGCGGTCAAAAGGCGCTTGGACAGCCGCCACTTCGCATGTTCCAATTCCGCCTGCGCCTGCTTCACCTGGCCGCTTGCGGCCTTGATTTCCTCGGCGCGCGCCGGCAGGCCGGCAACGGCAAGGTTGGCCTCGCTCTGCCCGATCTGAGCCTGCGCCACTTCCACAGCGGTCCCCGCTTCATCCAGTTGCGCCTGCGTGGCGATGCCGCGCTTGGCAAGATCCTTCGTCCGGTCGAGCACGCGGCTGGCCTCATCCGCCTGGGCGTTGGCCGAGCGCACCGCGGCCTGCAGCACGGCGATCTCTTCCGGCCGCTTGCCCACCTGCAAATTGGCAAGTTGCGCCTCTGCCTGCGCCAGCGCTGCCTCTGCCTGCGCGACGGCAATCTGGGCGTCGGCGTTTTCAAGGGTCACCAGCGGCATGCCGGGCTCGACCCGGTCGCCGCGCTTGACGTTGATGTCTTTCACCTGCGCCACCTCGATCGGGGCAAGCAGAACATAATCGCCCTCGACATAACCGACAGCCAGCGGTGGCGGCTCAGAGCAGGCGGAAAACAACTGCATGGCCAGCGGGACGTAGCAGAAGAGGCTCATCTATTCGCATCCTTTCGCGCCGCCAGCAGGGCGCTGAGATTTACGCTTATCGCGCCAAGCACCTGACCGGCCTCCTTGTCGCCGATGCCGTCCCAGCCCATTCGTTTCAAAACCACTTCGCGGCCGATACGGAAATAGACCACTTGGCCGATCAGCGTGAAAACCGTGAGCCTCGTGCGCTCGCTTTCCGCCGGTTCGCCGGTCGCCTGTTCCCAGATCTGGCAAAGCCGCTTGTGCAACGGCTCGAACACGCCGTGATAGATACGATCAAGCGCATTGGTAGGTTGCGAGGTTTCGCGCAGCATGAAGCGGGCGATGTCGCCGGCCTCCGAGCTCACCACGAAAAAGCCGACCATGCGCTCCAGCGTCGCGAACATCTGCGCCTGGGCGACCTGCGCATCCGGCGGGCTGTTCGCGGCGGTGTGCACATTGCCAAGGGTCTGGGCCGCGATCTTCTGGATCGTCTCGACGATATGGTCGGCGGTCGCCGCGTGCAGGCCTTCCTTGCCGCCGAAATGATAGGCGATGGAGCCGATATTGGCCTTGGCGAGCGCCGCAATCTCGCGCGTCGAGGTGCCTTCGAAGCCTTGCCGTCCAAACAGCTTCAATGCCGCCTGGATGAGCGCTGCGCGGGTTTCGTCGGCGGCGGTCGAAACCGCACCGTGTTCAGCCGTCTTCTCCAGTCGCGCTCGCAACATATCGGTGATTTAATCAATCGATTGATTAAAGTCAATTTCACCAGCCAAACCGACCGCGAGCAGGTTGATTTGCGTTGGTTCACAGGCTTTAGTCCCGGCCATGGCCAAGGAAGTCGAACGCAAGTTTCTGGTGAAGGATGCCGCGTGGCGCGACGCCGTCGAAGACAGCATCGCCATAGTCCAGTTCTATCTGGCCATCTCCTCCGAGCGCTCCATTCGCCTGCGCATCTCCAACGGCAAGAGCGCCAAGCTGACACTGAAATTTGGCAGCGACCTTAATCAGCGCGACGAGTTCGAATATCCCGTCCCGCTGGCCGACGCCCACGAGATGCTGGGCTTTGCCATCGGCACAGTGATCCGCAAGACGCGCCACCATGTCAGGCACGAAAACTACCTCTACGAAGTCGATGTCTTCAACGGTGAGCTCGACGGCCTCGTCGTTGCCGAGCTCGAAACCATGGACAAGGTGGCGGATGCCCTTTTGCCGCCGTGGCTTGGCGAGGAAGTCACCGGCGAGCTGCGCTATTCCAATGCCTCGCTGGCGTTGAACGGTTTCCCGGAACGTGTGCTGCGATGAGGCATCTCATAGGCAGCCGGATGCCACGGCCGGAGGTTCGCTGACGCCATGACCGCCCCTGCCGAAACCTTTCTCGACAAGCTTGGCCGATGGATTGCCGGCCGCTTGCAGGCGGAATCCTCGGGCTACGAGCCTTATACGCCGTCCGATCCGAACACCTTGCGCCGCACGCTGGAGCCCGGCGACATCCTGCTGGTCGAAGGCAACCAGAAGATATCGGCGGCCATCAAATACCTCACCCAGTCCACATGGTCCCACGCCGCGCTCTATGTCGGCGATGCCTTGCCGGAGCCGGCGGACGGGTCGGAACGGCCGCGCCTCATCGAGGTCACCATAGGCGACGGCTGCGTGGCGGTGCCGCTGTCGAACTATCGCACCTACAACACCCGCATCTGCCGCGCGAGCGGCCTGTCGCCGGAAGACCGCGACCACGTCGTCTCCTTCATGATCGGCAAGCTCGGCCTGCGCTACGACCTCAAGAACATCGTCGACATGCTTCGCTACTTCTTCCCGACGCCGCCCGTCCCGGTCCGCTGGCGTCGCCGCCTGCTCGCCTTCGGCTCCGGCGATCCCACCCGCGCCATCTGCTCGACGCTGATCGCGCAGGCCTATGGCGAGATCCGCTACCCGATCCTGCCGGAAATCACGCTTGCGCCCGGCCGCGCCTCGGCGCAGTCGAACTATTCGCGCCGGGAAATCCTGCACATCCGCCACTATTCGCTCTACACGCCGCGCGACTTCGATCTCTCGCCCTATTTCCGCATCGTCAAGCCGACGCTGGAATATGGCTTCGACTACAAGGCGGTGGTGTGGGGGGAAACGCCTAACTCTATTCTGCCGGCACGCTCGCAACGTCCTTGACCGACGCCGCAAACTTCACCAGCGGCGGTTTCACCCCGTGCGTGATCAGCATCCGCCGCACCTGCGGTGATGCCCCGGCAATGTAGAAGCGCACGCCGGCCTTCCTCGCCTTGCGCGCCGTGCCTTCGATGACGTTCGCGGCGGTGGAATCGAGGAACGGCACTGCCGAGCAATCGAGGATGAACGTGCGCCGCTGGTCGGCGATGCGGTCGAGCACCGAACCCACCGTCGCCGCCGCGCCGAAGAAGAACGCACCGGAAATCCGGTAGACGACGGTGTCCGGGTCGGTTGAACTTGCCGCATCGTAGGCCTTGCGCTCGCCGTTCGTGTCGTCGGCGACATCGTCGACCAGAAGCGGCGTATGCGCCTCCACCTCCACTTGCCGCGCCATGCGTCCTATGAACAAGAGCGCCCCCAGCGCAAAGCCGACGACGATGCCGGTCGTGAGGTCGCGGAAGATCACCAGGCCGAAGGTAACCAGCAGCACGGCCGCATCGCCGCGCGAAGAAGCCAGAAGCGCCCGGAACGCCGGCCGCTCGATCATGTTCCAGGCGACGACTGCCAGCACGCCGGCAAGGGCTGCCAGCGGAATGTAGCTGGCGAGCGGTGCCGCCAGCAGCATGAACAACAGCAAGAACGCCGCATGCAGCATGCCGGAAACCGGTCCATGCGCACCAGCCCGCACATTGGTCGCCGTGCGCGCAATGGTGCCCGTCACGCAGATGCCGCCAAACAGCGCCGAACCGATATTGGCCGCGCCTTGCGCCACCAGTTCGCAGTTCGAGCGATGGCGTCGCCCGGTCATGCCATCCGCCACCACCGCCGACAAAAGCGATTCGATTGCTCCAAGCAGCGTGAAGGAAATTGCGTCCGGCAGCACGGCCACGATCTTTGCTGCATCGAAAGCGGGCAGCGACGGTTCCGGCAGCATCGACGGAATGCCGCCGAAGCGCGTGCCGATGGTCTCGACTTCGAGTCCGCCAAGCACCGCCACCAGCGAGCCTGCCGCAACGGCGATCAGCATGCCTGGCCATGTCGGCCGCCATTTTTTCAATCCGACGATGATTGCGCCTGTCAGCACCGCGATCCCCAGTGCCGAGGGGTTCAGGCTTGGCAGCGCCTTTGCCAGCACCATCAGCTTGGGGATGAGGTCGCCCGGTTCCTTGTCCGCCAGCGTCAGGCCGAACAGGTCGTGCAACTGGCTGGCGAAGATGATGACGGCAATGCCGGCGGTGAAGCCGACCGTCACCGGATAGGGGATGAACTTAATGTAGGTGCCGAGCCTGAGATACCCGGCCGCAACCATCATCAGGCCGGACATCATGGTGGCAAGGATCAGCCCGTCGACGCCGTGCCGGTCCACGGTCGCGGCGACCAGCACGATGAACGCGCCTGCCGGTCCGCCGATCTGGAAGCGGCTGCCGCCCAGAAGCGAAACGAGAAACCCGCCGACGATGGCCGTGAACAGGCCCTTTTCCGGCCCGACGCCGGATGCGATGGCAATCGCCATCGACAGCGGCAGCGCCACGATGGCAACCGTCAGGCCGGCAATCGCATCCGCCTTGAACTGGGCAAGGTGGTAGCCTTCGCGCAGCACCGTCACCAGCTTGGGCGTGTAAAGCTCGGAAAAACTCGCGGCTTTGTGCCGGCTCGTCTGGTCCATCGGTCTGCCTTCAAACCTCGAAGACAGCGGCGTCGGCATTTTTCAAGAAACGTCGGCGGCCGCTGTCGCGGCTTTGTGCAGACCCAAACCGGAAGGCTGGGATTGAAAAGGCCTAACGGCTCTTGAGGCGCACGCCCCGGCCGCCGCGCTCGCTTGCCTGGTTCTCGCCGATCAGTTCCACCCCGGCCTCGTCGAGCGCCTGGATGACCTTCATCAGCGTGTCCACCACGCCGCGTACCACGCCTTCGCTGGCTTCCATCCTCTGGATGGTTGGCAGCGAAACCCCGGCCCGTTCGGCGAGCGTCTTCTGGTCGATCCCGGCCAGTGCCCGCGCCGCGCGCATCTGCGCTGCTGTGATCACCGGTCAGACCTCCCGTCTAAGTCTGCAATACGCATATATGATACAGTCATAGTGATGTGTCAAACATAAGTATGGATATATGATACGTTATAGTTACTCATCGATCTCGGGCTCGCCGCGCCGCTGCAACAGGCGCGCCGCCAGCCACCACAGCATGGCCCAGGCAAAGCCTGCACACCAGCCTGCCAGCACGTCGGACGGCCAATGCACGCCGAGATAGATGCGCGACACGCCGACCAGAAGCGTGATGACCACGGCCAGCGACAGCACATAGATTTTCGTGGTTCGCCCATGCACCACGCGGCTTACAAGCGCTCCGAGCGTCAGGAAAACCAGCGCCGAGATCATGGCGTGGCCGCTCGGAAAAGAGAGCGAGGTTTCCTGCGCCAGATGCGTGACCAGTTCGGGGCGTGGCCGGTCGATGCCCGCCTTGAGCAGGCTCGAAAGCATCTGCCCACTGGCAATCGAGGCGATCACGAACAGCGCGGTCGCGGGCCGCTTGATCAGGAACAGGTAGATCGCCGCTGCCGCCGTGATCAGGGTCAGCACGCTGGCGCTGCCGAGCGCCGTGATGTCGCGCATTGCGCCTTGCAGCCATGCCGGACCTATCGGCATGTCGGGGTGCCCGGCAACGCGGAAGTAAAGCAGGATTTCGCTGTCCAGCGAATGGGGAGAGGCGTCGCGCGCCACTTCCATCAGTTCGAGAAACCCCCACATCCCGCCCGCGACGATGATGCCGGCGAGCAGCATCGGAAATTCCACTCGTTTGAGAACCGCCGCGATCCCGTTCATCTCGCCGTTTCCGTGCCTGTCATCGGCCTTGGAGATAGGGTCCGAGCGTGATCAGCGCCACTGCAACGATCGCCAGTACGATGCCTGCCGCCTGTAGCGAGGTCACGCGCTCGCTGAAGAAGGCCAGCGCCACGAGGTTGACCGCGACAAGCTGGATCACCGCCGACAGCGAAAACGAGATCGACATGCCGAACTCCTTGATCAGCTTCAGCATGATCAGGTTGCCGAGCGAATAGAGGATGAGCGTCAAGACGAGCTTGCCGAGGCTTGGCCCCAGCGCCCAGTATTTCGCGACCGTGGCCGCCAGCAGGAATATCGCGGTCGAAAGACCGAGCAGGAACATTCCCAATGCACTCATCGCTCGCTTCCCCAAAAATGGCGCTTCAAGGCGTTGTTTCTGAACCGCATGGCGCGGTCAAGTCGTCGGCCCTTGGCTTGTGGGGACAGCCGATTTTTGGTTCGCTGGTCATGAAACTGTGATCCGCCGCCGTTACCGGTTCGCCGCTGCAATGTTCCAGCCAATTTGAAAGCCAGAGGACAAGCCATGACCGAACAGACGGCGCACGAGGCGCAATTCCGCACCAGCCTGCTTGAGGAAAATGACGGGCCGGGCACCAATCCCACCGAAAACCGCACCATGGGCGAGATCATTGCCGCCCGCTTTTCGCGCCGCGGCTTCCTGAAGGGCTCGCTCGCGGTTTCCGCGATTGCCGCAACGGTCAGCCCGCTGGCGCTCATGACCGCTGAAAAGGCGCGGGCCGCCGGTGCTTCCGCCTTCACATTCGATGAGGTTGAGGCCGGCATCGACGACAAGCACCATGTCGCCGCCGGCTACGATGCCGACGTGCTGCTGCGCTGGGGCGATCCGCTGTTTGCCGACGCGCCCGAGTTCGATCCTGTGAAGCAGAACGCCGAGGCGCAGGCAAAGCAGTTCGGCTACAACAACGACTATGTCGGCTTCATCCCGCTGGAAGGCTCGTCCGAGCACGGCCTCCTCGTCGTCAATCACGAATACACCAACCCGCATCTGATGTTCCCCGGCCTCGTCACCCTTGGCGAGAAGGAAGGCAAGAAGGTGCTGGAGCAGGCTGCTCTCAGCAAGGAGCAGGTCGATATCGAGATCGCCGCGCACGGCGGCACCATCGTCGAGATCAAAAAGGACGGCGGCAAATGGCAGGTTGTCCGCGACGGCAAGTTGAACCGCCGCATCACCGCCAATACCGAGATGCAGCTTTCCGGTCCCGTCGCCGGCCATGATCGCGTCAAGACAAATGCCGACCCGTCCGGCCTGAAGGTGTTCGGCACCATCAACAACTGCGCCGGCGGCGTCACCCCTTGGGGCACCTATGTCATGGCCGAGGAAAACATCCACGGCTATTTCTCCGGCGAACTGCCGGCCGACCACAAGGAAGCCGGCAACTACAAGCGCCTCGGCATTCCCGAAGGCTCTTACGAATGGGCTGCCCACTACGACCGTTTCGATCTTGCCAAGGAGCCGAACGAGCCCAATCGCTTCGGCTGGATCGTGGAGGTGGACGTCAACGATCCGACCTCGGCGCCGAAGAAGCGCACCGCGCTTGGCCGTTTCAAGCATGAAGGTGCTGAATCTATCGTCGCCAGCGATGGCCGCGTCGTCTTTTATCTCGGCGACGACGAGCGCTTCGACTACGTCTACAAGTTCGTCACTGCCGGCAAGTTCAACCCGGACGACCGCGCCACCAACATGGACCTGCTCGACGAGGGCACGCTCTATACGGCCAAGTTCGCCGACGACGGCTCGGTCGAATGGCTCCCGCTCACCTTCAACGAGGGTCCGCTGACGGCGGAAAACGGCTTTGAGTCACAAGCCGACGTGCTGATCGAAACCCGCCGCGCCGCCGATTTGCTGGGCGCCACCAAGATGGACCGTCCCGAGGACATTCAGCCGAACGGCGTCACCGGCAAGGTCTATGTCATGTTGACCAACAACACCAAGCGCAAGGAAGATCAGGTCGACGCCGCCAATCCGCGCGCCAAGAACGCCTTCGGCCACATCATCGAGATCATCGAGGACGGCGGCGACTTCACTGCCACCAAGGGTAATTGGGAAGTGCTTTTGAAATGCGGCGATCCGTCGGTTGCCGAAGTCGGCGCGTCCTTCTCGACCGCCACCACCGCCAATGGCTGGTTCGGCATGCCGGACAACTGCGCCGTCGATTCAGCCGGCCGCCTGTGGGTCTCGACCGACGGCAACAACGCCAAGGATACCGGCCGCACAGACGGTCTGTGGGCGGTGGACACCGAAGGCGAGGCGCGCGCCACCTCGAAGCTGTTCTTCCGCGTGCCTGTCGGGGCTGAGATGTGCGGCCCGCTTTTCACGCCGAACGACGAAACCGCCTTTGTCGCGGTCCAGCATCCGGGCGATGGTGGCGAGGAGTGGGAAGGCTTTGGCCGCCCGTCCTACTACGAGGATCTTTCGACCCGCTGGCCGGACTTCAAGCCGGACATGCCGGTGCGTCCGGGCGTCGTGGTCATTACGAAACAGGGTGGCGGCAAGATCGCCGTCTGACCGGAACTTGAGGGCAGGGGCGGGCTTCGGCTCGCCCCAAAGCTTCGGTCGGAACTACGTCCTCAGCCTGTAGCCCGTCTTGAATATCCAGCCCACCACCGCGATGCAGGCAAACAGGAAGGCGAGCGTCATGCCGAGGCTGACGCCGAGCGACACGTCCGCCGTGCCGAAGAAGCTCCAGCGGAATCCGCTGATCAGGTAGACCACGGGATTGAACAGCGTGATCGTGCGCCAGATGCCCGGCAGCATGTCGATGGAATAGAACGATCCGCCAAGGAACGTCAGCGGCGTCACGATCAAAAGCGGCACCAGTTGCAGTTGCTCGAAGCTCTGCGCCCAGATGCCGATGATGAACCCGAACAACGAAAACGTCACTGCCGTCAGCACGAGGAAGCACAGCATCCATATCGGATGCTCGATGTGCAGCGGCACGAACAGCGAAGCGGTTGCGAGAATGATGAGCCCGATCGCCACCGACTTGGTCGCCGCCGCGCCCACATAGGCGATGACGATTTCCAGATAGGACACCGGCGCCGACAAAAGCTCGAAAATCGTCCCGACGAATTTCGGGAAATAGATGCCGAACGAGGCGTTGGAAATCGACTGGGTCAGCAGCGACAGCATGATCAATCCCGGCACGATGAACGCGCCGTAGCTCACGCCGCCGATCTCCGAGATGCGCGAGCCGATCGCCGCCCCGAACACCACGAAATAAAGCGACGTCGAAATCACCGGGGAGACGACGCTCTGCAAAAGCGTGCGCATGGTGCGGGCCATCTCGACCCGGTAGATGGCCCAGATCGCGTGGCGGTTCATGAGTGCCTCACCAAATTGACGAAGATTTCTTCGAGCGAGCTGTTTTCCGTATCGAGATCGCGAAACTGGACGCCTGCCGCCTCGAGGTCGCGCAAAAGCGAGGCGACGCCCGGCCGCTCGCTCTGGTTGTCATAGGTATAGGTCAGCGATCCGCCATCCTTGGCTAGCTCAAGCGCGTATTTCGAGAGCGCTGCCGGTATCGCATCCAGCTTCTGGCGCAGTTCCAGCCTCATCACCTTGCGGCCGAGCTTGCGCATCAGTTCGGTCTTGTCCTCGACCAGGACGATCTCGCCGTGATTGATGACGCCGACGCGGTCGGCCATCTCCTCGGCTTCCTCGATGTAATGCGTGGTCAAGATGATGGTGACGCCGCTTTCGCGCAGTCGCCGCACCATCGCCCACATGTCCTGCCGAAGCTCGACGTCCACGCCTGCCGTCGGTTCGTCGAGGAACAGGATTTGCGGCTCATGCGCCAGCGCCTTGCCGATCATCACGCGTCGCTTCATGCCGCCTGACAGCGTCGTCACCTTGGCGTCGCGCTTGTCCCACAAGGACAGGTCTTTCAGTATCTTGTCGACCAACTCGGGATTTGGCGGCTTGCCGAACAGGCCGCGGCTGAAGTTCAGCGTGGCCCGCACGGTCTCGAAGGCTTCCACCGTCAATTCCTGCGGCACCAGCCCGATCAGGGAACGCGCGGCGCGGTAGTCCGTGCTGATGTCGTGGCCGTCCACAGTAACCGTGCCGCCGGAGCGGTTGACGATGCCGCACACGATCGAGATCAGCGTCGTCTTGCCCGCGCCGTTAGGCCCGAGCAGGGCGAAGATCTCGCCGCGTCTTATCTCCAGGTTGACTGCCTTCAGAGCGTTGAACCCGGAGGCATAGATTTTCGAGACGCCTGAAATCGAAATGATTGGCTGCATGGGAACGGCTTTGGATTTGGAATGGATTTCTTTATCTGGCCCTGAATGTCGGTTTGCCGGAGGCAAAGTCAATGTCGCTCCTGACATCTCACGCCATTTCCTTTCTGGAACCAAAGCCGCCCGCTGCGAATTGTTCCCTGTCTGGCAATTCGCGCCGCAAGCAAACAGGGGGTTCCATGCTCAAGATCGTTTCCGCTGCCGCCGTTACGGGCCTTCTCATTGCCGGCAGCGCCTATGCGCAGGACGCCAATCGGGTTCCGCCGCCGGATGGCAAGAAACTCTCGGAGATCATTTCGAAGGTCGAGCAGCGCGACGGCTTCCGCTACATCAGCGACGTCGACTGGGACGACGGCGCCTACGAGGTCACGTACTACACCACCGACAAGGCCAAGGTGGAAATCAGGTTCGATGCCGTAACCGGCGAGCCCAAGTAACGGGAACGGCTGCGACCTTCCGCCTCGCGTGACGCCGCGCCGCTTTGACGGCATCGCCTTAAGCGCATAGCTTTCGCGTGGGAGAGCAGCCGGAGCCTTTTGCCAATGGACCCGCTCATTCTGTCGCGTATCCAGTTCGGAGCGAATATTTCGTTCCACATCCTGTTTCCCACCATCACCATCGCGCTCGGCTGGGTGCTCCTCTTCTTCAAGCTGCGCTACAACGCCACCGGCGACACCGCCTGGATGCGCGCCTACTTCACCTGGGTAAAGGTATTCGCTCTGTCCTTTGCGCTCGGCGTCGTCACCGGCGTCACCATGAGCTTCCAGTTCGGCACCAACTGGCCGGGCTATATGGAAACGGTCGGCAACATCGCCGGCCCCTTGCTCGCCTACGAGATCCTCACCGCCTTTTTCCTGGAAGCCGCCTTCCTCGGCATCATGCTGTTCGGTTTCCGCCGTGTTCCGAACCGCATCCACACCCTTGCCACAGTCCTCGTCGCCGGCGGCACAACCGTCTCGGCCTTCTGGATCATCGCGCTGAACTCATGGATGCAGACACCTGCCGGATTCGAAATGCGCGATGGCGTCGCGCACGCCGTCGACTGGTGGGCAATCGTCTTCAATCCCTCGATGCCGTATCGGCTGACCCATATGCTGATTGCTTCGGGCCTCACGGTATCGTTCCTCATCGCCGGCTTCTCGGCGCTGCGCTATCTCGCCGGCGACCGTTCCGATTCCATGTGGAAGGCACTTCGCACCGGCGTTTTTCTGGCCGCCGTTCTCATCCCCGTTCAGATTTTCGTCGGCGACCAGCACGGCCTCAACACGCTGGAGCATCAGCCCGCCAAGGTCGCCGCGATGGAGGCGAATTGGCATACCGGGTCGAACATTCCGCTAGTGCTGTTTGCAATCCCGGATGAGAAGGCGAAGGAAAATCGCTTCGAGATCACGGTGCCCAACGGCGCCAGCCTCATCCTTACGCACAGCATAGACGGCGTGGTCCCCGGCCTCGATCAGTTCGAAGGCAATCATCCGCCGGTCTTTCCCGTCTTCTGGGGCTTTCGCATCATGGTCGGCACCGGCCTGCTGATGCTGGCCGTGTCGTGGTCAGCCGCTTATTTCCTGCGCCGCCGCCGCAGCCTGCCAAAGCCTTTGGCCCTTCTCATGGTGCCGATGGCGCTGTCGGGATGGGTCGCGACGCTGGCCGGTTGGTACACCACCGAAATCGGCCGCCAGCCGTGGCTGGTCAGCGGCATTCTCAAGACCGCGGACGCGGTCGGTCCGGTTGCCGGAAGCCATGTCGCGCTTACCTTGGCCGTCTACCTCATCCTCTACGCGGCCCTGCTGGTCACCTATCTCGGCGTGCTGGTGCATCTTGCACTGAAGGCCGCGAAGGATGGCGACACCTCGCCCTTGCCGGGCGTGCTCAACGCCCCGCTCTCGCAACCGGCGGCAGGAGAGTGAAATCATGACCTTTGACTGGCCAACCCTTCTCCCGCTGATATTCGCCGGCCTCATGGGCCTCGCCATCCTGATCTATGTCGTGCTCGACGGCTTCGATCTCGGCATCGGCATCCTGTTCAACTTTGCCGACGATGCGGAAAAGGACACCATGATCGCCGCCATCGGCCCATTCTGGGATGCCAACGAAACCTGGCTGGTGTTGGCGGTAGGCCTTCTGCTCGTCGCCTTTCCACTGGCCCACGGCGTCATCCTCACTGCCCTCTATCTGCCCACCTTCCTTCTGCTTGTCGGACTGATCCTGCGCGGCGTCGCTTTCGACTTCCGCGCCAAGGTGCCTGCGGGCCGCAAGCATCGCTGGAACCGCATCTTCTTCGCCGGTTCGCTCATCGCTTCGCTGGCGCAGGGCTACATGCTTGGCGTCTATGTCCTTGGGCTGGAGACCGGCCTTGCCGCGATGGCATTCGGCGCCTTGGTGGCGCTCTGTCTAGCGGCCTCTTATGCCGCGATGGGCGCCGCCTGGCTGATCTACAAGACCGAAGGCGCCTTGCAGAAAAAGGCGGTGCGCTGGCTGCGCTCGACACTGGTCCTCACCGTGCTCGGCATGGCCGCAATCTCGCTGGCCACGCCCTTTGCCAGCACGCGCATCTTCGACAAATGGTTCGTCTGGCCGCAGATGCTTTATCTGTCGCCATTGCCCATTCTGTCCGCGTTGCTGTTCATCTGGCTGTGGCGGCAGACCTTCCATCTGCCCAAGGAAAACGACCGCCATTCCATCATCCCGTTCCTTACGCTCGCTGCGATCTTCGCGCTCGGCTTCGCCGGCCTCGCATGGTCGTTTTATCCCTTCGTGGTGCCGGACCAACTCACCATCTGGCAGGCTGCTGCGGCTCCTGAAAGCCTGGCCATTATCCTCGTCGGCACTGTTTTCGTGCTGCCGATCATCATCGCCTATTCGTTCTATTCCTACCGCGTCTTCGGCGGCAAAGCCGGCGATCTGACTTACGACTAGCGCACGCCCACCGGATATTAACGAATGGTTTCCAGCGCATCGTTTCGTCCGTAACAGATGTGACATTTGTGCTACTCTCGGCGCTGAAGTGCTCTCTAAACCCTTCCGTTTTCGCTCAACTTTCACAATCCTGATTGTCAATCGCCACCGCTTGGCGGAAGGATAGAGAAAGTGAAGGCACGAATCGGAGAGGGGTCTCCGTCTGCGTCAAGCGCAGTTCTGGTCTCTGCCTTCTGACTGGAGAATACGGATGAATATCAAGAGCGTCCTTTTCGGTTCCGCTGCGGCCCTGATCGCAGTTTCCTCGGCCCATGCAGCCGACGCCGTCGTCGTGGCAGAGCCGGAACCCGCGGAATACGTCAAGATTTGCGACGTCTATGGCGCTGGCTACTTCTACATCCCCGGCACCGAAACCTGCCTGCGCGTTGGCGGCTATGTCCGCTACGACATCGGCGTGGGTGACCGCGAGGGCGTTCAGAACGTTACGGACCACCGCGGGGGCGGGTTTAACGATACTTACTGGAAGCAGGGCCGTTTCGCCCTGATGACATGGACAGGTTCGGAAACCGAACTCGGCACGTTGAAGACCTACACGGAAACCCGCTTCAACTTCGGCAACACGCCCGGCGATTATGATCCGGCTGTTGTCGATCCTGCGGATGCTGACAATTGGCAGGCGCGCAACTCGGAATGGTCTCTTAACTTCGCTTGGATTCAGCTCGGCGGTCTCCGCATCGGTAAGGACGAGTCGGCGTTCGACACCTTCATCGGCTATGCCGGCGGCGTCATCGACGACACTCTCGTGCCTTACGGCGATTTCGACACCAACCTGATCAGCTACTACTTCGACGGCGGCAATGGCTTCACCGGCGTGGTTTCGCTGGAAGAAGGTTCCGGTGACGAGACGATCGACAGCTACGTCCCGCACGTCGTGGTCGGCGCCAAGTACGAGCAGGGCTGGGGTGCAGTCTCCGCCGTTGGCGCCTACAACAGCAACTGGGAAGAGTGGGCCGGCAAGGTTCGTCTCGACGTCAACGCTGGCGATAGCCTGACCCTGTTCATCATGGGCGGTTACGGCACCGACGACAACGCTGCGACCAACTTCTACAAGCTTTGGGACGGCAACTGGGCTGTCTGGGGCGGCGGTAGCTACACCGTCAACGACAAGACCACTTTGAATGCTCAGCTGTCCTATGACGAAGGCGAGACATTCGGCCTTGCAGCCAACGTGGCGTACGAGGTCGTTTCCGGCCTGACCGTTACGGCGGAAGTCGACTACTACAACAAGTCGACCACTGACGTTCGCCCGGTTTCGGAAGACGGCATCGGCGGCATCCTCCGCTTCGAGCGCGCCTTCTGATCTGATTATCCGGGGCCCATCCCCAGAGAACACTTCGAAACGCCCCGCTGCCACATGGCCGCGGGGCGTTTCTTTTGGCGGCCGGTCCGCTTGCGGCAAGGTTTACCATATCGCCAGCTTGGCTGACCGCCGGGCGCAGCCTTGGCTACCTTCGCTGTATTTGACGTCAGCTCTTGCTGGCAGCCATGACCAGCACCGGTTTCTCGCTATAGAGCGTCGGGAACAGTGCCTTCAGGTTCTCCACCTTCGGCAGGTCGTTGTAGACGATATAGGGGTAGGTCGGGTTGAGCTGGAGGAAATCCTGGTGATAGTCCTCGGCCGGATAAAACGCCTTGCCGCTTTCAAGCGTTGTCACGATCGGCCTGCCAAACAGTTTGGCCTTGTCGAGTTGGGCGATGTAGCTTTGCGCAACCTTTTCCTGCTCGGCGTTTTCCGTGAAGACTGTTGAGCGATACTGCGTTCCACGGTCCGGCCCCTGGTAGTTGAGCTGGGTTGGATTGTGCGCCACCGAGAAATAGACCTGGAGCAACTGGCCATAGGTGACCTTCGACGGGTCGTAGGTGATCTCGACCGATTCCGCATGTCCGGTGCGCCCGCTGCCCACCGTCTCGTAGACCGCGTCGTCGGCGCTGCCGCCGGCATAGCCTGATACGGCGTTGGTCACGCCCTTGACGTGCTGGAACACACCTTGCACGCCCCAGAAGCAGCCGCCGGCGAACACCGCCTTCTCCAGGCCGGGCTTCACCTGTTCGTCAAGCGATGGCGGCGGGATCACCACTGCCTCTTCAGCTGCCAATACTGGTGTTTGCCACAGCGCAATCGCGCCGAGTGCAAGCAATCCCGCCATCAGGCTCCGATTGCTATGGAAGGATCGTTTGGTGGGATCGGTCATGCGATATCTCCTTCAACTGGGAGTTTCGGGCGGAGCGCTCGCGTCTGCCGCAAAGCATAGAACGGAACGCTCCGCCGCGCGTCTCACAACTGCGTGCGCGTTCTCTGCTCAGTTCGAGCTTGCCGGCTTCATCGCGTCCGTGCTCATCGCGTCGCCCTTCATCGCCATGTCGTCGCAGGCCTTCATCGCCTCGTCCTTCTTCATGGCGTCGGTTTCCATGCCGGCCTTCGCCATGCAATCGGCTTTCATCGCATCCGTCGCCATCGGGTCGGCAGGCTTCATGCTGTCGGTCGCCATGCTGTCCGTCGCAGGCTTCATCGCATCCTCGGCGAAAGCCGGTACGCCTGCGAACAGGAAGATAGAGGCAACTGCAAAGCTGATCGCCGATAGTGAATTGGTGCGTGTCATGTTGTTCTCCCGTGGCCGGTGCGGCTGCCTGCCGCCCCTTGGATGAGGTTGCGGCGCCGCCGCACGGCCACCGCAGGCCGGGCGTCGCCAACTCTTTGGCAAGGCCGGGTCCTGCTGGTATTTCGCCGCCCGGTCGCAAATGTTACGCTCAGCTATCGACACGCTTTCGTGATCGGGCTGCGGTTTACTTCGACAAAATCGCCCAGCACGTAACAGTGACGGCCCTGCCGACGAATAGCATTGTGGGAAGCGCTTATTGACCAGACCCGACGACGCCGAGCTTGCCGGATTGCTCAGGGCCGCGATGGCCGGCGACGAGCGGGCCTATCAGCGCTTCCTGTCGATGACGGCGTTGCGCGTGCGCGCGCTGGCAAGACGGCTGGCCACACCGGGCGGCGGGGTAGAGGCGGAAGACATC
>MKRZ01000097.1:18816-19549 GCA_001897075.1 Mesorhizobium sp. 61-13 | reverse complement strand
CTGATCGCCAAGTCAGACAGCGATTCGCCCGTGCAGGCTCTCGCCAAGGTCATGCTGCCCAAGCACGATGCTCCGACCCCGGACAATCGCCCGCAGGCCGAAGAAGTGGTCGTTGCCAGTGCAACGCCTGCCTTGGTGGCGGCGCCGACCCCGAAGAAGCCCATCCAGATTGCTGCTGCTGCATCGGAGCCCGCTGATGTGCCCTTTGCGCAGGCTTATGCCGAACCGGAGCCGGCGCATGTCGACCCGGTGAACACCGCATCCCTGCCTTCCGGGTGGGTTGTGCAGATCGCTTCGTCGCCCAGCAAGTCGGAAGCTGAAGCTGTCCTCGACAAGACTTCCAAGCAGGCCCGTACCGTTCTGGCCGATGCGTCGGGCTTCACAATGCCCTTCAGCAAAGGCGGCGTGACGTACTTCCGCGCACGGTTCAGCGGCTTCGACAACCAGACTGAAGCGCAGAAGGCCTGCAAGGCCCTCAAGAAAAAGCGGATTGAGTGCTTCGCCATCGAACAGTAGGCGACGCGTGGACCATCTCCCGGACAAGTTTCGGATCGAAGGAGAGTCAGTCGTGATTGGAGAGCAGGACGTCCTTGGCTTCGTTAAGCCTCGCCGCCAGGACAGACGTGCCGTCACCGACCTCGGAGCCCAGGCTCTGCATCAGGCGGCGGTGCGCCTCAAGGATATCCGCCGCGGCAGCACCCGCTTCAAGACCAAGGATCTTGTAGGCCTGCTG
>MKRZ01000097.1:7325-18780 GCA_001897075.1 Mesorhizobium sp. 61-13 | reverse complement strand
CCGCTTGCGACTGTTCGCTTGCGTGTCTTCGCGCCAGACGGCAAATCGGCCATCAAGATACGCCTCAAGTAGCTTCTGGCTTTCTGCGTCGGCGGCCAGTTCCTCATGGAGCCGCCGTAACTCGTCGATATCCATTGAGCTAAGCGTTCGGCCTTCCTGACGCCCTGCGAGCACAAGCCCCTCGACCTTCCCTGTCTTGCGCTCGGTTTCCATTTCAAGCGCCGCTGTCCGCACAAGAGCCCTGTTCACAGGCTCTTCCATGCGCCTGGCTCGGGCGAAGCTGTACCATGCGATAGCCACGAAAAGGATCAGCCCGCCCCAAAGCGGTTGCCTTGCAAAAAGCAGTGCTGTTCCGGCTAGGGCCGCAAATGCCGGTCCGCTCAGTTTGATGTTGCGCGCCAATTTCTGTGGGTCAGACCGCAGGAACCCGCCGAGCATGACGAGCAGAACCAAAACCACGCCAAGAAATGCAGCCAGAAAAGCCATGTCTTGCGATCACCCTGGGTAGCGCACGCCGACAACGCACCGGCTCGGTCCGCTGTCGGAAGACCAATACTAAGCCTGTTTTGGCCGAAACTACAAAAGGCCGAGTTCTGCCAATTCCTGTCGCAGCTTCGGTGGCATTTCTGCGAAGCCCGCCCTGCCCTTGCCAAGGTCCGCAGGTGCATCGGACTGCTTCAGGTAACGCCAACCCTGGAAGGCCCGGCGCGGCTGCCAGTCCGTGCGCACGATTTCGGCGTCAAGCATCAACTGACAACGCCCAATGCCCTCGCCATCGGTAAACGGCCTGATCTCGGTGATCAGTTGCCGGCATTGCACATTGCCCTTGATGACCCAATAGAGCGACCCGCCGTCGGTTATTTCCGAACCGCGCGAAGGCACCATCCGGGTCGTGTGCCAATGTTCTACCGGCTGATTGTTGCGACGACGCTCTGCGAGGCAGGATTCAACCCATTCCTCCAGGTCCTCGACACTGTCGCAGCCGACACACAATTTCAGGATGTTCAATGCCATTCGGCAAATCTAGCGGCTCGAACGTCGGCATTCAACGGAACGCCGCTGGTCCAGCCGCGGTTTGCACAGGCAGAATCAGCACTCGACGACGTTGACGGCCAGACCGCCGAGGCTGGTCTCCTTGTAGCGCTCGCTCATGTCGAGACCGGTCTGGCGCATTGTCTCGATCGCGGCATCCAGCGGCACGAAATGCTTGCCGTCGCCCTTGATCGCCAATGATGCTGCCGTCACCGCCTTGACCGCGCCAAGCGCATTTCTCTCGATGCAAGGCACCTGCACCAGTCCGCCGACTGGATCACACGTCATGCCAAGATGATGCTCCAGCGCAATCTCGGCCGCGTTTTCAACCTGCTCAGGCGTGCCGCCCATGACCGCGCAAAGCCCGGCAGCAGCCATGGCTGATGCGGAACCCACCTCACCCTGGCAGCCCACTTCGGCGCCTGAAATCGACGCATTGCTTTTGATGATGCCGCCGACCGCCGCAGCCGTGAGCAGGAAATCGCGGATGCTTTGCTGATCGGCCTCTGGATGAAAATGCATCCAGTAGCGCAATACGGCAGGCAACGTACCGGCCGCGCCGTTGGTTGGTGCCGTCACCACGCGGCCACCGGCGGCATTCTCTTCGTTCACCGCCATGGCATAGATCGACAGCCAGTCATTGGCGAGCAACGGGTTCGGCCGGTTCTGGCTCCACTGCTCCTGCAGCTTGTCGTGCAACTGCCGCGCCCTGCGGCGCACTTTCAAGCCTCCGGGCATGATGCCGTCCTGCGACAGGCCACGGTCGATGCAGCCGCTCATCGCACCCCAGATGCTATCCAAGCCGTCATCCAGCTTCTCGCGACCCATCTGGGTTTCTTCATTGGCGCGCTTCATTTCGGCGATGCTGAGCCCGCTCTTGGCGGCCATGGCCAGCATCTCGACGGCGTTCTTGAATGGATGCGGTACTTTCTTGGCCTCCGTCGTCGCGGAACCACGCGCCTTCATGCGCTGCAATTCTTCCTCCGACACGACGAACCCGCCGCCAATCGAATAGTAGATGCGCTTGAGCAGCAGCCGTCCGCCGGCATCATAGGCATAAAACGCCATGCCGTTGGCGTGACCGGTCAAGGGCGTCTTCTTGTCCAATACGAGATCGGTAGCCGGATCGAATCGGTAAGCCGGGTGTCCGGGCGGCGAGATGCGCTTCTTGGCCGTGATTTCAGCCATGATGTTCTCGACCTGGTCAGGATCGACGGTGGTTGGAACAAGGCCGGTCAGGCCCAGAATCACCGCCCTGTCGCTGCCATGACCAAGGCCCGTATAAGCCAGCGACCCGTGCAGGCTTGCTCCCAGCCGATCCACTTGCACGCCGGTTGGCCGGGGCCAGTCATCGGACAGAAGTTCCGCCAGAAACCGCGCGGCTGCCGTCATCGGTCCCATCGTATGGGAGCTCGATGGCCCAATGCCAATCTTGAACAGGTCGAAAACCGAAAGGAACAAGGTGCCTAAATCTCCACAGGCCAACGCAACCGCGCGCCATGCACGTACATATAGCTTCCCATCTTGTTTTTCTGCTCTTTTCGAAGCAGCCACATCGTTTAAGTCGACCTTTGTTGCTCCCGACGCGACATGATGATGTCGGTTCACGCGAGCCCCTTGTGCGAACGCCCGGACAGCCTGATCCGGAGCCGCCTTTACCTATGTAAATTCACTTGTCCCAGGCTTGCAGTGATAAAGCATTAACCAATCTTGTTCATGGTTCGACGGAGTTCTTCCTCAGTCTTCCGTTGCCGGGTGCCATCGATGAAAAGTGTGATCGCGTCTTTCGTTTTGCCCCTGGCAATCGCCGCAACTGCGACCACGTCCCTGACCACGGTTGCGTCTGCCGGAGGACGCGACAAGGATTTCTTCCAGTCAGTGGAAGGCAAGTGGGTCGGCCCCGGCGAAATCATTGCCGGCAAGTACAAGGGCACGAAATTCACCTGCAACTTCACCGGCTCGTCGCCCGCCGAGAAAGTCGGGATGACGCTTGATGGCGCCTGCCGCGTCGGCGTCTTTACCCAGCAGATGTCGGCCACCGTCGAGAACAAGGGCCGCAACGGCTACAAGGGCACCTTCATGGGCGGCTCCGCCGGTGCCGGCCTCGACATCATCTCCGGCAGCGTGGTCGATGCCCGCAAAGTCGTCTTCAACATCAACCGCAATCAGTTGAACGGCCTGATGCAGGCCCGCATCCCCGATGACAACTCGATGGTTGTCACCGTTTCGGTGCGCGTCGACAAGCAGGTCGTCCCCGTCATCGGCATGAACCTGAAGCGCGTGGATGCGGTTTCGGTCGGCTCGATCGCCAAGAACTAGCAGGACACCGCGCGGCCTCAGGCCGCGCTCGCTCCCGATTCCTTGTCCAGCACCATGTAGTCCAGCGGCAGCTCGGACGTGTATTTAATCTGCTCCATCGCAAACGACGACGACACGTCGCGAATCTCGATCTTCGCGATCAGGCGCTTGTAGAAGGCGTCATAGGCCGCAATGTCCGGTACGACGACCCGCAACAGGTAGTCCACATCGCCGCTCATGCGATAGAATTCCACCACTTCGGGAAATTCCTGGATCACCTCGGAAAAGCGCCGCAGCCACTCATGGCTGTGCGAATTGGTGCGGATCGACACGAATACGTTGACGCGCACGTTGATCTTTTCGGGGTTGAGCAGCGCCACGCGCCGCTTGATGACGCCCTCTTCCTCGAGCTTCTGTATGCGCCGCCAGCAGGGCGTGGTCGAAAGACCAACCTTCTTGGCAACGTCAGCAACCGCCAGCGTCGCATCTTCTTGCAAAAGGCGGAGAATTTTTCTGTCGAGGCGGTCCATAGGATCTCCTGAGGAAAGATGATCTATAATCCTCTGGATCAGGCCGTCTCACAAGAAAAAAATTCCGCAAAAAGCCGCATATAGGGGTGATAACTTGCTGCAATGTCACCCGATCCGATTGCGGATTTCCGTTCTGAGAAAAGGCAGCAATTCCATTTCGAACCACAGGTTGCGCTTCAGCCAGCCGGTATTGCGCCACGACGGATGCGGCAGCGGCAGCACCTTGGTTGCCGTCGGCGCCTGCCAGATGGCGCGCCAGTTCATCACCGTCTCGGTCAGCGACGGATGCCGCGTCGAGCCCATGTGCCACGATTGCGCGTAGATGCCGATGGTCAGCACGAGGTCGATCTGCGGCATCAATGCCATCAGCTTTTCGCGCCACGCCGGCGCGCATTCGCGGCGCGGCGGCAGGTCGCCCCCCTTGGCGTCCTGCCCCGGAAAGCAGAACCCCATCGGCACGATGGCAAACTTGTCCGCATCGTAGAACTCGTCGCTGGTTACGCCCAGCCAACTGCGCAGCCGGTCGCCCGAAGCATCGGTAAACGGCACGCCGCTCAGATGCACCTTAGTACCCGGCGCCTGGCTGGCAATAAGGATGCGCGCCGTGGACGACGGCACGACCACCGGGCGCGGTTCGTGCGGCAGTGGTTTTCCCACAGGCTGCTCGACACAGATGCGGCAGGCGCGAACCTCCGCCGCCAGGCGGGAAAGCTCAGGGCTCATGCTGGAGAACCCGCATCGCGGCTCGGATCACGCGGCAGCACTCGGCCGGCTGGAAATAGCCTGATACCAGCGCAGCACGTTTACGCAGTCCTCTGGCACCTGAATGCGCGCCGGCTTCATGAAATCGACGGCGATCAGGCCGGTAATATCCGCAATCGAATAGGCATCACCGGCAACGAATTCGCGCCCGGACAGTTCCGCGTCGAGAAAGCGCAGGAACTCGATTGCCTTCGGCTTGTTCGCCTCTCCCCATTCCGGGATCTGCGGCACTTCCCAATCCTTCATCGCCGGATGCACATGGCGAAACGCATGCGCCACACTTGCCATGAAGTTCAGTTCCATGCGCCGCTGCCACATCTCGACTTGCGCCTTGCCCAGCGCGCCCTGTCCGAACAGGGCAGGTTCTGGGTGGAGTTCCTCGAAATAGCGACAGATGGCGACGGACTCGGTCAAGATCGTGCCGTCGTCCAGCTCAAGCACCGGCAGGCGCTGCAAGGGGTTGCGCGCGCGTACCGCTTCGCCGCGATGCTCCATGGCACCCATGTCCACCGGCACCAGCGGCACGCTGATGCCCTTTTCCGCCAGGAACACGCGCACACGGCGCGGGTTAGGTGCCCGTCCGCCGTCGAAAAGCTTCATTCCAATCTCCCAGGGAAATGCATGTCACCGCCGACTATAGGCCGCTCTCACATGCTCTTAAATAAGCCTCATGGAGCATGTCCTGCAAAAGTGCGAAGCGGTTTTGCGTCCGGAAATACGGCCGAAACAAAGAGCCGGAGCGGCTCTAATGCCAGAGCTGCCCTAACCAATCCCAAATCGCAGCCAGTAGATCATGCTTCGGCTCGGCGTGTCCGTTGCTTGCGGCACGCCAATCCTGCGGCCACTCGAATGTCCCGGCCCAGATGCCGGCTTTGGCGCCGCGGGCGCGTGCCTCCTCGACCTCGAAATCGCCATAGGCGACGGCCCATCCGGCGGCGACCTGTGCACTGTTGAGATCGACTGCACCCGCTTTGCAGTCACCCAGCAAGCGGCCGTAGCGGTCGTTGCGCCAGCCGCTGCACGTCACCGCCCGGCCGGCAGTCAGTTGCACCAAGGCCTCGCGCGCAGCGCGTCCACACGGATATTCGGAACCGTTCCTGTTGCAAGTCTGGCGATACTCCGGCGCATCGATGCCGCGCAGGCGGATGCGCTGCCCGCCAAGTTCGATGGAATCGCCGTCTACGATCACCGCCCTGCCCTCGGCGGTGCGCGTGTCCATCTCGTTCAACAGTGCGGTGAGAACGATCAGGGTCCCTAGCAGCACGATCGTCACGGCATAGTCGAGCAGGCGGCGCGGCAAACTGCGCCTTTGCTGCTGAAAATAGCGGCGCCGGGGCCTTTGCGACCACTGCCCCCTCATATGGCAAACAAGTTCTTAAGCATTCGATCGTAGCGTTAGCAATTGAATAGGCTACCCGCATAAGCTGAAGTTTTTAATGCCCTTGCAACGCTCAAATACGGCGGACAAGTTCATTGTGGATCGGCGCAGACCACATCGCAACAGCGATGTGGCGCGGGCCGTTCGCAAGACGCGCGACCGTCTGGCGCAGCAATCGGGCAGCCCCGATTTCGATCGCGAGATGCTGAAGCTCCATGCGCATGCCATGATTGGCAGCGTCGCGGTCATTCCTCTGCTTGTAGCGGCAATCGCCGCTGCCGGAATGCTGGCCGGCATGGGCAACCAGATGCTGATCTGGGCCGGGCTTACCGTGCTTTTCCACTCGGGCCTCGCTTTCATTGCCAGGCGGACCGACAAGACCGAAGCATCCGACATCAGGCCAACGCTGACGCAGCGGTCGTTCCTCGGCGCACATTTCATCAGTGGTCTCGGCTGGGCCTACTTCGCCTCGCTGACCTGCGGAACCTGCGGCATCGACCAGTTCCCGATCATCAAGGCGGTGGTGTTGTTGCTTGCCATGGCGGCCACAGCCATCATGACCTCGTCGCTCAGCGGCGCCCTGGTCGCCACGTTTGCGGTGCCCCTTCTCGTCTATGCCTATGTCATCACCAAACCGATGATGCCGATCGAAATGGTCATGCTCGGTCTGCTGGCGGTTGCGTTGCCGTTCTTCTCTTACGTGGCGCATCACCTCAATCGATCCTCGGTCATGCTTTTGTCCTTCCGTTCGGAAAAGGATTCGCTGATCGCCGAGCTTGAGACGGCCAATGCCATGTCCGATGAGGCGCGCAGGCGCGCCGAGGAAGCGAACCTGGCGAAGTCGCGGTTCCTCGCCTCGATGAGCCACGAATTGCGCACCCCGCTCAATGCGATACTCGGGTTTTCCGAGGTAATGGCCAACGAAGTGCTCGGGCCGATGGGCAATCCTACCTATCGGGACTATGCAGGCGACGTCCACGACTCGGGCCAGCACCTGCTCAATCTCATCAATGAAATCCTCGACCTGTCGCGCATCGAAGCCGGTCGCTACCAGCTCAACGAGGAACCGGTGACGCTTCTGGCGCTGGCCGAAGACTGCTGCCACATGATGGAGCTCAGGGCCCGCAACAAGGACATCAAGATCATCCAGGAGTTCGAGCCTACGTTGCCGCGCCTGTTTGCGGACGAGCGCGCCGTGCGGCAGATCTTACTCAACCTTCTGTCCAATGCCATCAAGTTCACACCGTCTGAAGGCGAAGTGCGCGTCCGCGTCGGCTGGACCGCCGGCGGCGGCCAATACCTTTCGGTCAAGGACAATGGGCCCGGTATTCCAGCGGATGAAATCCCTGTCGTGCTGTCGGCATTCGGTCAGGGCTCGATTGCCATCAAGAGCGCCGAACAGGGAACCGGGCTTGGCCTGCCCATTGTTCAGGGCCTGATCGCCATGCATGGTGGCGATTTCCAGCTTCATTCCAAGCTGCGCGAAGGAACCGAGGCAATTGTCATCTTCCCGCCCACGCGCGTGATGGAAGAGCTGCCTGCACTGCCGACAAAGGAAGTCGTCAACGCAAGGCGGCGGTGACCTGCCCGCCTATACACCGGAAGCTGCCTCCTCTCCTCTCCGACACTAGAAGCGAGCACAACCTCTCCGTTTCGTCATCCCGGAATTCACTTTCGAGCGTAGCGAGAAAGGAATGTCCGGGATCATTCTCGGCGGCTGGAAATTGGTGCATCTACTCATTGCAGAGCGCGCTTACATTTCCACCTCGCCTGAGCATTGCCGCGCTGTCACGGAATGGATCCCGGACAGCTTCGCCTACACTACGTTCGGCTCGCTTCCGGGATGACGTGGTGTGTAAGTCTCTCCTCATTGGATGCAAGACCGGCTAGTCAGACGTGATCCCAAAGCGCGTTGGGGTGCACCCTCTCCGCTTCGTCATCTCTGCTGGGGAGTGCAACCTCTCCGCTTGGTCACCTGAAATGGGAGCGCAAACCCTCCGCTTCGTCATCCCGGAATTCACTTACGAGCGAAGCGAGGAAGGAATATCCGGGATCCATTCCGTGACATTGCGGCAGTGCGTAGGCGGCTCAGAATTGTGAGTCAATTCATCCACACTCGTTGCCCAACCCCTTGTTCCCACTCACTTCCCGAAAAAACATTCACCCCACTTATCCACCCAATCCACGCTTTCCCCATACTCAGCCCCATCGCCCTTGCGGGAGACCTGGTGCGCACCGGGTATCAGGGAGGGGCGACGGTGCCGGGCTGGTCGTCTGCGGTAGGCGGCTGGGTGATGAACCCCTAAGTTCGGCCCTCGAACCGGGCGCAGTGTTGCCCGCAGTTGTCGGCCCTCAAGGCTGGGGCTGCGGCATGGCCGGTGCACTGGTTGAGGGAAGCCACCGGACGGGCGGCCGCAAGGCCGCACTAAACTACTAAACGAGCGACCGAACGGCCGCCCGTCCTCCCGACCTCTCAGATGAGGTCAGTTCTTTGACAATGGCCAGGGCCGAGAGGCAGCGTGGCGATGAATAAGTACGTGGCGACTTGCCTTCTCCCCTTGTGGGAGAAGGTGGCCGAGCGCCAGCGAGGCCGGATGAGGGGTGTTGGACGGAGCGCTGCTACCGCTCATCCGCCTTCACCTCGTTCAGGCACCTTCTCCCACAAGGGGAGAAGGTAAGGCGCGCAAGAACCCACCGGCAACGACTGTAGCGAGGGAGTTAAAGGCGAGGCAAAGAATTTCCGGACGTGAAAGCGGGCGTGGCGATGAACAAACGTACCTTGCTACTTCAAGGCCAGCGCCATGCCGGAAGCAGTCTGTGCCGCAGCCTTCACCAGCCCGGCGGCAAGAGCGGCCCCTACCCCTTCGCCATGGCTGACACCGAGGTCCAGCAGAGGCTTCATGCCCAGCAGCTCGGCAGCGCGCCGATGCGCCCGTTCCGCTGACAGGCTGGCAAGCAGGCAATGATCGAGCGAAGCGGGATTGGCCTTGTAAAGCACAGCGGCAGCGGCGGTAGCGGCAAAGCCGTCGATCAGCACGGGAATGCGCTGCATGCGCGCGGCAAGAATCGCGCCGGCGATTGCTGCGAACTCGCGTCCACCCACGCGTGCCAGCACTTCCATAGGGTCCTTCAGATGGGGACCGTGAAACGCTAGCGCAGTATCCACGGCTTCGGCCTTACGCGCCATCATGGCCTCATCCGCGCCCGATCCGGGACCGACCCAGTCGCCCCCCCTGCCGCCGAACAGCGCGGCAAACAAGGCAGCCGCGACCGTGGAGTTACCCACGCCAAGATCGCCAAGGCACAACAGATCAGAGCCGCCCGCGATGGCCTCCATGCCGAATGCCATGGTGGCGGCACAGCCGCGCTCATCCAGTGCCGCCTCGGTGGTAATGTCGCCGGTCGGAACATGCAGAGCGAGGTCAAAGGCCTTGAGGCCAAGATCGAAGGTAAGACAAACCTGATTGATCGCAGCAGCGCCAGCCGCGCACATTTCGACCGCGCTGGCTGTCGCGCTGACTGGACGCGGCGAAATGTTGTGGCGCGCAACGCCGTGATTGCCGGCAAATATCGCTACCAGCGGACGGTTGACCGATGTGCGGGCGCGGCCTGTCCACGCAGCGAGCCATGCCGCAATGTCTTCGATGCGCCCAAGCGAACCTTCCGGCTTGTCCGCTTTGGCGAAAACCTGCCGCACGGTCGCTTCGGCGTTGCCGTCGGCGGCAGGCAGCGTGGCGAGGAGGTTGCGGAAATCGTCGAAAGGCAATGCGCTGGTCATCGGTCGTCCTTGCGTTTGCCAGCGGCATAAACCCCGGGAAATCCGGAGACAATGAAGAATGGCGCGAAAACGGCGACATGCGACGAAATAGGAAGGACTTGCATCGCCGGTTCCGTTGCACCATGTGGAGAAGAGTTCTGGACACAATCATGACCGCAATTGAATCGCCCTGCATCCTGGTCTGCTCGATAGACATGAAGACCGGATATTGCTTCGGCTGCGGGCGCACGCGCGACGAAATATCCGGTTGGATCAGCATGACCTCCGAAACGCGGCGCGAGATCATGGGCGAATTGCCGGCAAGGCTGGAAACGGTGGAGCGCAAGCCGCGCCGCGAAACCCGGCGCACCCGCATGGCGCGCGAACGCAGCGAGACATCCTGACCGACATGAGCCGTGGCCTCTGGATCATCCTTGGCATCATTGGCGTGGCGCTCGCCATGCTCATCTACAACCATTCCTCTGGCAGCACGCTGGGATTCGCCAACGACGATTTCGGCCAGTTGATCTGGCTTGGCGTATTGGGCGCGGTGATCGGGGCGGGACTGTTGCGGTCGGGCCGCCGGCTTGGCGAGATGTTTGGAACGCTGGGCCTCTGGGCGGTCATCGTGCTTGGACTGATCGCCGGCTATCAGTATCGCTACGAACTGCAGGATTTCGCCAGCCGCGTCACCGCCGGCCTTGTTCCCGGCAGCCCGCTGATGATGAGCGTCGAGGATGGCCGTGCTACCGTCACTCTGGACAAGGCGCGCAGCGGGCATTTCGAAACCCTGCTGACGGTCAACGGCAAGCAGATCAACACCGTCGTCGATACCGGTGCAACATCGACGGTTCTGACCGCGGAAGACGCCCGCGCCGCGGGCTTCGATCCGGATACCCTGCCTTATACCGTGCAGGTTTCAACCGCGAACGGCATGGCCAGCGCCTCCGCAGTGCGCGTCGATGAGATCGCCATCGGCAACATCGTGCGCCACGACATGCCGGTGCTGGTCGCCGCCCCCGGCGCGTTGCAGCAAAGCCTGCTCGGCATGAACTTCATCGGGTCGCTATCGGGTTTCGATGTGCGCGGCGACCGGATGACGCTTAGGGATTGACGCTCAGTTTGCCGGTCCCGGAAACGGCTTGTCGATCCTGCCCGACAGCCAGTAGGCGACCAGGCCGATCCACTCGCGAATTGCCAGAGTGGTGTTCTGCACCGAATCCGCTGTGTTGTCGGTAAAGAAGCCCACGCCCTCCTTGCCCGATGTACGATAATCCACCGGCCAGGGGATGACGGCAAATCCGGTCTTCTCGAACAGCGCCATCGAACGCGGCATGTGGAAGGCCGAGGTCACCAGCAGCCATTTTTCGCCGGGTCCGGGCGTCACCAGTTCCTTCGTGAACAGGGCGTTTTCGTAAGTATCGCGGGACTTACCCTCGAGGACCAGACGCTCCGGGGCAACGCCAAGCGCCGTAAGCAAGCGCGCAGCGGTGGTGGCGTCTTCCTCGCCATCCAGCAACACGGAACCCAGGCCACCGGATATCACAATCTTCGCATCCGGATAGCGCCGCGCCAGCACTGCGGCTTCGACAAAGCGATCGCCGGCCTTGTTCAACTCATAGCCGCCGCGCGCCAGATTGATCGCCCCCTCGAAGCCGCCGCCCAGAACGACAATGCCGTCGATTTCGGCGGGCGGCG
>MKRZ01000097.1:2327-7311 GCA_001897075.1 Mesorhizobium sp. 61-13 | reverse complement strand
GAAACGCTCCTCCAGCGGGTTCAGCATCAGCGCACCCGCCGACGTCCAGGCGGATATTGCCAGGACGAGAAAGGCCAGTGTGGTGCCAGCTACCGAAAGCCGCCTCCACCCGATGAAGGCGGCCAAGAGCGCCGCCAGCAAAAGGATGATGGCAAGGTTGAGCGGTTGAGCGACGGCCCAGAAGAATTTGGAGAGGTAGAAGAACATGCCCCAACCTCACCCGATCAAGAAACTTACCACCACTTCTGCGGCTGGAAGGTTCCCGCGGCCTGTTCGATGACGTCCGCAGTCTGGAACAGCGTTTCTTCCTCGAATGGCCGACCTATGAGCTGCAGGCCAAGCGGTAACCCCTTGGGATCGAGGCCGGCCGGAACGGAAATGCCCGGCAGGCCGGCCATGTTCACGGTAACGGTGAAGATGTCGTTGAGGTACATCTTGACCGGATCGGAAGCCATATCCTCATCCGCGATGCCGAAGGCCGCAGATGGCGTCGCCGGGGTCAGGATGACATCGACGCCGGCAGCGAACACATTCTCGAAATCGCGCTTGATGAGGGTGCGCACCTTCTGCGCCCGCAGGTAGTAGGCATCGTAATAGCCGGCCGACAGCACATAAGTGCCGATCATGATGCGGCGCTTGACCTCGTTGCCGAAGCCCGCGGCGCGCGTCTTCTCGTACATGTCGACGATGTCCTTGCCCGGCACGCGCAGGCCGTAGCGGACGCCGTCATAGCGTGCGAGGTTCGACGAAGCCTCGGCAGGCGCCACGATGTAGTAGGCGGGCAAGGCATACTTGGTGTGAGGCAGGGAGATGTCGACGATCTCGGCACCGGCCTCCTTCAGCCAGGCAATGCCCTTCTGCCACAGCGCCTCGATTTCCTCCGGCATGCCATCGACGCGGTATTCCTTCGGAATGCCGACCTTCATGCCCTTGATCGACCGTCCGATTGCCGCCTCATAGTCCGGAACCGGCCTGTCGACGGAGGTCGTGTCCTTGGCATCAACGGACGCCATCGATTTCAACAGGATCGCGGCATCGCGCACGTCACGGGCAATCGGACCGGCCTGATCGAGCGAGGAGGCGAAAGCTGCGATGCCCCAGCGCGAGCAGCGGCCATAGGTTGGCTTGATGCCGACCGTTCCGGTGAACGCGGCGGGCTGGCGGATCGAACCGCCCGTATCGGTCGCAGTTGCTCCAGCACATAGGAACGCCGAGACGGCAGACGCTGAACCGCCTGACGAGCCGCCGGGCACAAGCTGCGCATTGTCCAGAGCGCGCTCGGTCTTGATACCGCTTGGAGATGTGAACCCGCCGTCGCCGTGATGCGTGGTTGGCGTTACCGATGTTTCGATACGCGAGCGCCGCCACGGATTGATGACCGGCCCGTAATAGGACGTCTCGTTGGACGAGCCCATGGCGAACTCGTCCATGTTCAGCTTGCCAAGCATGACGGCACCGTCTGCCCACAGGTTCGCCGTTACCGTCGATTCGTAGCGCGGCTTGAAGCCATCGAGAACGTGGCTGCACGCCTGGGTGTGGATGCCCTCGGTGGCAAAAAGGTCCTTGATGCCAAGCGGTATGCCTTCAAGGGCACCGCCCTCTCCCTTACCCAGCCGCGCATCCGAGGCCTTGGCCATGTCGCGGGCCTTGTCATGCGTGACGGTGATGTAGGCATTCAGAACGGGATTGGCCTGCTCAATCGCAGCAAGATAGGCGTCGGTGATTTCCGCCGCCTTGAATTCCTTGCCACGCAGCTTTGCCCGGGCCTCGGCTATCGTCAGTCTGGTCAGATCGGTCATCAGGAAAGCTTCTTTTCGTAAAATCGGGAATGGCCGGAATCGGGGTAGTCGAGCACCGCGCCGCATTTCTCGAAGCCGCCGCGTTCATACACGCGGTAGGCGGGTTCAAATCCTGGCGCCTCGCCGGTTTCGAGTACGAGACGGCCAATGCCTTTCTCGCGCGCCAGCGTCTCAATCCGTTGCAGGAGAAGCGAGCCGACCCGCTGGCCGCGCACTTCCGGCAGTGTGAACATGCGCTTCACTTCGCCCTGGCCGGTACCGTGATCTTTGAGCGCGCCCATGCCGACTGCGCGGCCAGATTGCTCGCGCGCGACAAACAGCGTCACAGACGGCTCAGCCATCTGCTCGACGGTCAGTTGGAACTGATATTCGCGAGGCGTGAGCGGGATAAGATAGGCGTTCAACGCCGCGACAAGCGCGCGAACGTCGTCCTGCAGAGGCGTCTCGACGGTGATCCCGACAGCCAAGGCCTACTCCACCACCTTCGGCACAAGGAAGAAATTCTCTTCGGTTGCCGGCGCATTGGCAACGATGTCTGCAGCCTTGTTGCCATCGGTGACGGCGTCCTGACGCTTGCGCATTTCCATCGGCGTGACCGAGGTCATCGGTTCGACACCCGAAACATCCACCTCGCTCAATTGCTCGACAAAGCCGAGGATGGTGTTGAGTTCGCCGGTCATGCGCGAAGCCTCTTCATCGCTTACTGCGATGCGGGCAAGGCGCGCCACGCGCTTTACTGTCTGAAGATCAACGGACATCTGAAGCCTGCTTCAAGCCTTGGAAAAACCTGCTTGGGCTATAGCCGCGCGGCGGGCACTGCGCAACCTTGCATGTCCCGCTCGCGCACCGACGGTCAGTCGATAAATCAAACTTCGATGGTCTGCCCGATCGTCGGCAAGGCAACCTTGACCCCGGAGCCCTCCATGCCGGCAACAAACTTGTCCGCCGTCTGGTCGATCATCGGGAAAGTGCCGAAATGGCAAGGCACCGTGGTTTCAAACTTGAAGAAACGCCGGCAGGCAAGAGCTGCCACCGCTCCGCCCATGGTAAAGCGGTCGCCAATCGGCACGATGCCGATCTTCGGTTCATGTAGTTCGTTGATAAGCGCCATATCGGAAAAGATGTCGGTATCGCCCATGTGATAGAGCGTCTCTTCATCGGGAAAATGCAGCACCAGTCCGCCAGCTTTGCCGAGATAGGTATTCAAACCGCCCTCGCCCAGTGATGACGAGGAATGCACCGCCTGAACGAAGGTTGTGGTAAACGCACCGCAATCGACGGTTCCGCCAATGTTGCCGGGATTGATCCTGTCGCCGCTGACACCCTTGCCGACCAGGAACATGCATATTTCGAAATTCGCGACCAACATTGCGCCGGACTTCTTCAAGACCTCCGCCGCGCCGCTGATGTGGTCGTCATGGCCATGGGTAAGCAGCACGTGGGTAACGTCTTGAGCTGGCCCTTCCCATCCGTCAGGCCACGAAGGGTTGCCGATCAGGTAAGGGTCTATCAGGATCCTGGCGTACTTCGTTTCAACGCGGAAGGCGGAGTGTCCATACCAGGTCAGTTTCATAGCAAGCGTCCTCGATTTTCTTTATTGTGAAGGATAGAAGTCTGGCCACCCATGTCAAAGGAAGGCCCGCAGGTCTTGAACGTTATTGAAGTCGAAGACCTTCCCGCGCATCTTGAATCGGGAAAGACCGTGGCCGGTCTCGATCTTGGTGACAAGACGATCGGCGTTGCGGTGTCCGACCAGCGATTCTCCTTCGCACACCCGCGTCCAGTCATCATGCGCAAGAAGTTTTCGCTTGATGCGGCAGCGCTTCTCCAGATGCTTCAAAGGGATAACGTTGGCGCAATCGTGATCGGCTTGCCGATCAATATGGACGGCTCGGAAGGGCCACGCGTGCAAAAATCACGCGCGTTCGTGCGCAACATGGCGCAACTGACCGAGCTGCCATTTGTGTATTGGGACGAGCGGCTATCGACCGTGGCTGCCGAGCGCACCCTGATCGAGATGGACTTTTCGCGGCGCAAAAGATCCGGGAAGATCGATTCGGCTGCTGCTGCCTTTATCCTGCAAGGCGTTCTCGACAGGCTCCGCCAACTGGGCGCCGGGCGCTGAAGGTTCGACGCCGTCACGCTTTGCCTTGATCCAGGCCCAAATCAGCTTACGGCGGCGAAATGCCCAAAAAGCCACGAGCAGCAACGTATCAACGATACACGCCTTGGCGACCATGCCAGGGATGATGGCGGGATCAAGACCGAGGATGTTGCCATAGACCTGGAACAGGAGGTCGTGGAACTGCCTGCTCAACATGACATAGCCGAAGTTCATGTCGTTGAACGAAACGAAAAACCATCCCCAAAACAGAAGGAGCGGCGCAGCCCAAAGTGCGAATACGTAGCGCATCAATACGCACCCTCCGCCTGCACGCCTGCATCCGGATCATTTGGCAAAAACCTGCCACTCAAATGGTCGAGCAGTATGATCGGCAATGAATGGCGTTCGGTCCGCATGGCTTTATCCGTTCAGGTATCGTTAACAGTGGGCCTTGCGGGCGAGCACCGCAAATGAAACCATTCATTAAGGTTAACGGATATGCACAGGGCCTGGGCGGACTGGATCTGCGTCGGTTTCGTTAGTTGGTTTGCGGATAGAGCGTGTCGACGATGAGCCGTGCATCGTGGCGGGAATCGAGCATTCCATAGGTCGTGCGCCATTGGCCGGCGAGACGGGTCTCTACGAAGGCATCGGCGATTCGCCCCGCCCCCAGCCGGCGCAATTCCGCAGCGGCGGCGGCCAAGGCCAACTGTTCGGTGAGCAACCTTGCCGACCCCTCATCCGTCGAAGCAACCTGCATGGCAGCCTTCAGGACACTTATCGTGCCCCTTCCGCTTGCTCCAAGATCGCGATCAATACCGGACAGGACTTCTTCAAAGAGGCCGGGTGCACGATCAAGCACCCGCAACACGTCCAGTGCCATGACGTTGCCGGAACCTTCCCAAATCGCATTGACCGGCGCCTCGCGATAGTAGCGAGCCAACGGGGCCTCTTCGACATAACCATTGCCGCCCAAGCACTCCATGGCCTCGTACAGCAGTGCAGGAGCGATCTTGCAGACCCAATATTTGACCACTGGGGTCATTGCGCGGGCAAAGGCCGCTTCGCCGCGATCGCCTGC
>MKRZ01000097.1:0-2299 GCA_001897075.1 Mesorhizobium sp. 61-13 | reverse complement strand
TGGCCGCTGCAACGTCGAGCGCCATGTCGGCAAGGACGCGCTGCATCAATGACTGGTCGATGAGCTTCGCGCCGAATACCTGCCGATGGCGCGCGTGATGAACCGCCTCGGCCAATCCGGCTCGCATGAGTGCGGATGAAGCGACTGCGCAATCGAGCCGGGTGAGCGTGACCATATCCATGATTGTCTTGACGCCAGCGCCGGGCTCTCCGACCATCTCGCCGATGGCGCCGTCGAACTCCACCTCCGAAGAGGCATTGGAGCGGTTGCCGAGTTTGTCCTTCAATCGCTGGAAGCGGAAGCCGTTGCCGGTTCCGTCGCCAAGTATACGCGGTACTAGAAAGCAGGATAGGCCTTCGGCTGCCTGCGCCAATACCAGAAAGGCATCCGACATCGGAGCCGACATGAACCATTTGTGCCCGCTCAGACGATAGAATCCGGTGGAACCGGCACGTTCCGCACGCGTAAGGTTCGCACGCACATCTGTGCCGCCCTGCTTTTCGGTCATGCCCATGCCAAGCGTAAGCCCGGACTTTTCCACCGGCGGCTTCTGGCCCTGGTCATATTTGCGGGTGGTGACGCGTGGCGCCCATTCGCGGAACAGCTTGGTGTTCGCCATCAGTGCGGCAAGCGAGGCGCTGGTCATGGTAATGGGACACAAGTGGCCCGTTTCGAGTTGTGCGGTGAGGAAAAACCTCGCGGCGCGCACCTGATGCCGTCGCCCGGTTTCGGTATCGCCATTTTCCCAAATGGAAGAGTGCAGACCGCTGGCTACCGAGCGGCGCATCAATGCGTGGTATGCCGGGTGGTACTCGACCTGGTCGATGCGGCGGCCCTGACGGTCATGCGTGCGCAACTTCGGCAAATCCGTGTTGGCTAGCCGCGCCAAATCCTGCGCTTCGTGTGTCAGCACGAAACGGCCAAGACTATCGAGATCCTTGCGCACAGGCTCGGAGAACTGTTCGGCCAATTGAATGAGCAAGGGATCGCCCCGCCAGGCATTGGTGCCGGTCAGCGGCGGCGGCTGGTTCGTCACGTCGTCGGTCACGCGCGGTCCTTGTGATCTGCCCGCCACGGTCGAATCCGCAGCAACAGCGGCTTTATAGACGATTGTCGCACGGGAGCGCGACGAAAATACCGGGGAGAATGGGCTCTGTCCAAAGGCAGCGCTTGCGGGGCCAGTGCGCGCGCCCTATAGCACCGGCCAGAGATGGTCCAGCCGATGACAGACACCTCCCTGCCAATCTACCCGCACCGCCACTTGCTTGGCATAAGAGACCTTTCCCCAACAGATATAGAGACATTGCTGGAACGCGCCGACCGCGCGGTGGCGATTTCACGTCAATCGGAAAAGAAAACGACGACGCTGCGCGGACGCACGCAGATCAACCTGTTCTACGAGGCATCGACCCGGACGCAGTCTTCTTTCGAGCTTGCCGGCAAGCGGCTCGGCGCCGATGTCATGAACATGTCGGTGGCAAGCTCTTCGGTAAAGAAGGGTGAGACGCTGATTGACACGGCGATGACCTTGAACGCCATGCGCCCCGACATCCTGATCATTCGCCATCAGTCGGCAGGCGCAGCGGCCTTGTTGGCCCAAAAGGTCGGTTGCTCGGTGGTCAACGCCGGAGACGGCACGCACGAGCATCCAACACAGGCGTTACTCGACGCGCTGACCATCCGCCGTGCCAAGGGTCCGCTGTCGAAACTCATAGTGTCGATATGCGGCGACATCCTGCATTCACGCGTGGCGCGCTCCAACATCATTTTGCTGAACGCGCTTGGCGCACAGGTACGGGTCGTTGCTCCCTCCACACTTTTGCCGTCGGGTATCGAGCGGATGGGAGTGATCGTGGCCCGTTCGATGGCCGAAGGTCTGAAGGATGCAGACGTGGTGATGATGCTGCGCCTGCAGCGCGAACGCATGGCCGGCAGCTTCGTGCCATCGGTGCGTGAGTATTTCCGCTACTTCGGCCTCGACGCTGAAAAGTTGAAAGCTGCCAAGGACGATGCGCTGGTGATGCATCCTGGCCCGATGAACAGGGGCGTTGAAATCGCCTCCGAAATCGCCGACGGACCGCAAAGCGTGATCCAGGAACAGGTCGAGATGGGCGTCGCCGTGCGCATGGCGGTGATGGAAGCGCTGCTCGACCCGCGCCGCAACCCGGAGGGGCGCGGCTGATGGCCATGACAGTTTTCAGCAACGCCCGCGTTATCGACCCGTCGCGGGGGATCGACGAGATCGGCTCGGTCATTGTCGATGGCAAGAAGATCGCTGCCGCCGGCAAGGCTGCTTTGA
>MKRZ01000096.1:3893-29331 GCA_001897075.1 Mesorhizobium sp. 61-13 | reverse complement strand
CTTCACTCAATGCACTTGCAACGTCTTTCTCGCCCCGAGCTGATCCAGCCATCGGGTCTGCCCCTTGCACCCAAGGCTCCTATGGTACATGAACGCGCCAACCATAAAAGCCTGCTCCTCCCCAGGCCGTCCATCTTTGAGAGTTTCATGTCCGAAAAGGTCGTCACTCGCTTCGCCCCTTCGCCCACCGGCTACCTGCATATCGGCGGCGCGCGAACGGCTTTGTTCAACTGGCTTTACTCGAAGCACACCGGCGGAACGATGCTTTTGCGCATCGAAGATACCGACCGCGAGCGCTCCACCGAGGCCGCCACCGCCGCCATTCTCGATGGCCTCACCTGGCTTGGCCTCACCTGGGCCGGCGATGCCGTCTCGCAGTTCGAGCGCGCGCCGCGCCATCGCGAAGTCGCCGAAGAACTGGTGCGTCTCGGCAAGGCCTATTACTGCTACGCCACGCCTGCTGAGCTTGAAGAAATGCGCGAGAAGGCCCGCGCCGAAGGCCGCCCGCCCCGCTATGACGGCCGCTGGCGCGACCGCGACCCGTCCGAGGCGCCCAAGGGCGTTGCCGGTGCCATCCGCGTCAAGGCGCCAAGCGAAGGCGAAACCATCGTGCATGACCTCGTTCAGGGCGAAGTGCGCTTCCCCAACAAGGATCTCGACGATTTCATCATCCTGCGCTCGGATGGCAACCCCACCTACATGCATGCCGTAGTGGTGGACGATCACGACATGGGCGTCACCAACATCATTCGCGGCGACGACCACCTCACCAACGCCGCGCGCCAGACTGTCATCTACAACGCCATGGGCTGGGCCGTGCCGAAAATGGCGCACATCCCGCTCATCCACGGTGCCGATGGCGCGAAGCTCTCCAAGCGCCACGGCGCGCTCGGCGTCGAGGCCTACCGCGCCATGGGCTACCTGCCTGAGGCCCTGCTCAACTACCTGGCCCGCCTCGGCTGGAGCCATGGCGACGACGAGGTGATGTCGATTGCCGACATGATCTCGTGGTTCGACATCAAGGACGTCAACAAGGGTGCCGCCCGCTTCGATTTCGCCAAGCTGGAGGCCCTGAACGGCACCCACATGCGCGCCATGGACGATGCCAGGCTGACCGAAATCTTCCTCGCAACGCTGCCGCATCTGCCGGGTGGCGCAGCACTGGCAGCACGTTTCGACGACGCGGCCAAGGCAAGGCTGCTCGCCGCCATGTCCGGCCTGAAAGAGCGGGCCAAGACCTTGGTTGAACTTGCCGACAGCACATATTTCTTGATAGCGGATCGTCCGCTGCAATTCGATGAAAAGGCTGCGTCCATTCTCGACGACGGCGCCAAGAAGGTCCTTGGAGACATCCTTCCCCTGTTCAAGGCGCTGACGGAGTGGAGCGCGTCCTCGACCGAGGGTGCGGTTCGCATCTACGCGGAGGAGCAAGGGTTGAAATTGGGCAAGGTCGCACAACCTTTGCGCGCCGCATTGACCGGCCGAAGCACATCTCCGGGCGTCTTCGACGTCCTGGCCGTGCTCGGCCGGGACGAGAGCCTGGCACGCATTTCCGATCAAATCGATTAGGACTTCTGGACCAAGAAGAATGGCATTGAAAGCGTCGTTTTGCGGTGCAACATTAGCAACTGGACTAATTGGCCTGACGCAACGTCAAGGCTGCAATTTCGAACACCCCCACGTTTTCGGATATTGCGTCGCAGGATGATTTTTGCCGCATGGCATGAGGAAATAATAAGGAGTTTGCAATGACCGGATCGACCGCAAAACTGGAGCTTGGTGGCAAAACTCACGAACTCAAGGTGCGAAGTGGCTCGGTCGGTCCTGACGTCGTGGATATAGGCGCGCTCTACGCCACCACCGGTGCCTTCACCTACGATCCGGGCTTCACCTCTACCGCGTCTTGCGAATCGGGCATCACCTTCATCGATGGCGATGCGGGCATCCTGCTGCATCGCGGCTTCCCCATCGACCAGCTTGCCGAGCACGGCGACTTCCTCGAAGTCTGCTACCTCCTGCTCTACGGCGAACTGCCCACCAAGGCCCAGAAGGACGACTTCGACTACCGCATCACGCGCCACACCATGGTGCACGAGCAGATGTCGAAGTTCTTTTCCGGCTTCCGCCGCGACGCTCACCCGATGGCCGTCATGTGCGGCGTCGTCGGCGCGATGTCGGCCTTCTACCACGACTCCACCGACATCTCGGACCCGTACCAGCGCATGGTCGCCTCCATGCGCCTCATCGCCAAGATGCCGACGCTCGCCGCCATGGCCTTCAAGTACCACATCGGCCAGCCGTTCATTTACCCGAAGAACGACCTCAACTTCGCGGCCAACTTCCTGCATATGTGCTTTGCCGTGCCGTGCGAAGAATACAAGGTCAATCCGGTTCTGGCGCGCGCCATGGAACGCATCTTCATCCTGCATGCCGACCATGAGCAGAACGCCTCGACCTCGACTGTGCGTCTGGCCGGTTCGTCGGGCGCCAACCCGTTCGCCTGCATCGCGGCCGGCATTGCCTGCCTCTGGGGCCCCGCGCATGGCGGCGCCAACGAGGCCGCCCTCAACATGTTGGCCGAAATCGGCCACGTCGATCACATTCCGGAGTTCATCGCCCGCGCCAAGGACAAGAACGATCCGTTCCGCCTGATGGGCTTTGGCCACCGCGTCTACAAGAACTACGATCCGCGCGCCAAGATCATGCAGAAGACCGCGCACGAGGTGCTGGGCGAGCTCGGCATCAAGGACGATCCGCTCCTCGATATCGCGATGGAACTTGAGAAGATCGCGTTGACCGACGAGTATTTCATCGAAAAGAAGCTCTACCCGAACGTCGATTTCTATTCGGGCATCACGCTGAAGGCCCTCGGCTTCCCCACCACCATGTTCACCGTTCTGTTCGCTGTTGCGCGCACGGTCGGCTGGATTGCCCAGTGGAAGGAAATGATCGAGGATCCGCACCAGAAGATCGGTCGGCCGCGCCAGCTCTACACCGGCGCAACCGAGCGCGATTACGTGCCGATCGCCAAGCGCTGATTTGTTCCAACCACGGACAAGGGCGCCCGAGGCGCCCTTTTTCTTTGCGGCGAAGCGGCCGAAGAAAAATCATTTTTCTGCGGAACCATTCCTTCTTTGCCGCATTATTCCGGTGTCGAAGCATTTCGACGGAGCAATCCGAAGAAGAGCTAACGACAACAAGGACGCCTCCCACACATTAAACGGTGCGGGAGGCGTTCTTTTTTTACGCCTTGTCCAGTGCAGTGATTCGTCTCCAGGTTTTGAAAATCGGCGGAACCGAAGCCGCCCCACCCCGTTTGTCTTGGCACGTTCAACCCAGGAGATGCGCGACATGGTGAACAAGGATCAGGTGGCCGGCGTGGCCAAGCAGGTTAAGGGTTCAGTCAAGGAAGCCGCCGGCAAGGCAACAGGCAACAAGCGCACGCAGGCCGAAGGCACGGCGGAGAAGGTCGCCGGCAAGGTTCAGAAAGCCTATGGCGACGTGAAGGAAAAAGTGAAGAAGGCGCTTTAGCCTGATCAAAAAGGCGGATCAGGCCGCCTTTTTCATGTCAGCGGCTTGCTGAAGGCGGTGGTGAAGGTAACCCCGCCCTTGTCGTCAGCCGCTTCGCCCAGCACCACGTCCATCGCTTCATTGGTTATCCGCACCAAAGCGAAGCCACCCATGTAGGCGGCCTTGGGCTTGAAAAGGTCGAGCTTCCCCCGGCGGTAGATCATCGGCGTTTCATGCTGGTGGCCGTGGAATATCCCAACCACATTGTAGCCGCTCAGCGTGTCGACGAGCGCCTCCCGGTCGGCTTCGCTCCACCAATGCGGAGCGCCGCTCCCTTCATCGTCGAAGGTCTTCTTGGCCGGGTCCCAATTCTCGATTGAAAACGTGTCCCAGCCATAGTGCTGGAACAGAACCACCGGCCTGCCGTCGCCGGCGTAGGTCGCCAGATCCTGCTTCAGCCACGGCAGCCCGCTGACCGCGCCATGCCCGATGTCGCCGGCAAAACGATGCGTCTGCACGAGGTGAAGGCCACCCCAATCCCATGAATAGCAATCTGAATCGGCATCATAGTTCGTTGCCGGCACCGCCGGCTTGAAGAACACGCCGGGGCGGTGGTTGACCTCGATATAGTCGCGCAGCTCGCGTCGATACCAATCGACATGCGGCGGCGGCCCGTTCTGGTCGAGATCGTGATTGCCGAGCCCCGCATATACCGGAACGTGGACGCGATCCGGCCCCATGCCTTGCTGGTAGCGCTGGCTGAATTGCAGCAGTTGCGTGCCTTCGCTGGGCTGCGTCACCTGCCCGCCGCCGTCGTCGGTCATGTCGCCGCCGACAACAAGCCCGAGCGGCGTTCCGATACGCTTGCCGGCGGAGCGAAGCGCGGTCGCAACGCCGCCGATCTCGGTCGGCCAATCCTTGTCGCCCAAGCCGTTCAGCGCTGCGATATTACGCAGCAGGGCAGCGTCCGTCTTGCCTTCCTGCTGGCAATTGGGGCTTAGCCCGCTCGCCATCCGGCAGGCGTGAACGTCGCAGACGAACAGAAACGTCGCATCTATCGGCGCAGCCGCCACTGTTGCCTGCTGCGCTCTGGCCTTGCGGCCAAGCCCGCCGACCGCACCAAGGCTCGCCATTCCGGCAAGCACCTGCCGCCGCGTCGCCCATGCGCTGGTCTTCAGGTCCATCATGACCGGCAGTTCAACACACCCGCAGCCGACTCGTCCAGAACGGTTCGCTCCGCGGTTCACCCCTCATCCGCCTTCACTTCGTTCAGGCACCTTCTCCCACAAGGGGCGAAGGGGACGCTAGCGCAACCATTTCGACCAATCGCAAACATTGGAGATTGGCTGAGGGGTCGATGTCAGCTTAGCTTCGCCCCTTGTGGGAGAAGGTGGCCGAACCGAGCGGAGCGAAGGTGAGGTCGGATGAGGGGTAAGTGCAACCGTGGACAAATCCAAGCGCATCGCCTCGCTAATCTCTTGTTCCCACTCACTCCCTCAAAATTCTTTCACCCCCCTTGTCCACCCCTCTCCACCTTCCCCCATAATCCCTCCCATCGCCCTTGCGGGAGACCTGGTGCGCACCGGGTATCAGGAGAGGGTGACGGTGCCGGGCTGGTCGTCTGCGGTAGGCGGCTGGGTGATGAACCCCTAAGTTCGGCCCTCGAACCGGGCGCAGTGTTGCCCGCAGTTGTCGGCCATTGAGGCTGGAGCTGCGGCATGGCCGGTGCACTGGTTGAGGGAAGCCACCGGACGGGCGGCCGCAAGGCCGCACTAAACTACTAAACGAGCGACCGAACGGCCGCCCGTCCTCCCGACCTCTCAACAGCCAGGGCCGACAGGCAGCGTGGCAAGAAAAGCCGCATCCGGCCTTCAACCGATTTGGTTGGCCTTGCCCCTCAATCTTCGCTTGAAGCGCATGGGGCAACACGATACGCCCCTCGCAACTGTTGGACACATGCAGGAGACTGGCACAGTGAGCGCTGAAAAGACCAGAACCGAAACCGATACGTTCGGACCGATCGAAGTGGCCTCGGACCGCTATTGGGGCGCGCAGGCGCAGCGTTCGCTCGGCAACTTCAAGATCGGCTGGGAAAAGCAGCCTGCCTCCATCGTGCGCGCGCTTGGCATCGTCAAGCGTGCCGCCGCCGAAGCCAACATGGCGCTCAATCGCCTCGACCCCAAGCTCGGTGAGACCATTGTCACCGCCGCCCAGGAAGTCATCGACGGCAAGCTCGACGACCACTTTCCGCTGGTGGTCTGGCAGACCGGTTCCGGCACCCAGTCGAACATGAACGCCAACGAGGTGATCTCCAACCGTGCAATCGAACTGCTCGGCGGCGTGATGGGGTCCAAGAAGCCCGTGCATCCCAACGATCACGTCAATATGAGCCAGTCCTCCAACGACACCTACCCAACGGCCATGCACGTCGCCGCCGCGGAGCGCATCGTTCATGACCTGCTGCCCGCGCTGAAGCACCTGCACGCCGCGCTCGATGCCAAGGCAAAGGCCTTCGACCACATCGTCAAGATCGGCCGCACCCACACGCAGGACGCCACTCCCCTCACCCTCGGCCAGGAGTTTTCGGGCTACGCCGCGCAGGTCGCCTCCTCGATCAAGCGCATCGAGCTCACCCTGCCCGGCCTGTGTGAACTGGCGCAAGGCGGCACCGCCGTCGGCACCGGCCTCAACGCACCCGTCGGCTTTGCCGAAAAGGTCGCCGACCGCATCGCCGCCATCACCGGCATCGACTTCAAGACCGCGCCCAACAAGTTCGAGGCGCTGGCAGCGCACGATTCCATGGTGTTCTCGCACGGCGCCATCAACGCCACCGCCGCTGCGCTGTTCAAGATCGCCAACGACATCCGCTTCCTCGGCTCCGGCCCTCGTTCCGGCCTTGGCGAACTGTCGTTGCCGGAGAACGAGCCCGGTTCGTCGATCATGCCGGGCAAGGTCAACCCCACCCAGTGCGAAGCGCTCACTCAGGTCTGCGTGCAGGTGTTCGGCAACAATGCCGCGCTCACCTTCGCCGGCAGCCAGGGCCATTTCGAGCTCAACGTCTACAATCCGCTGATGGCCTACAACTTCCTCCAGTCGGTCAAACTGCTCGCCGACGCCGCCATCTCGTTTACCGACAACTGCGTCGTCGGCATCGAGGCTCGCGAAGACAACATCAAGGCAGCACTCGAACGCTCGCTGATGCTCGTAACCGCCCTTGCCCCCACCATCGGCTACGACAACGCGGCGAAGATCGCCAAGACCGCCCACAAGAAAGGCACCACGCTGCGCGAGGAAGCCGTTGGCGGCGGCTATGTCAGCGAGGCCGATTTCGACCGCCTCGTTCGGCCGGAGGACATGACGCATCCGGGCTGACAATTCTCATCGGTGAACAATGTGTCGCCGGATAGGCATCTTTGGTGAACGATCGATTCCGTCTATGTAGGCGGCATCAATCATCCCCCCGGAGACTTTGCCATGTCCATCAACACTTCCACCGCCGGCGCTCCCGCCGCTTCAAATTCCTCGGTCGCGATCCTCGTAGGTCGTGTCCTGCTTTCCATCCTCTTCATCCTGTCCGGCTTTGCCAAGCTGACCGCGATTTCCGGCACCGCCGGTTGGTTCGGTTCCATCGGCCTGCCGCTGCCGACCGTCACCGCAGTCGTCGTCGGCCTTGTTGAACTCCTGGGCGGCCTCGCCATCCTCGTCGGCTTCAAGACCCGCATCGCCGCCATCCTGCTCGCAGTCTTCACGCTTGCCGCCACGGCAATCGCCCACCTCGACTTCGCCGACCAGATGCAGGTCCTGATGCTGCAGAAGAACCTCGGCCTCGTTGGCGGCTTCCTGCTGCTCGCTGCAGTCGGTGCCGGCTCGATCTCCATCGATGGACGTCGCAGCTAACAATTCCTACCGGTCCCAAACTGGAAAGGGGCACGGAAGTTTCCGTGCCCCTTTTTCGTTGTGAAATTATCCACACCAGTTGGACTGCTGATAGCATGAGCCTGACAGTCGTCACGCTATCCGCGTGATCATGGAGGCAGGAACATGTCACGAAACGTAGCGCTTCTGTTGTCGCGTATCCTTCTCGCCGTCCTGTTCATCCCTGCCGGCTTCCAGACGCTGGGCAACATCGGCGGATCAACCGCTTACTTCGGCGGCCTTGGCTTGCCAGCGCCTGCAATCATGGCTTGGGGCGTGGGGTTGTTCGAGCTGATATCCGGCTTGCTCATCCTGATCGGGCTTCAGACCCGCGTCGCTTCCCTCGCCTTGGCCCTGTTTTGCCTGAGCGCCGCATTTCTGGGCCACTATGGGCAAGGTGCAGGCGAACCTGCGCTCGCCTTCATGCACCAGCAGATGCTGATGAAGGACATTGCCGTCGCCGGCGGCTTCCTCGCCCTTGCAGTGGTGGGGGCCGGAGCTTTTTCAGCAGATTCCCGGCGGCAGCCTGCTACTTGACCGAGACGCTCGGACCGCCCTCGACGGCAAGTACAAGCTTGCGATTGAGAGTTTTCGCCAATTGCGCCAGCCGTCCAATAGGGCGCTCGCCGTAAAGGCTGCCCAGCGATGCCGGAATGACCAGCGCCAGAACCCCATTTCCCCGGTTTTCCCATTTGAGCCTCGGGATGGCGCCGGGCATGGCCGCCGAAAGCAGGTAAACAACCCGCATCGTCGCCGCCAATATACGTGCCCGCTCCAACAGTCTTGGCGTCGCCAGCGAACGGATTTCAGGGGCCGATTCCTTGAACAACCCTTCATGGCGAAACAGACTTGTCAGCGCCAGATAGGCTCGTCCCGGATGGTCCACGCCGATGAACGACGCATGGGCAATAATGTTGAGCGATTGCGTGCCGCGATATTCGGGGTGCGCTCGCCAGCCGATATCGGCCAGAAGGCAAGCGGCCTTCCGATAGCGCGCCTCGTCCTCGGTTTCATCGATCCCATAGGCCGCAAACGCCGTGCCTGTCCATTCGGCCAGTTCCTGTGCATGGGTGAACGAACGCGAACGCAACCTGGCCAATTCTTCGCAAGCCGAAAGCAGCGGATCGGCTTTCTGGTCCGTTCCCTTCAAAAGCGAATAGAGGAAGCCTTCGCGCACACCAACCGCGGACACCACGATCTTTTCCGGCTTCATCGCAGCCATGATTTCCTGCTGCACGATTGCACCATAGGGCAACAAGGCGCGTCGAGCCTTCGACACGCCTTCGATACCCTTGAATTTGTCGATGTCGCCTTTGGCGACCTGTTTGAGAAATGCAGCGGCACTATCTGCGCTGATCTCGTAATGGTGCATGACGCCGAGCGGGTAGTTCGTCGTCTCCATATGCAGGCGGGCCAGGTTTCGCCAGGTCCCGCCCACGGCATAGAAGACGCGCCCCTGCCCGGCCTTGAGCAGCTTTGCTCGCGCCACTTCCAGCCGCGCGATCTTCACCGCTTGTGTCAGCGAATTTTTCGCCATGTCCTGCAAACGCAGGCCACCCAGCGGCAAGGTGATGCCATCGCCGATCACCTCGCTGTTGACGTCAATAAGTTCAAGGCTGCCGCCGCCAAGGTCGCCGGCGATGCCATTTGCCGGATGAAAACCCGAAATCACCCCAAGAGCGGAGTAATAGGCCTCTTGCCTGCCACTCAAAACGCGAACTTCGGTTCCGAGGACTTCTTCCGCGCGGCGGATAAAGTCCGGGCCGTTTCCGGCTTCTCGAGCGGCCGCAGTCGCCAGCACATAGATTTCCTCGGCACCCGCCTGATCGGAAAGTCCGCGAAACCGCCGAAACTCCTCCATCGAGCGGGTAACGGCCTCGGGGTCGAGCTTTCCGGTGGAAACGATGCCGCGCCCAAGCCCGGCCAGCATCTTTTCGTTGAACAGAATGGTCGGCGAACGCGCCAGCCCTTCATATACGACGAGCCGGATCGAGTTCGATCCAATGTCGATGATCGAAACCGGCTTGCGGTCCTGCAGGCGACCCTGGGATGTTGAAATCATCCGCCCGTCGCTACGTCGAGTTTCTTGCGGCGCTTGAACTGCGCAATGCGCTTGGGCGCGTGCGATTTCAGTGCGTCCCCTCGTCCCGACAAGCTCGGATTGGTCATGAAGTATTCCTGCGCGTTGAACGGCTCCTCGCCCTCTTCCAGCGACACGCGCCTGGAGGTTCCATCTGCCAATACTTCGAAACTTTGCTGATTGTCCACAAGGTTGCCCAGCATGATCTGGCCAAGCACCTGTTCATGCACAGTCGGGTTTGTGATCGGCACCATGCACTCGACGCGGCGGTCAAGATTACGCGGCATAAGGTCGGCAGAGCTGATGTAGACGACAGCCTCATCGGATGGCAGGCCATGCCCGTTGCCAAAGCAATAGATGCGACTGTGCTCGAGAAAGCGGCCCACAATCGATTTGACGCGGATGTTTTCCGAGAGGCCTGGAACCTGCGGCCTCAGGCAACAGATACCGCGCACCACGAGGTCTATTTCCACCCCCGCGCGGCTTGCGTCGTAGAGTGCGTCGATCACGGTCGGATCGACAAGGGAATTCATCTTCATCCAGATGCGTGCCGGCCGGCCGTTGCGCGCATGCTCGATCTCGGTTCCGATATGACCAAGGATGCGACTGCGCAGCGTGTAGGGCGACAACGCAATGGTCATCTCTTCCGCCGGCTCCGCATAGCCCGTGATGAAATTGAATATCTGGGCCACGTCGCGCGCAATCTGCGGATCGGTGGTGAAGAACGACAGGTCGGTATAGATGCGCGCGGTGATCGGGTGATAATTGCCCGTTCCAAGGTGCACGTAGTTGCGCAAACGGCCGTCCTCACGGCGCACAACCAGCGACATCTTCGCGTGGGTCTTGAGTTCGAGAAAGCCGAACACCACCTGCACGCCGGCGCGCTCGAGATCGCGCGCCCAGCGGATATTCGCCTCCTCGTCAAAGCGCGCCTTGAGTTCCACCAGCGCAGTCACCGATTTCCCCGCCTCGGCAGCGTCGATGAGCGCGCGCACGATCGGGCTGTCATTGGAGGTGCGATAAAGCGTCTGCTTGATTGCAACGACTTCGGGATCCGCCGCTGCCTGCCTCAGGAATTGGACCACCACATCGAACGATTCGTAGGGGTGGTGGACGACGATATCCTTTTCTCGGATAGCCGCGAAACAGTCTCCGCCGTGCTCGCGAATGCGCTCGGGGAAACGAGGATTGTAAGGGGTGAACTTCAGGTCATCTCGCGCGACGGCAACGATCTCGGCGATCTGGCTAAGCGCCAAGGGTCCGTTGAGAACGCTGATCCGGTTGGCGGCAACGCCCAGTTCGCCGGCCACGAAATCGCGCAGTTCTTCCGGCATCTTGCTGTCGAATTCAATGCGGATAACCGAGCCGCGCCGCCGGCGCTTAAGCGCTGTCTCGAAGAGACGAACCAGATCCTCCGATTCTTCCTCGACCTCGATGTCGCTGTCACGGATGATCTGGAAAGTACCGGACCCCTTCACCTCATAACCGGGAAACAGCTTGCCAATGTATATCGCAACCACCTCCTCGAGCGGAATGAAGCGCACATGGTTCTTGCGATCTGGCAAGCGGACATATCTCTTCAGCGCGGGCGGAAGCCTCAACAGCGCGCTCATCTGCTCGCCTTCCTTGCGGTGGCGCAGTTGCAAGGCCATCGAGAAGCCAAGATTAGGTATGAACGGGAATGGGTGCGCGGGGTCGATCGACAAGGGCGTCAGGACCGGAAAAACTTGCTCGCGGAAATGGTCTTCGAGCCAAACGCGTTCTTCCTTGGTCAAGGCATCGCTGGTGATTGTCTCGATGCCTTCCTTGTTCAGCAGCTCCATCACCGCCGCAAGGCTTTTTTGCTGGTCCTCCTGAAGGCGCTCGACCTCCCGCAAGATCTGCTCAAGCTGCTGTTCCGGAGTACGACCGTCCGCGCTTTTCAGGACGATCTTCTCGCGTACCTGGCCGGCAAGCCCGGCGACGCGCACCATGAAGAATTCATCCAGGTTCGCTGCGGAAATCGACAAAAAGCGAATCCGCTCGAGCAAAGGATGCCTAGGATTTTGCGATTCCTCGAGCACCCGGCGATTGAACTGCAACCACGAAAACTCGCGGTTGACGAACCGGTCCGGATTCCCGCCATCCGTCGAGGGCGCTTCCGTAGTGACGAACTCGGTCTGAACCGGTTTCAATTCGCTCATGTCCCTGTTTCTCCAGCCTGCGCGCCGGTTATCCGGCTCAATTTATCCTCTGACAGGGTTTTACGACAGTTTCATTTCATCGATCTTGCAAAGAGCCGGGTTATGCTCCAAACGCAAGTGGCACGAGCCCTAAGGAGACGATCATGGCCGGCGGTTCCATCCCCCATTTCCAGAACGATCAAGGCCATGCGGCAATCGAGATCGGCGTGAAAGAATTCATGTGTGTCGGCGCCAAGCCGCCTTTCGATCATCCCCACGTCTTTCTTGACCTGGGCGCTGACGACGAAAAGGTCTGCCCGTATTGCTCGACGCTCTATCGCTACAACACCAGCTTGAAGGCAACTGAAACGCTGCCACCCAACTGCGTCTATGTTGATCGCGCCGCCTGAAGGTCGGCATCGTGACCGATGAACGATCGCGGTCGATCATCATCGCGGGCGCCGGAATAGCCGGCCTCACCGCGGCCATTGCCTTTGCCAGGCATGGGTTTTCTGTCCAAATCTACGAACAGGCTCCCCAACTGGAGGCTTTCGGCGCGGGCCTTCAGCTATCTCCCAACGCCACGCATATTTTGCGTGAACTGGGTGTGCTCCCGGACTTGCTGCCTTATGCAGTACGCCCCCGAGCCGTCGAACTGAGAGACGCCGCCACACTCAAAACGCTCACTGCCATACAGCTTGGCGAGGCAGCCGAGCAGCGTTGGAAGGCACCCTACCTTGTCGTGCACCGTGCCGACCTCCGAAGCGCCTTGCTGGCGGTCGCAGACCGAAACGACCGCATTGGACTGACAACCGCCGCGCGAATAACCGGCCTGCAGCAACACGCAAACTGGGTAGAAGCGTCGGTCAACAGCGCCGGCAGCGTGTCAGAAGTCAGCGCAAACATGCTCGTCGGTGCCGACGGTGTCTGGTCGGCGGTTCGCAACATGGTGAGAACCGCAGCCAGTAGCCGTTTTACCGGAGAACTGGCATGGCGCACCACAATCGCTCTCGATGAATCTGCCGGGAAAGTATTTGCCGCCATCGGCAGCTCGGACAGCGTCACAGCCTTCCTGCATCCCCGTTTCCACCTGATCGCTTACCCGATCAGCAAAGGAGCAAAGATCAATCTGGTTGCTTTCACCAAAGGCGAGAGAATTGCCGACAATTGGTCCGGCAACGCAGATATCAAAATCCTCACGCAGGCCATGCGCAACACTTCGCCGAAACTCCAAGAGCTTGTGAATTCTGCCGGAGTCTGGACGGCGTGGCCGCTGCACAGCGTTGATCCGAACGGGTCATGGACGGCAGATCGCGTCGCACTTGTCGGCGATGCCGCCCATGCAATGACGCCATTTGCCGCCCAGGGTGCCGCCATGGCAATCGAAGACGCGGCGCTACTTGCCGACTACGTGGCCAATGATGGCAAGCTGGCAAAGTCGCTCCCTCTTTGGGAACGGCAACGCAAGGAGCGGGTCAACAAAGTTGTTCGGCGCGGTGCGCTCAACCATCTCGCGTGGCATGCGGCGGGACCCGTCGCGCTGGCCCGTAATCTCATCTTGAAATTGCGTTCGCCCGAGCAGCTCGCCGCTGATCTCGACTGGCTTTATGGTTGGCGACTACCGGACTCCAGTTTCGTCAACGACGCTCCATAGGCCGCTTCTTCAGCTGACAAAAAAGGCCGATCGCGAACGACCGGGCCTTCCTCATCAGGATAAGAAATATCAGTGGAGAATCTGCGACAGGAACAGCTTCGTGCGTTCATGCCGCGGGTGATCGAAGAACTCCGCAGGTGTGTTCTGTTCCACGATCTGGCCGGCGTCCATGAAGATCACCCGGTTCGCAACCTTGCGGGCAAAACCCATTTCGTGCGTCACGCACAGCATGGTCATGCCTTCTTCCGCAAGACCAACCATGGTTTCCAGCACTTCCTTGATCATTTCCGGGTCAAGCGCGGAAGTTGGCTCATCGAACAGCATGATACGCGGGTTCATGCAAAGCGAACGGGCAATTGCCACGCGTTGCTGTTGTCCACCTGAAAGCTGGCCTGGATACTTGTGCGCCTGTTCCGGGATCTTGACCCGTGCGAGAAAATGCATGGCCGTTTCCTCGGCCTGCTTCTTCGGAATCTTGCGAACCCAGATCGGGGCCAAAGTGCAATTCTCAAGAATGGTCAGGTGCGGAAACAGGTTGAAGTGTTGGAAAACCATGCCCACCTCGCGGCGCACCTCATCGATCTTCTTAAGATCGTTGGTGAGTTCCTTGCCATCAACGATGATCTTGCCCTTCTGATGCTCCTCAAGCCGATTGATGCACCTGATCATGGTCGACTTGCCTGAGCCGGACGGGCCGCAAATGACGATGCGCTCGCCGCGCATGACCTTCAGGTTAATGTCTTTCAGCACATGGAATTCGCCGTACCATTTATGCATGCCGATGATTTCGATCGCTACGTCGGTAGCCGAAACCTGCATCTTGTTGGTGTTGACCTTGATTTCTTCCGCGCTGACTGCGTTTTCGGTGGCCATAAGCCGTTCCCCTTTGTCTAGCGTTTATGACCGGTATCGAGCCGGCGTTCCATGTATTGGGAGTAGCGAGACATACCGAAGCAGAACACCCAGAAGATGGCCGCTGCAAACACATACCCTGTCTTGGCAGTCTGCGGTGTGGCCCAGGTTGGATCGCCCGAGATGTTTTGCTTCACCACGCCAAGCAGATCGAACATGGAGATAATAAGGACGAGCGTCGTGTCCTTGAACATGCCGATGAACGTGTTGACGATGCCCGGAATCACCAGCTTCAGGGCCTGGGGCATAATGATGAAAGTCGTTTTTTGCCAGTAACCGAGTCCTAGTGAATCGGCACCCTCATACTGCCCCTTCGGAATGGCTTGCAAACCACCACGCACGACTTCGGCCATATAGGCAGACGCGAACAGTGCCACGCCGATAAGAGCGCGCAAAAGCTTGTCGAACGTCATGCCCGGAGGCACGAACAGCGGCAGCATGAAGCTCGCCATGAAGAGTACCGTAACGAGCGGCACGCCACGCACGGCTTCGATGAAGATCACCGAAAGAAGCTTGACGATCGGCATTTTTGATCGCCGTCCCATCGCGAGCAATATGCCAAGCGGCAACGATACGACGATACCGACGTAGGAGATCACCAAGGTGACCATGAGGCCGCCCCAGAGGGGCGTTTCCACGTAGCGCAGACCAAAGCCGCCGACGAGCAAGAAAAAGGCGACGAAAGGAAAAACGCCGAAAAACAAGATCGCGTTCAGTCCCTTGTAGGGCGCCTTCGGTATCAGAAGTGGCGCCAAGAGAACGATGAACAGAATGCCGGTCAGGATAACCCGCCAGCGTTCCTCCAGCGGATAGCGGCCAAACATGAACTGGCCGAAACGACCACTGACAAACGGCCAGCATGCTCCGCTCCATCCGGCCGGTAGCTGGCCGCCCTGTTCGGTAGTCAGACAAGCCGTCCTGTCCGCGCCAGTCCAGACCGCATCCAGGAACAGCCAGTTCAGGATATGCGGAACGGACCAGGCAAGGGCAAGAATCGCCAGAAGCGACAGGGCCGCATCAAACGGTGTCGAGAACAGGTTCTTGCGAACCCAGGCCCCAAACCCGACCTGCGACCGTGGTGCGGCCTGAGCCAAGGCCATTTCGGTGCGCACCCATGACATATCATGTTCTTGCATGGGTCACCTCTCCTTCAACGCCATTTTGGTGTTGAACCAGTTCATGAGAAGGGAGGTGAGGATACTGATGCTCAGGTAGACCACCATGAAGATGACAACGACCTCAATCGCTTGTCCTGTTTGATTGAGGATCGTCCCACCGATCGCGTACAAATCCGGGTAGCCAATCGCCACGGCCAGAGACGAATTCTTGGTCAGGTTGAGATACTGGCTTGTGAGTGGCGGGATAATGATCCGCATTGCCTGCGGAATAACCACCAGCCTTAGGCCTAGGTTCGAACGCAGGCCCAACGCCGAGTAAGCTTCCGTCTGGCCGCGCGGAACACCCATGATGCCGGCACGCACGATCTCGGCGATAAACGCCGCTGTATAGAATGACAGCGCTAGGTAGAGCGACAAGAACTCTGGTTTGACGTTCATTCCGCCGGTCAGGTTAAACGTACCCTTTTGCGGGAAATCCACGGAGACCGGCATTCCGGCCGCCAAGAAACCCAACAAGGGTAGACCCACTACGAGTGCAATGCTGGTGAGAAGCACCGGAAACTGCTGGCCGGTCGCCATCTGACGCATTCTCGCACGCCGAGCCAGATACCAACTCAGCGCAAGACCCACCACAAAACCGGCGAAGATCAGCCACGAACCCGGCTCCCAAACAAAGCGCGGAAGATAAAAGCCGCGATTGTTGAGATACGATCCAAGTGGGAGAGAAACGCTGTCGCGTACGCTGGGTAGAAGCGCCAATACTCCTTGGTACCAGAACAAGATCACCAGCAGCGGCGGAATATTGCGGAAAAGCTCTACGTAAGCCGTCGCCAGCTTGCGGATCAGCCAATTGTTCGACAACCGCCCAACGCCAACAAGGAACCCAAGGATCGTAGCCGTTACGATGCCAGCCGCCGCGACGGCAGCGGTATTGAGCACACCGACAATGAGCGCGCGACCGTAGGACGAGTCTGAACTGTACTCGATCAACCGATCGGAAATGTCAAAACCCGCCCTTCCTCGCAGGAACGCAAAGCCGGTTGTAATGTTGGAGCGACGCAGATTTTCGATCGTATTGTCTACGATCCACCAAATGCCTGCTGCTAGCAGCGCGACCAGAATTATCTGGAAGACTATGCCCCGGACCCTCGGGTCATAGATCAACGACGCCCTTGCGGGCGCTTCGTGAATTGCCTCTTGTGCCACATGGCTCCCCTTACCGCGACTTCAACCCTCCAGCCTGTTTTTGTTATGGCTTGAAAGGCAATCAGGGCCGGAGGACGTATCCTCCGGCCCAACTTGAGATCAGCGAATTGGCATGCCGTACTGGAGGCCGCCCTTGGTCCACAAGGCATTGATGCCGCGGGAAATCTTGAGCGGGCTACCCGTGCCAACGTTGCGCTCGAAGATTTCACCGTAGTTGCCGGTGGCCTTAACGATGTTGACGACCCAGTCGTTGCTCAGGCCGAGATCGGTGCCGATCTTGGTTTCAGCTTCCGTGCCGAGCAGGCGCTTGATGTCAGGATTGTCGCTGTTCTTCATCTCATCGACGTTGGCCTGCGTCACGCCAGCCTCTTCGGTGTTCAAGAGCGCGTAGTAGGTCCACTTGACGATATCGAACCACTTGTCGTCGCCCTGGCGAACCGAAGGTCCAAGCGGCTCCTTCGAGATGATCTCGGGAAGAACCACGTGGTCATCCGGTGCTGACATCTGCAGGCGGACCGCATAGAGACCCGACTGGTCGGTCGTGTATGCGTCGCAACGGCCGGCATCATAAGCGGCGTTGGCTTCTTCGAACTTCTCGAAGACGACCGGGTTGTACTCCATCTTGTTGGCCTTGAAATAGTCGGCAAGATTGAGTTCCGTCGTCGTGCCAGCCTGCACGCAGACCGCAGCGCCCGAAAGCTGGAGCGCCGAATTGACGCCAGGCAACTTCTTCGCATTGATCATGAAACCCTGGCCGTCATAGTAGGTAACGCCAGCAAAGTTCAGACCCAGCGCGGTATCGCGGTTGACCGTCCAGGTGGTGTTGCGGGACAGAATGTCTACTTCACCCGACTGCAGTGCGGTGAAGCGGTCCTTCGCGCTAAGACCGGTGAACTTCACCTTGGTGCCATCGCCAAATACTGCGGCCGCAACAGCGCGGCAGAAGTCGACGTCGAGACCGGTCCAGTCACCCTTGTCGTTAGGCGCGGAAAAGCCTGCAAGACCCGTGTTGACGCCGCATTGCAGAAAACCCTTAGCCTTGACGTCTTCGAGCGTGCCCGCGGACGCCGCCGTGGCAAACACGCCGAGCGCTGCCGCGCTCAAGATACCCAATGCCAGTTGCTTCATAACCCAAAACCCTTTTCTGTTATTCGGGACATAACCCGACTTTTTCTTGCGAACGCGGCTCACTGTCCCGGCCCACTTCCGGAACATGGCATCGAGATCGACGCGAAGCCTTTCTCCCATTCACGAACTGCATCGAAGGCGATTATTTCTGTGAGGTCAAGAAAAATGACAGAAAGGTGGCGAGTTTCGAAGCGCATTGTGCTAACCAATTGAAATATTACGATAATCTAAATGGGAATAAAGTTTTCCTCGACTGCAACAAGGCTCTCTTGGCGTGGCAAAACGGGAGTCCCTTTTGACTTCCGCAGCGGAACACAATTCAAATCATGGGCCTCTGCACCCCTATTTGGCCCACTAAATCAGGGCCCCTGTCAGGTGGGTGACAGTTGCGCCATAGATGTGCGGCCTCTAAGCGTTGAGCTTTCCCGACAGGTGATTGAGATAATGACGAAAAACGACAGGACGTTGGGCATCAACACGCGACTTGCGCATTCCGGCCACAACCCTCGCGACTATCACGGCTTCGTAAATCCGCCCGTGGTTCATGCCTCTACCGTTCTCTTCCCTGACGCCGCGACTCTGGCGGCCAGGGCACAAAAATACACCTACGGCACCCGTGGAACTCCGACTACGGATGCGCTAGCCTCAGCCATTGATGATCTTGAAGGTTCGGCGGGCACCATTCTCGTGCCTTCGGGGCTTGCGGCAGTCACTGTACCTTTGCTCGCATTCGCTGAAGCAGGTCGGCACATCCTGATTGTCGATTCGGTATACCACCCGACCCGCCACTTCGCCGACACAATACTCAAGCGTCTCGGCATGGAGGTGGACTACTACGACCCAAGGATTGGTGCTGGAATTGCGGCGCTCATCAAGCCGAACACCAGCATCGTGTTTACAGAATCTCCCGCATCGAACACCTTCGAAGTGCAGGACATTTCTGCGATCGCGAAGGCGGCGCACGCGGCGGGCGCACTTGTCATGATGGACAATACGTGGGCTACGCCACTCTATTTCAAGCCTCTGCACCACGGTGTCGATATCTCCATTCATGCCGCGACGAAGTATCCGGGCGGCCATTCTGACGTGCTGCTCGGCACCGTTTCGGCAAACGAAGCCCACTGGCCACGCCTACATGATGCGTTCACAACGCTTGGCTGCTGCGCCGGGCCGGACGACGTTTACCAGGTTCTGCGCGGCCTTCGCACAATGGGCGTCCGTTTGGAGCACCATCAACGCAGCGCGCTAGCCATAGCCCAGTGGCTGGAGCAGCAAAGCGGCGTCGCTCGTGTTCTCCATCCGGCTTTGCCAAGCCACCCTGACTACGCCTTGTGGAAGCGGGATTTTGGCGGCTCCAGCGGCATCTTTTCCGTAGTGCTCGCCGGTGGCGGCCAAAGTCAGGCGCATGCCTTTCTCGACGCCCTCAAGATTTTCGGGCTTGGTTATTCCTGGGGCGGGTATGAAAGCCTGGCCGTGCCGATTTACCTCGGCGACCGCGTCATCGCCAAAGGGCCCTATGAAGGACCGGTGATCCGCCTGCAGATCGGTCTTGAAGACATCGAGGATCTCAAGGCTGACATCCTGCTAGGCCTAAAGGCAGCCGCTGCCGTCTGATTGCCGTTCTTTGCGGAACGCCTTGGCGGCTGCTTGCAAGTTTGCTTCAGCGCAAAGAACAACCCTCCGATGAGCATATCAGGAAATCCGACAGACGGATTCCGATAGGCCGGAGGAAGAGAATCATGGCTACCCCTGAAGGCAAGCGACTGGCGGTAACAACAAGTGCGGAAGCCGCCAGTGGAGCTGAAGCCGGGAACACGCTTCTGCCGATGCTGATCGGCGGCCTTGTTCTGATCGTTATCGGGGCAATCGTTCTGATGGTGTTCGTCTGATACCGGCCAATTTGGCGCTGGCTCGGGCAGCGAAACGATCGTCGTTTTGCGCAAACATCCATAGGGAAAGATTGGTGGTCGGAGTGGCAGGACTCGAACCTGCGACCCCCTGATCCCAAATCAGGTGCGCTACCAGGCTGCGCTACACTCCGAGGCCGTGTGTTGCCTATTGATTTAGATGTGGCATGGCAAGTGCAAAAGCGTCTCCTCTTGCCGGAACTCACATTGCACAGTAAGCAAATCGGCAGAACGGCAAGCGCAGAAGCAGCAAAGAGGTTTTTATGTCCGCGCGCATTTTCAGCCCAGCAAAGACCGCTATGCAATCTGGCAAAGGCAAAACCGGCTATTGGCTGCTGGAGTTCGATCCCGAGCAACCTCGCAAGATCGACCCGCTGATGGGCTATACGACCTCAGGTGATATGAAAAGCCAGATCAGGCTGTCCTTCGAAACGCGTGAAGAAGCCGTTGCGTACGCGGAAAACCAAGGGCTTTCTTACCGGGTTGAAGAACCCAAGGAATCAAAACGTCGGCAGATTTCGTATTCCGACAATTTCCGGTATGACCGCCGCACACCTTGGACCCATTGAAAGGCCCTTGGAATGCCACCTGTCGTTTTGACGGCTGGCTAAGGTCCCGTAGCTCAGCTGGATAGAGCACCGGCCTTCTAAGCCGATGGTCGCAGGTTCGAATCCTGCCGGGATCGCCACTTAATCAATAGCTTACAGGGCCTATCTCATAAAAGTTCCAACTCCGCTTTGGTGGGAGTTCCAACTTTTTTCCCGCAGCGTTCTCGAATCACGCTTTGTCATCCCGCCAGGTCGCTCGCCTGACGTGGTAGATTTTCTCCAGCGTCCTGATGACCATGCCTTGCAGCTCGCTTGTACCCGGATCGCCACTTAATCAATACCTTGGAACAATATCTTGATGGACGCGTGAACTCAGCTCTGAGTTTGACCACGTCTACATAAGACCGGCCTCGATAAGAAAAACATTATTGTGGAGAAAATCTTTTTCCTGCCATGGCCTAATGCCGCAGACGCTCAACTTCGCTAGTTTTTCTGCGCTGTCTCGACCTATCGGTTGAACAGTTGAAGGCTTGGCCGTTCCCGGCTCCCCAAGCTCGTTGGTCAATTCTTCAGATTCTCATATCTGCCCCGCTTCGGCGGGGCTTTTTTGTTGGCAATCGAGGCTGCTGCGCTGCTTTCGAAATTGTGAACATCATAAAAAGTCACCCTGACGTAGTCTGCCCGCTCGGATACGAGACAACACGGAGGATGCGATGTCGCGGCTGACCGCCAAGGATTTCCCGCAGGAATTGCTCGAACTCTACGACTATTACGCTCACGGAAGGATCACGAAGCGGGAATTCTTCGATCGTGCCGGAAAATTTGCCGTTGGAGGCGTTACGGCCGCAACAATCCTTGCCACGTTGAGCCCCGACTATGCGATGGCGCAACAAATCGAGTTCACCGATCCCGACATAGTTGCGGAGTACATCAGCTTCGATTCGCCCAAGGGTAACGGAAAGGTTCGCGCCTATTTGGTGAAACCGGCGGCAGCGACCGGGCCAGTACCGGGCGTGGTTGTGGTGCATGAAAACCGAGGGCTTAACCCGTACATCGAAGATGTCGCACGGCGCGTCGCAAAAGCCGGGTTTGTTGCACTTGCTCCGGATGGCCTCAGTTCAGTTGGTGGCTATCCGGGAAACGACGACAAGGGGCGTGAGTTGCAACAGCAGGTCGACCCCGAAAAGCTCATGAATGACTTCTTTGCTGCAGTCGAATTCCTGATGGCCAACGAATCGACCACCGGCAAGGTCGGCATCACCGGCTTCTGCTACGGCGGAGGAGTCGCGAATGCCGCGGCAGTGGCGTATCCCGAACTAGGCGCAGCAGTTCCCTTCTACGGCCGTCAACCGAAACCTGAAGATGTCACGCGCATTCGCGCGCCGCTGCTGATCCACTACGCGGAGCTCGACACACGCATCAATGAGGGCTGGCCCGGCTATGAAGCGGCGCTCAAGGCGGCAGGCAAAGAATACGAGGCCTACATCTACCCCGGGGTCAACCACGGATTCCACAATGATTCAACGCCACGCTATGACGAGGCCGCGGCCAAGCTGGCGTGGGATCGGACGATTGGTTGGTTCAAGCGTCACCTCGCCTGACGCGACACCGCATTGAGTGCGTCGTCGCTAGAGGTCGAGCTCGCGCTGGCCTTCGTCCATTGCACCAATGGCTTCAGCAGCCAGAGCGCGGGTGATGCGGCTTTGCTGTTCCAGCGCCACGCGATCAAGTCGTTCCACCACGCGCATGGCAGTGGCAAGGGAACGTTCTATGCGACGCACCAAATATTGCACCACATGCGGTTCCACCTCGACCTGCCGGTCGGAAAAGAGCTTCGTGACCACGCCGGTCAAAAGCGGATCATCGGGTTCGTGTATCTCGACCGTAGCGGCTGCTTTCAACCGAGAAGCAAGATCGGGCAAAGAGACATTCCAGGCAGAGGGGAAACGGCGCGCGGTCAACAAGAGATGCGATCCAGCCGCGCGAACTTCATTGATGAGATGAAAGAGACCGTTTTCGTCCAGGGAAGCGGTGTCGGCATTGTCGATCAAGGCCGGATGCGCGCCTAGGTTCGGGATCGAGCCGCGAATCCGAGCAGGATCGACAGGCACGGCATTCGCCGCATCGCGCCAGATCTCCGCCAGGTGCGTTTTGCCGGAACCGGGCGGTCCGGCGAGAACAACGACCGCCGAGGGCCAATCTGGCCAACGATCGACAAGGGAAACCGCTTGCTGGTTCGACGAAGAGACGACGAGATCGTCGCGCGAATAGCCGGTGCCATGGCCAAGATCGAGCGGCAGCTGACGGGGCCTCTCCAGCGGGGGAGCCATGCCTCAGGCGTTCACGTCTGGGGCACGGCGGATGCGAACCGGTTTCGAGGCGGCAGGTTCTGCTTTGTGTCCCCGGTACAATGGCGAATCCAGGTAGCGAGAGATCACAAAGCGAACAATAACGGCGATGGCGGCCGATGCAGGGACTGCGATCAGCAAGCCGACGAAACCGAACAGGGCGCCAAAGGCAAACAGGGAAAACATCAGCCAGACCGGATGCAGGCCGACGCTTTTGCCAACCAGCTTCGGCTGCAGAATGTTGCCCTCGATGAATTGGCCGACGAAGAAGACGCCAACGACTGCAACGATCATCAGCCAATCAGGCCAGAACTGAACAAAGGCGACGCCCACGGCAAGCACAAGGCCGGTTAGCGATCCAACATATGGGATGAAGCTGATGAGGCCGGCAAAGAGGCCGATCAGAATGCCAAAGTTCAAGCCTGTGATGGTTAGGCCGACAGCATAGATTGCACCCAGAACCAGGCAAAGCGTGCCTTGACCGCGCACGAAACCGGCGGTCGCCGTGTTGATATCGGCGAAGATGGCGCGAACTGTTTCGACGTGGTCACGCGGTACCCAGCTATCGACCTTCGCGACCATCCGGTCCCAGTCAAGCAACATGTAGAAGGCGACCACTGGCGTGACGACGAACAAGCTGACGACAGATACGAGTGCTACGCCGGAACTCCAGATCGACTGGAACACCGTCGTCAGCAAGCCGAACCCGGAGGTTAGCAATGAATTCAGCCCGTCCTTGAGGCCGGCCGCATCGACGCCGAACCGCCGCTCCAGCCATTGCGGATCGAAGCTGGTGACCAGCGACTGCAGTCGCGTCATGTATTCGGGCAGCTTGCCGGCGAAATCCGCCATTTGCGACGCCAGTATCGGGATAAGCAGGACCAGTGCCAGGACCAGCACGACAATGAAGGCAAACAGGATGACGACCGTTGCCATGACGCGTGACAAACCAAGCCTCTGAAGCCTGTCAGCCACGGGGTCGAGGAAGTAGGCAAGCACCATGCCGGCCACGAACGGCAACAGGATACTGCTGAAAACATAGAGAAAAATAGCGAGAACGATCGCCGCAACAAGCCAGAAGCGCAGCTGCCGCCGAAATGTCGCCGAAGCGGCGGCTTCGGCGGCGTCATTGTCAGTTGTCTGATGTACTGCTTTTGCCATAGCCGCTCATGTGCCTCAGCCAAGCCACGAGATAGGCCGCGGCGGAAGTTACGGTCAAGAGGCCCGACAGGAATATAAGAGACGTGCGAAGCGGGCCAAAAATGGTCGAAAACGTCAATTCCGCGAGAACGGCGGCTGCAAGCACGATCTGGATAGCGGTGTTCGCCTTTGAAACCATCAACGGTTTCATTTCGACGGGATTGCCAATCACCGTCGACAAGAGGACCGCGCAGATGATCAAGCCGTCACGTGTCACCGCCGCAATCACCAACCACAGTGGCAACTCGCCTATGAAGCCAAGTACGACAAAGACGCTTACAAGCAGGATCTTGTCGGCCATCGGATCAAGGTAGGCGCCAAGCTCCGAGCGCTGGTTGAACTGCCGTGCGATGAAGCCGTCGACGCCGTCCGAGACGCCGGCAACAACGAAGCCTGCAAAAGCCCAGTCCCAGCGTTCCAGCAGCATTGCCCATACGACGGCCGGGACGAGCAGGAAGCGCAGGATCGTGATCAGGTTCGGGATCGTCAAGTCGCTCTCACCGGTTCATCACGACGATAGATGGTCGAGGTGTCGCTGAACTGCAAGACGGGTAAGCACCTGGACCAACCACTCACTCTTTTTCCATGCTGGTGATAGTGTGAAAGCCCACTTGCCTTGCAGGACGAACCCGTTCATGCGATGAGCCCGCATTGATAAGGGAAACGCGATGGCCGAGCACAAAACTGCGCTGACCTACGCCGAGGCGGGTGTCGATATCGACGCCGGCAATCTCATGGTCGAAAAGATCAAGCCGCTCGTGCGTGCCACGCGCCGCCCGGGCGCAGATGGCGAGATCGGCGGTTTTGGCGGCCTGTTCGATCTCAAGGCCGCGGGCTTCTCCGATCCGGTCCTGGTCGCGGCCAACGACGGCGTTGGCACCAAGCTCAAGATCGCCATCGACGCCGGCAAGCACGACACAATTGGCATCGACCTCGTTGCCATGTGCGTCAACGATCTCGTCGTGCAAGGCGCGGAGCCGCTGTTCTTCCTCGACTATTTCGCTACCGGCAAGCTCGATCCCGAACAGGGTGCGGCTATCGTCGGCGGTATCGCGCGCGGCTGCCGCCAAGCTGGTTGCGCGCTCATCGGTGGCGAAACCGCGGAAATGCCGGGCATGTATCATGGCAACGACTACGACCTCGCCGGATTCGCCGTTGGCGCCGCCGAACGCGACCAGCTTCTTCCGACAGACGACATTATAGAGGGCGACGAGCTGCTTGGTCTCGCCTCGTCCGGGGTCCATTCCAATGGTTTTTCACTGGTGCGTCGGATCGTCGAAAAGAGCGGTTTGTCATGGTCCGACAAAGCGCCATTTGCACATGGCGAGACGCTAGGCGAAGCACTGCTCGAGCCAACCCGCATATACGTAAAGTCGATCCTGAAAGCGATCCGCGGCACGCACGGCATCAAGGCGCTCGCCCATATCACCGGCGGTGGTTTTCCGGACAACATTCCGCGCGTGCTGCCGAAGGATTTCTCAGCAGAACTCGACCTCGATGCAATCGACGTGCCGCCGGTGTTCGGATGGCTTGCAAAGACCGGTAATGTCGCCCCGGATGAAATGATGCGGACCTTCAACTGCGGCATCGGCATGGTCATCGTGGTTGCTTCCGGCCAGGCAGCGCAAGTCGCAGCCGTTCTGCAAGAGGCCGGTGAAACGGTAACGTCGATTGGCCGCATAGTCCCGCGCCGCGACACAGGCGTCATATATCGCGGATCCCTTGACCTATGAGCCTCCTGCGCAAACGC
>MKRZ01000096.1:0-3873 GCA_001897075.1 Mesorhizobium sp. 61-13 | reverse complement strand
CGAACGACCCGGCCTATCCCGCCGAGATCGTCGGCGTGATTTCCGACAAGCCTGATGTGGCAGGTTTGGGTATCGCCGCATCTCGCGGCATTCCCGCACGCACGATCACGCGCGCCGAACACGCCAGCAAGGAAGCGCATGACGGCGCTATCGACGAGGCTCTGTCTTCGTTCGGAACGGAGATCGTTGCACTTGCGGGCTACATGCGGTTGCTGACGACGCCTTTCGTGGAGAAGTGGGCCGGCCGGATGATCAATATCCACCCTGCCCTGTTGCCCGCGTTCAAGGGATTGGACACCCATAGCCGCGCGCTGGCTGCGGGGATGCGCATACATGGCTGCACGGTGCATTTCGTGACGCCCGATATGGACGACGGGCCGATTATTGCGCAAGCAGCCGTTCCGGTGCTTACTGGCGACGACGAGACATCGCTTGCGGCACGTGTGCTGAAGGCTGAGCATGGCCTCTATGCGCTCGCGCTGAAGCTGGTGGCGGAAGGCAAGGTCGGCATGGTCGACGGAAAGTCCGTATTCTCGGCCACCAGCAGAATGGTCGAGAATGGCGACCAGGCCATCATGTCACCTGCAGCACTGCGCGACGATGTCGATCTCGAAGCATTGGCTCGTTTCACCCCCTGAGCGGTCACCAGATGAGGCAACTGTTCCTGCTCCGCCACGGCAAGTCGAGTTGGGACAATCCGGCGCTCCCTGACTTCTCGCGGCCACTGGCCATACGCGGGAGAAAGGCCGCAAGACGCATGGGCAAGGAGATGGCGAGCCGCGGCTGGGTGCCGGACCTGGCGATCGTCTCGGCGGCGATACGCACCCGCCAGACCTGGGAATGCGTCGTGTCGCAATGGCCGAAGAATTCTTGCGTTTTCGAGTTCTCCGATGCGATTTACGAGGCGCAGCCTGAAAGGATACTGGCTGAAATCCGCAAGACCGGAAGCGCTGTCCAGTCGCTCCTGGTGATCGGCCACAATCCCGGACTGGAGATGCTGGCCTTGCAACTGGCATCGGGAACTTCGGAACCGACGGCGCTGCGGACAATGTCGCGAAAATTTCCGACAGCGGCGCTGGTTCGTTTCCAGACCCAGGAGAGATGGCCCAACCTTGGTGCCGCCTCGGCCGAGCTGACGCATTTCCTGCGCCCCAAGGATTTCGAGTGATCTTGCCTGTGCGCTAGGCCGCCGCCCTCACCCATACCTTGTTGTCATGAACCGGCGCTCCGCCATAGGGGGCTGGCGCGTCCGACCCGGTGAGCACGTTGATGCCCTCGCCACGCTCATGCGCGCCGTTCGGCCAGATGCCTTCGGCGATGACGACGCCACGCCTGACCCCATCGAACAGCTTGGCGTGAAGGATAACTTCGCCGCGCCTGTTGCCGATCTCGACGCGATCGCCGTCCGACAGACCGAACAGTGCGGCGTCCTCGGAGTGGATGAGCAATTGCGGCCGCCCCTCCTTGGCCTTCGACACCGGCGTTTCGGTGAAGCTCGAATTTAGGAAGTTGCGCGCCGGCGAGGTGGCCAGCCGGAACGGATGCTCCTCGTCCGCGACCTCGATCAGATCGACATGGTCGGGAAATTCCGGCAGGCGCTCATGCGGACCGAATACGCCCATGGAGCGTGGTGGCCTGTTGGGAGCGGACTGCCCCGTCCAGTTCGGCTTGAACCGGAACTTCTTGTCCGCGTGGCCGAAGCCGTTGAGGAAATGCGCATCCTCGAAGGCCGGTTGCAGATCGGTCCACTTCTCTTGCCTGAAGGTGGCGAAAGTGCCCAATCCCCGCTTGGAGAGGATAACGTCGATATGCTCGCGCTCGGTCATGCCGAAGCCGGGCCGGTCCGCAACGCCGAGGCGCTTGGCCAATTCCTCGATGACGAAGTGGTTGGTGCGTGGGCCGGGTGGCGGATCGACAAGCTTTGGACCAAGCGTGAGGTGCTGGTTGCCGCCGCCCTTGTAGATGTCGTCATGCTCGAGGAACATGGTGGCGGGCAGGACGACATCGGCAAGCTGTGCCGTGTCGGTCATGAACTGCTCATGCACGCACATGAAAAGGTCGTCGCGCAGCATGCCTTGCCTGACCAGCCGCTGCTCCGGCGCGACATTGGCCGGATTGGTGTTCTGGATCAGCATGGCCGTGACCGGAGGCCCGCCATAAAGCGCGTCGGCGGCACCGGTCAGAACCGGGCCGATGCGCGAATGGTCGAGGTGGCGGATGCCGGGATCGCGCATCCGCGTTCCTTCCAGCAATTCCGTGTTGAGCTTGTAGATGCCGGAATTGGCGTGGAACGCACCACCGCCCTCATACTTCCAACAACCGGTAACGGCGGCGATGCAGGATGCGGCGTGCATGTTGACCGACCCGTTCCGCTGCCGCGAAAACCCGTAGCCGAGGCGGAAAAAGGTACGCTTGGTCGTGCCGACCAGCCGTGCGAAGGAGACGATCTCCTCAACCGACAGACCGGTAATCGCCGATGCCCATTCCGGCGTACGGGTGGCAAGATGCGCCTCGAGCCCCTTGGGATCGTCGGTGTATTGCTCCAGATATGGCCGGTCAGCCATGCCTTCCCTGAACAGGACATGCATGACCGCGCAGGCAAGCGCGGCATCGGTGCCGGGCTTGACGATGAGGCCGACATCGGCCTGCTTCATGGTCGCGTTTTCGTAGACGTCGATGACCACGATCTTCGCACCGCGCTCCTTGCGGGCCTTGATGGCGTGGGTCATCACGTTGACCTGGGTGACGACGGCATTGGTGCCCCAGATGACGACGCAATCGGATTTCGCCATCTCGCGCGGGTCAGGTCCGCGCAACGCGCCGGCACCCATCATCCAGCCGGTCCACGCCAGATTGGTGCAGATCGAACCGAAGAAGCCGGAATACTTCTTGGCATGACGAAGCCGGTCGATCCCGTCACGCTGCACCAACCCCATGGTGCCGGCATAGAAGTAGGGCCACACCGTTTCCGAGCCGTGCTTTGCTTCCGCCGCGTCGAACTTCTCGGCGACGAGGTCGAGGGCGGCTTCCCAGCTTGCTTCCTTCCAGTTTCCGTCGCCTTTGGCACCAGCGCGCACCAGCGGCTTCAAAAGACGGTCGGGATGGTGAATTCGGTCGGCATAGCGCGCCACCTTGGCGCAGACGACGCCGGCGGTGTAGCTGTTGTCCTTCGATCCATGAATGCGCCCGATGCGGTCGGGGCCAAGCAATTCGACATCGAGCGCGCAAGTGGACGGGCAGTCATGCGGGCAGGCCGAATGGCCCAACCGAAGTTTGGTATGCTGGTTCATGCGCCACCGTATAGCGCCGTTCGGGGCAGCCTTGTAGGGGCAATAAGTTCAAGGCCTTGATCCTAAGCCCCCGCTTCGATCGGTTGAAAGCCCTCGATTTCGCCGCGCAGGACATCGTGGAACGCCATCATTCCTGCGAACAGCAAGGCCTGCCGGCTGTCCATTTCGGCCGGGCAGAACCCACCCTGCGCGTAGGCCTGGCAGCAACCGCCGGAACGGCATTCGCGACGCAGGCAGGTTTCGTGCTGGTCGAAAATGTCGGCGACCAGCGTCCGCGCCATGAAGGCGATGGCGCAGCGATAGGCGCTGTCGCGCGGTTCCGGCGCGGCTTCACTGGCAGCGACCATAGGTTTCTTGTTTCTCGATTTGCTGCCCATCGCGTTTCCTCTGGATACGGTAGCTTGTTCCCGCGACGCAAAACGCCCGGGTGGATGAAAGTTGGGAGGACGGGCGGCCGTTCGGTCGCTCGTTTTAGTAAGTAGTGCGACCTTGCGGCCGCCCGTCCGGTGGCTTCCCTCAACTGACACGCCGGCCATGCCGCAGACCGTCCAAGGGACAGGCTCCACGGGCAACACTGCGCCCA
>MKRZ01000095.1:9295-9713 GCA_001897075.1 Mesorhizobium sp. 61-13 | reverse complement strand
AACGCTCTACGCGCCCGTCTTGGATCTCATGCCGAAATCACCGGTGCGAGTTGCGGACATAGGCGCGGGAACGGGCAGGGACGCTGCGTGGCTGGCTGCTCGTGGCCACACGGTTGTCGCAGTTGAGCCGGTTCGTGAGCTGCGTGAAGCGGGCGCGGAGCGACATAAGTCAGCCAATATAACCTCGTTGGACGACAGGCTTCCCGAACTGGCAAAGCTGCAATCCCAAGAACCGTTTGGCATGATCCTGTTGTGCGGCGTATGGCAACACATAGAAGAGGATGCGCGGCAAGTCGCAATGGCCGCTTTAGGCCATATCGCTGCGGACAATGGCCTTTTGATCATGTCGCTACGTCACGGACCGGGAGCGCCGGGCAGGCGCGTTTTCCCCATATCGCCGGAAAGCACTATTGCAGCA
>MKRZ01000095.1:0-9036 GCA_001897075.1 Mesorhizobium sp. 61-13 | reverse complement strand
ACAGGGTCGGCATTTGCCATTGCCTCGATTGCCGCAAGCATCACGGAGCCTTGTTTCACGCTTCGGCCATTTTCCCTGAGAGCGCGGTCAAGGTAGACGGCGAGACGAACAACTATAAAGGACGCCATTTTTGTCCGACGTGCGGCTCATCGGTCTTTGGACACAGTGGCGACGAAATCGAGGTGAACCTCGGCTCGCTGGACGAGCCCGACCAATTGAAGCCGACCTACGAGCTATGGACCATCAGGCGAGAGTCCTGGCTGCCGCCATTTCCGTTGGCGAGACATTATGATCGCGATCGTGACGCCACAGGGCGCAGCGAGGAGTAGGCGCTCGAGCAGACAGAACGGCGCCGGCGCACCTACATGTAAAAGTCGCATAAGATAGATTATGGAACTAACTATGATCTGAAAACTGGGCTTTTGTGGTGTTTTCGCCTATATCGTCCCAGCCAGACGCCAAGGAATTCAGAAGCAGAAACGCCACGCTTGCCTACTGCAAGCATCCTGCGGTCTCGAAGTGTAGCTGTTGACGCGCTGCGCAAGCACGTAAGTCCATGCAGTGATCAGTTTCAATCGTAAGGCAGTTCGATGACCATGCCGTCGTATGCAGGTTCGACATGTGCCGGCGTCTCTGCGAGAACTGTCGCGTAATCCAGCGGTACGTGCATATGCGTAAGCACGGCTTTGGCCGGCTTCAGCCTGTCGATCCACTCGAGTGCTTCGCCAAGCGAAAAGTGGCTTGGGTGCGTCCGATACTGCAAGGCATCGATCACCAGCGCGTCCAAGCCTTCCAAACGCTTCACTGTCGCTGCCGGAAACCCGCTGACGTCAGGGCAATAAGCCAGGCCGCCGATCCGGAAGCCAAGTGAAACAATGTCGCCATGGACCTGCGGCAGCGGTTCAAAGGTGAGGGCGCCGCCCTCGCCTTCGATCACCACCGGCCTGTCGTGTTCGATTGTCCGCGCCCACAGGATCGGCGGATACGAGCTGCCGGGCGGCGTCTCGAAGCAGTAGCTAAATGCCTCGCGCAGACGGGCCATCGTTTGATGATCGGCATAGATGTCGATCAGACGCCTCTGTTCGAGGACATAGCCGCGCAGATCATCAATGCCGTGGATATGATCGGCATGCGGATGCGTGTAAACCACCGCATCGATGCGCTGGACATCCGCCATCAGCATTTGCGACCTGAAATCCGGCCCGGTGTCTATGACGACGGTGGTTTTCCTGCCGTCGTCCGAAATGCGCTCGACCATGGCCGAGGTCCGCATGCGGCGGTTCTTTGGGTTATGCGGGTCGCAATTGCCCCAATCGCCGGTTATGCGAGGCACGCCGGGCGACGATCCGCATCCCAAAATCGTCAAGCGCAGCCGGTCGGACACGTCTAGCCACCTTGCCTGTCAGGATGCGGTATCTTCTTGAACAATTTGAAGAAATTACCGGTGGTCAGTGTCGCGATTTCGTCCTCACTAACGCCTATCGTCTGCGCCAACACCTTTGCCGTGTCGGCAACGAATGCCGGTTCGTTGCGCTTGCCGCGATGCGGCACCGGAGCGAGGTAAGGCGCATCGGTTTCAACCAGAAGCCGGTCGTGCGGCACGGCGGCGGCGATCTCGCGAAGCTCGGCCGAATTCTTGAAGGTGACGATACCCGAGAATGAAACATATCCGCCCAAGGCGACGCCCACCTCTGCTAAGCGCCTGCCTGACGAAAAACAATGTAAAATGAAGGGGAAGGCACCCTTCCCTGTTTCATCCTCAAGGATCGCGGCGACGTCGTCGTCTGCGCTGCGTGCGTGGATCACAAGCGGTAGGCCCGTTTCTCGCGCGGCAGCAATATGGGTCCGGAATCCCTGGATTTGGGCCTCGCGTGGCGCATAGTCATAGTGGTAGTCGAGGCCCGCCTCGCCGATTGCTACGACCTTGGGGTGCCTGGCCAATTCGACAAGCATCTCCGCTGTTATATCAAGCTCTTCGTCCGCATTGTGCGGGTGCGTGCCGACCGAGCAAAAAACCTCGTCGAATGTCTCAGCAATTTCAAGTATTTGCGGAAATTTCCTGACACGCGTTGAGATCGTCACCATCAGCCCGATTCCGGCCGCCTTGGCGCGGGCGACAATATCCGCCCGCTCCTCGGTAAAGTCCGGGAAATCAAGATGACAATGGCTGTCAACGAGCATCAGACGTTGGCTTCCGGCTCGACATAGCGCGGAAACACCGGCTGTGGCGTGGGCAGTGCCCTACCTGTCGCCAACGCATGTGCCTCCGCGACATGTGTAAAGCTCCTCGCATCCTCGGCAACAGCCAAAATGTCGAGCAACTTCGCCGCGGAGCCCGGAATGTAAGGCTGGCACAGGATCGCCACGCGCCGGATCGTTTCGGCAGTAACCCAAAGCACAGTTTCCATGCGCGCCGGATCGGTCTTTTTCAGCGCCCACGGTTCCTGTGCCGCGAAATAGCGGTTGGCCTCGGCAACCACTGCGAAGATCGCGGCGAGCGCATGATGAATCCCCTGCTCTGCCATTGCCTTGCGAGCAATGACGAGAGCTTCGCTCGCCTGGTCCAGGATAGCCTTGTCGGCATCCGCGAGCTCACCGCGCGCCGGCACCACGCCACCACAGTTCTTGGCGATCATGGAGAGAGAGCGCTGCGCAAGATTGCCGAGGTCGTTGGCAAGGTCTGCGTTGGTGCGGTTGACAATCGCCTCGTGGCTGTAGCTGCCGTCCTGTCCGAACGGCACTTCGCGCAGGAAGAAGTAGCGCACCTGATCGAGGCCGTAGTGCTCGACCATGGAGGTAGGATCGATGACGTTGCCCAGCGACTTCGACATCTTCTCCCCGCGATTGAACAGGAAGCCATGGCCGAAAACCCGCTTCGGCAATTCGATGCCCGCCGACATCAGGAATGCCGGCCAGTAGACCGCGTGGAAGCGCACGATGTCCTTGCCGATGATATGCGCATCGGCAGGCCAGAACCGCCATTTCTCATCCTTTTCATTAGGATAGCCGACACCTGTAATGTAATTCGTGAGCGCATCGACCCACACGTACATGACGTGCTTCTCGTCGCCCGGCACAGGCACGCCCCAATCGAAGGTGGTGCGCGAGATCGAAAGATCCTTCAGGCCGGACCTGACGAAACTTGCAACCTCATTGCGCCGTTCGGTGGGGCCGATAAAATCGGGCTGGTTCTCGTAGAGCGCCAGAAGCTTCTCCTGATAGGCGGACAGGCGGAAGAAGTAGCTTTCCTCCTCGACCCACTCGACAGGCGTTCCCTGCGGGCCGTAGCGAACATTGTCCGCGCGCACCTCGGTCTCTTCCTCGCCGTAGTAGGCTTCGTCGCGCACCGAATACCAGCCCGCATAGCCACCCTTGTAGATGTCGCCATTCGCCGCCATCGCCTTCCAGATGGCTTGCGAAGCCGCGTAGTGGCGTTCTTCCGTGGTGCGGATGAAATCGTCGTTGGAGGCGTTCAGCACCGTCGCCATGCGCTTGAATTCCGCGGCATTGCGGTCAGCGAGTTCGCGCGCCGAGATACCTTCCTTCTTGGCCGTCTGGAGCATCTTGATGCCGTGCTCGTCGGTGCCGGTCAGGAAGAATACGTCCTTGCCGTCGAGGCGCTGGAAGCGCGCCAGGGCGTCGGTCGCGATCAGTTCGTAGGCATGGCCGATATGCGGCTTGCCGTTCGGATAGGAAATCGCAGTGGTGATGTAGAAAGTGTCACGTGACATGAAAGGGACCGTATGAACCTGCGGGGAGGAATGGGCGGTGGATATCGCATCGGGGCAGCAATTGCCATCCCGAAGCAAAGCCGAGCATCACATTCGCAACGCAGAATTCAGGCGGTCGATCATCGTCAATGCGTGTTGTTTCTTGTCGAGATTGTAAGTCTCGGTCTCAATTATCGCGTCGCGCGCATTCTGCCAAGTGTCCGTCAACGCCTTGGCGCGGCCGAGGTCACCCGCAAGCGCGGCTTCGCTGGCACTGCTCGATAGAAGATCAAGCGCGCGGCGATTGAAAATATCGAAGGGAATGGCCCGGTCGCGGCCGGCGACGGCATCGGCAAGACGATGCGCCTCGCCCGTGTTCGCGCGCCTGGAGCGGACAAGCGTATCCAGCGCATCCGCAATCTCCAGCCCGCCATACTGGGTGAGCAGGATGGCATTGCGCACGCTGCCCCCTGCCCGTTCGGCAAGCGAAGCGAGAGCCGAAGGATCGGCGGCGTCAAGTTCCATACCGCCAAGGACACTGGCGAGATCGCCGGTGCCGAGCGGCGCAAGCCGTACGATCTGGCAACGCGAGCGAATGGTGGGCAACAGCGAACCCGGCGCGTGCACGACAAGGATGAACAGCGTGCGCGACGGCGGCTCCTCGAGGTTCTTGAGCAATGCGTTGGCCGCATTTGTGTTCATGTCGTCGGCCGGATCGACGATGACCACCCGGTAGCCGCCGTCATGCGAGGTCAACGACAGGAAGCTGCTGACCTTGCGGATCTCGTCAACCGTGACCACCGATTTGTAGGTCTTGGTCTTCTCGTTGTAGGGCCGCGTGAGATGCAAGACCGACGGATGCGCGCCCTGGGCGATCTGGCGAAACAGTGGCGATGCGGGGTCTGGAACCGCAAGCGTTTCAGGCGACTCCTCGCTGCGCGGGTATTTCAGCAGGTGATTTGCAAGATGAAACGCCAGCGTCGCCTTGCCGATGCCTACCGGGCCGACAAAGATCAAGGCATGGGGCATCTTGCCGGAACGATAGGCGGCGACCAGCATGTTGGCCGCGTCCGTATGGCCGAGAAGCCGCGGCGTTTCCGACGGCTCCGGTACACCTTCCAGCGTATCATGCTGCTCGGGCGCGATCCGTTCGAAGATCATGCCGGTGCTGCCTGCTTCAAGCCGGCGGCCATGCGCGCTTCGAGGCCGCTGAAGACGGCGGCGGTTATGGCAGCTTCCACTTCGCCCGGCGACCGGGACGCATCGATAACCACACAGCGTTGAGGCTCCGAAGCGGCAATCGCAAGAAAGGCCTCGCGCCGCCGCTGGTGAACCGAAACGGTTTCCTTCTCGAAGCGATCCGGGACGTCGTTGGGTGAGCGGCGAACCGCTGCCCGCTTCAAGCCCTCGGCGGGATCGATATCGAGGATGAGCGTCATGTCCGGCACCATGCCGTTGATGGAGACCTGTTCGACGACTGCCATGAAGGCTGGGTCGAGACCGCCGGTCACGCCCTGATAGACGCGCGAAGAATCGATGAAGCGGTCGCAAAGGACGATCGCGCCCCGTTCGATGGCGGGGCGGATAACCTGCTCGACGTGGTCAGATCGCGCGGCGGCAAACAGCAGCGCCTCCATCTTCGGCCCAAACGGTTCGGCTGCGCCCGACAACAACACGTGGCGGACCGCCTCGGCACCCGGCGAACCGCCAGGTTCACGCGTTACAAGGATGGTGTATTTCTTGGCGCGCAGCTTTGCTGCAAGCAACTCGATCTGGGTTGACTTGCCGGCGCCCTCGCCGCCTTCGAAAGTTATGAAGAAGCCTTTTGCCACTGGTCGACGCTTCGTCCTGTTGTCGTCTTCCTCTTAGTGCGGGCAGATCGAAAGGTCTACGCTGTCAAAGCAGTCCGCCAGCTAATCCGCAGGCACGGATGTTAACGCAACCAGCCGATGGCCAGTTCCTCGACCGCGTCGAGCGCGCGGCTTTGCAAGGTGCCGACCTCGACCGTTTCGGCGGCGAAAAGCGGGGTTTCCTGGCTCAGAGTATCGCCAATCCAAACACGCAAGGTGCCGACCGGCTGCCCTTCTTCCACGGGAGCCGAAAGCGGGCCTTGATAGATGATGCGGGCCGTGACCTTGTCGCGGTTGGTGATCGGCAGGAAAATGTCGATCGGGCCCTTGGCCTTGAGAGCAACGCCGGACTTGGTGCCGCCATAAACCTGAGCCTCGCCCGCAACCTCGTCGGCGGCGAATATCTCGGTTTTTTCAAACGAACGCAGGCCCCATTCGAGCAGCTTGCGCGCCTCTTCGGCACGTTCGCGATCGGACGCGAAGCCGCTCATTGCCGCGATGACGCGCTTGCCGCCTTGGTTGACCGAACCGACAATGCCGAAGCCGTTCTGCTCGCTGGCGCCGACCGCCAATCCATCCGCGCCGATTTCCATGGTGAGGAGCGGGTTGCGATTGCGCTGTGAAATCTTGTTCCAGGTGAAGTCCTTTTCGCCGAAATAGCGATAGAGGTCCGGGTATTCGCGCCAGAGATGATGCGAGAGCTGCACCAGTTCCCGCACCGTGGTCACCTGCCCTTCGGCCGGCAAGCCGGTCGAATTCACGAAGGTCGACTTTGCGAGTCCAATTTCTCGTGCGCGCTCGGTCATCTGCAAGGCGAAGTTGGTCTCCGACCCGGCGACGCCTTCAGCAATGACAATGCAGCCGTCATTGGCAGATTGCACCGCAATGCCCCGGATCAGGTCCTCGAGGCGAATGGCCGACTTTACCGCGGCAAACATGGTGGAAGTGCCAGAGGGAGCACCGCCGGTGCGCCAGGCATTTTCGCTGACGACAAACGTATCCTCACGTGTAAGCCGGCCCGACTTGATGGCGTTGAAGGTGAGCTCCAGCGTCATCAACTTGGCAAGCGAGGCTGGCTGGATCGCCGCATCGGCATCTTTGGAAAAAAGTACTGTGCCGGTTTCGGCATCGATCATGAAGGCTTGCGTTGCCTTGGTCTCGAACAATTGCGCGGCAGCTTCGTTCACGGTCGCGGCCACGAACAGCGCAACAGCCAGCAAGCCGAAAATCGCCGTGCGCCAATGGTTTGTCATAAGAAAGTTGCCTTGTTCGGTCGCAAGCCATCCGCTGGGATGGGGGGAAGCTACCAGCCCCCTGCCCTTCAAATCAACCGATGATAAGAGCTCTCCGGCACCTGACATGCGATCTAATCGCCAGATTAGTTGCGCACCACCAGCGCGTCCGGCGCACCGTGCGTCCATGCCGCCTGGAGCATAGCGTCAAGCCCGGCGTGACCATCCGCATAAAGGTTGACCGAATGCCACGTCTTGCCGTCGAGTTCAGCCTTCTGGACTTCCACCTTACCGAATGGCCGAAGCTGCTCGGCAACACGCATCGCATCGGCGGCGTTGTCGAAGGAACCGGCGGCAATATAGTCGCCAGTCGGGGCGACATCGGCCGCAGTTGAGGCATTGAGACGCTTCCACGAGGCGGTTATATCCGCGGGCGTCATTTTGGCGCTGGCCAGGGCAACGAATGCACCTGCTGCGCGCTCGATACGCTCGTCTGCATAGGAAAGCGTGGCAATGGCGAACGGCGTCTGTTCAGGCAGGTTCAAATCCGGTCTCTGCTGAACGATAGGCCCGAAGTCAGGCAGTACGACGGAGCCGACCGACGGTGCCTGCGCCGTCATGAAAGTTGGCTGGGCCGGAACGGAATCGACAAGCTGTCCGGGAAACGGAACTGCCGGCGAGCCGAGCGCCGCACTTGGCGTCGAGCCGTTCATGGCGATCATGACGCCGGTGGGCAGTCCAACCGAAGGATCGTTCGGCCGATTGCCGGGATTATAGGACGCCATCAGATACTGATCGTCGTCACCATCCAGCGGTGCGCGACCGATGTAATCGACCTTTACCTTGGCGGTGCCGATGCTGGCATAGTCCAGCATTTCGGCCGCGCGCTTGGAAAGATCGATGATGCGGTTGCCGTGATAAGGCCCACGATCATTGACGCGTACGATGACCGAGCTGCCGTTGGCCGTGTTCGTAACGCGCGCATAGCTGGGCAACGGCATGGTCGGATGCGCCGCCGTGAGATGCTCGGTGTCATAGATCTCGCCATTGGCGGTAAGGCGGCCGTGGAACGCATCGCCATACCAGGACGCCGAGCCGACCTTGGAATATTTCCGATCTTCCTTGGGGTAGTACCACTTGCCGGCGACCTGGTAGGGCTTGCCCAACTGGTCGCGGCCTCCGCCTCGCCTGATGCCATCACGGCCAAAGGCAACGCGCGGGCTGGCTTTGACGCCGTATTTGGATTCCGGGAAATATTCCTTGGAGCGGGTTTGCTGGGCCACCTGCTTCGGCTGCGGCGTTCCGCAACCGGCAAGCAAGGCTGCACATGCCGAAAACGACACGATGGTCATAGTGCGACGAAGACGCAGTCGCGCCACAGCCTGCATGTAAGATTTTCCCCTGTACGCTCCGTCATATGTGCCGTTGCAACACACGCAACCACCCTGACGAAACTACCCACTTCCTAAATCCGCACCCTCATTTGCGCAGGAATTGTTTATTTCCTTATTAATCGAATGTGACCGGAAACCGGCAGGATTATGGCAAGGGCCTGCATTCGCGCCCTATTCGGCGCAGTAGACCTTGCCGGATCGAGCCTTGCGCAGATGTCCAGCCGCGACCAGTTTTTGCGACGGGCATAAGTTCGGTTGACGAAGTCCGTCACCAAACGCTAAAGCGCTAGGATGTGCTGGATGGGTGGCCGAGCGGTTTAAGGCACCGGTCTTGAAAACCGGCGAGGTGCAAGCCTCCGTGGGTTCGAATCCCACCCCCTCCGCCAAACACCGCCGATTACCGCACAAAGTGTTTGGCTACGTCGTTATTTATCAATCGGATAGCATGTTTCGGGTCGGCAGATCGGCGGAGAGCGGCTCTTGCCTCCAACCAAGCAGCATACGCCAGGCACGGGAGGCATGGGGTACCAGCAGCTAGATGGCAATCCGGCGTTGAAGCGCACGGACGAACGCCGCCGTGTGCGCCGGATTGATGTCGAGCACCTCGAATTGGTACAACGAGCCCGACCAGGAGGAGCACAGGCTCTCGAGGCAAGCCCCTAGACCTATGAGCCGCTAGCCTCGGTCGTCCTTCTTGAGACTCTGGACGTGCGTGAAGCCAAACCTGCCCTTGATACACAGGTTCCCGTGGTTGACGTCGTGATCGTGTGGCGAGGTCACCTTGACGATCTTGTTGTCCTGGACATGCAGCTCCACATTGCAGCCGACACCGCAATAGGTGCACACCGTC
>MKRZ01000094.1:19088-35427 GCA_001897075.1 Mesorhizobium sp. 61-13 | reverse complement strand
TAGCCATGACCGGAAAGCGCAGACCGGAGGCAGCGAGGGAAGTCGCGGCTTCCGTCTCGCGGCTGTTCTCATACGGTGCGTGGGCCGACAAATTTGAAGGCACGGTGCACAAGCCACCGCTACGCGGTGTGGCGCTGGCGATGAACGAGCCGCTTGGCATCGTCGGCATTGCCTGTCCGGAGGAGTTCGGCCTGCTCGGCTTCGTGTCGACCTTTGCACCGGCGATTGCGACCGGCAACCGTGTCGTGGTGGTGCCGTCGTCGCGGCTGGCGTTGGCGGCGACCGACTTCTATCAGGTCCTCGAAACCTCCGACGTACCGGACGGCGTCGTCAACATCGTCACCGGCGACCGGGATGCACTCGCGCTTGAATTGGCCAAGCACGAGGAGGTTGACGGCGTCTGGTACTTCGGCCCCAAGGAAGCCGCAGCGCGCATCGAAAAAGCCTCCGCCGGCAATCTCAAGCAGGTTTGGGCGGAAACGGTTCAACGCGACTGGCTCGATCCGCGCCTCGGCGAGGGCAGGGAGTTCCTCTACCGCGCCGTCCAGGTCAAGAACATCTGGGTGCCTTACGGGGAGTAAAGCAATTCCAGGAAAAGTGGGAACCGGTTTTCCGTCCGGAATTGCGCGAAACGATGCTTGAGCGGATCGCGAGCCATGATCCGCTCAACAGCTCAGCGCTTCTTGGCGCGACCTGCGAACGGATTGTCTGAGGTGCGCAGCGCCATGCGGATCGGCACGCCCGGAATGTCGAAGGCCTCGCGCAGATTGTTGACCAGGTAGCGCACATAGGATTGCGGCATCGCGTCCGGCCGTGAGCAGGACACCACGAAGCCAGGCGGACGGGTCTTGGCCTGTGTCACATACTTGACCTTGAGGCGGCGTCCGGCGACGGCGGGCGGCGGATGGTGGGCGAGAATGCCTTCCAGCCAGCGGTTGAGCTTGCCGGTGGAAATGCGGCTGTTCCACACCTTGTGCGTCTTGATGACCGCGTCCATCAGCTTGTCGAGCCCGCGCCCGGTCTCGGCCGAAACCGTCACCGCCTGGATGCCGCGCGCCTGCGGTAACAGCCGTTCGGTCTTTTCGCGCAGTTCGGCCAACACCTGCTGCGGTTGGTCGATCAGGTCCCATTTGTTGAAGGCGATGACCGGTGCGCGGCCCTCGCGGATGATGAGGTCGGCGATCTGCAAATCCTGCTTCTCGAACGGGATCGTCGCGTCGAAGACGATGACGACGACTTCCGCGAAGCGGATCGCCCGCAACCCGTCGGCGACCGAAAGCTTTTCCAGCTTTTCCTGCACCTTGGCCTTGCGCCGCATGCCTGCGGTGTCGAACAGTTTCATCCGGCGTCCGCGCCAGTCCCAGTCGACCGAGATGGAATCGCGGGTAATGCCGGCTTCCGGCCCGGTCAAAAGCCGCTCCTCGCCGATCAGCGCGTTGATGAGCGTCGATTTGCCGGCGTTAGGCCGTCCGACCACGGCGATGCGCAGCGGCTTGGTTTCGTCATAGGCCGGCACGTCTTCGGCGTCCGGATCGGCGATGTCTTCGCCGATCAGCACTTCGCTGGCGGCGATTTCGTCGTCGTCTTCCTCGTCTTCGCCGAATGCGCGTTCCTCGCCAAGCGCCTCGATGACGGCATCGCGCAGGTCGGGCAGGCCTTGGCCGTGCTCGGCCGAGACCGGGATCGGCTCGCCGAGCCCCAGTTCCCAGCCTTCCAGCATGCCGCCTTGCGCGCCGCGCGCCTCGGCCTTGTTGGCGACCAGAACGACCGGCTTGCCGGATTTGCGCACGACCTCGGCAAAGGTTTTGTCGTCCGGCATCAGGCCGGCCTTGGCGTCGATCAGGAAGAAGATCAGGTCGGCTTCGGTAATGGCGATCTCGGTCTGGGCGCGCATGCGCCCGGGCAAGGTGCTGGCCGGCGCGTCCTCGAAACCGGCTGTGTCGATAACTTCGAAGGCAAGATCGTAGAGCTTGGCGGGGTGAACCCTGCGGTCGCGGGTGACGCCGGGGGTGTCGTCCACAAGCGCCAGTTTGCGGCCGGCAAGGCGGTTGAAAAGCGTCGATTTGCCGACGTTAGGCCGACCGATTATGGCGACTTTGAACGTCATGCGTCACGACGCGCCGCCCGAACCGCGGATCAGTTCGGACATCAAGGTGGCGCGCTGGCGCACGTTTTGCGGCGCAGCCTGGTCGGCCACGATCTGTTCGAACAGCTTCAGCGCGTCCGCGGCCTTGCCTTCCTTCCATGCGGAAAGGCCGAGCGCCTCGCGCGCCGAATGGCGCAGCGCATTGCCGTCAGCGGCCAGCGCTTCGACGCGGCTGGAGACATCGGCATAGGAGCCGGTATCGACCAGAAGCAGCGCTGCACGCAGCCGCGCCATGTCGCGCAGGCTTTGCGGGATCGAGCCGTCGGCGGCAACCGCATCGAGTTCGGAAACCGCAGCGGCGACGTCGCCCTTGTCGGCCTTGACGGTGGCCGAGCGCATGCGGGCCAGCACGGGATAAGCGCCGTAGCCGCTCTTTTCGATATCGGCGAGCGCTGCCAGCGCATCGTCCTCCTTGCCTTCGTTGGCAAGGCGCAGCGCCTGCGAATAGGCATCGCCCGAGGTGTTGGCGCGGCTTTCGTCCCAATAGCGGTAGCCGACATAGGCGGATGTCGCGAGCACGACGAGCAGCGCCAGGCCGATCAGTATGGGGCCATAGCGGTCCCAGATGGCCTTGGCCTGTTCCTTTCGGATCTCTTCGTTGACTTCGCGGATAAAGGTATCGTCGTCGGCCATCACTCAAACCGTTTCTGTGCCGCGGGGCGGCTTGTGAGCCCGCGTTTTAGCGGAAATTCGCCAGCATGGAAGGGGCGATCCCCGAAATTCGCCGTACCATAGACTTGGAATAGGGCGCAGCCTTGGCATTTCGGTATGTTCCTTTGTTGCCACGTCCGCTTTCGCGTCTGGGGATTCCTTGCCCGCCTTTAAGCTCTCTCGCTTCGCTCGTCGCTGGCGGGGACGCATTCTTGCCCCGCCCTTAAGCTCCTCGTTGCACTCGTCGCTGGCGGGGGCCCCGAGGAATGGCCAGACGGCTGGCCAAGGTTCGTGCTTCATGGTTGCCACGCCCGGCTAAAGCCGTCTGGCCATTGTCAAAGAACTGACCTCATCTGAGAGGTCGGGAGGACGGGCGGCCGTTCGGTCGCTCGTTTAGTTAAGTAGTGCTGCCTTGCGGCCGCCCGTCCGGTGGTCTTGCCTCACCGGGGGAGCGGCATTTTCGCTGAAAGGCCCGGTCGAGGCCCGGACTTGGGGGCTCATCACCCAGCCGCACACCGTCATGCGACCAATCCGGCACCGACGCCCTTCCCTGATACCCGGTGCGCACCAGGTCTCCCGCAAGGGCGATGGCAGGGATTATGGGGGAAGGTGCAGAGGTGGTGGACAAGTGGGGTGAATGTTTTTGTGGGCAGGCATGACTTGTCCACTCCGCGATCAAAAATCCTAACAAGAGCCACACCCCCCTCTGGCCTTCCGGCCATCTCCCCCTCAAGGGGGGAGATCACCCGATTGCCATGCCTTCATCCGATACTGAAATCTCGGAGATGCTGTAAGCTTGAGGCCGTTTCGGAGTCGGCCATTAGCCGATCTCCCCCCCTGAGGGGGAGATGGCCGGCAGGCCAGAGGGGGGGTGGCAGGAACAGGTTGCTCACCCCACCCCGCACCTGCGGTGCGACCCTCCCCATCAAGGGGAGGGTAAAGCGTCAGCGTTTCCGCTCAGACACCCCTCATCCAATTCCGCAACGTTAGCGCGATGCCTCGGCGTCACATCGCCGGGTCTACGCGTGGTCTTCCACGCCTCCGGTCTCCATGTAGCGGCGGTCGATTTCGGGCAGCTTTTCGCCCGACAGCGTCGCCTCGAAGGCGCGCAGGCGCTTGTGCACCGATTGCAGCTCCACGATCGTCGACCACGAATTGAGCAGGAACTGGAGCGATCCGGTGACCCGGCCAAAGGCGTTGGATATCTGGTTCAGCGCGCCGAAGGTGATCTTGTGCGCCACCAGCGAGGGGCCAAGGATGATGAAGGAGAAGATGTTGTCGGCCTGAAGGTACGTGTAGCGGACGACGTTGAAGTAGATGTAGTGGAAATAGAGGCGGAAATAGTTTCTCCGCACGTTCTCGAACAGCTCCGCCGTTGTCGCCGGATCGGCGCGGTCGGCATGGTCTTCGCCATAGACGAGTTCCTTGCGGTAGGCGGCTTCAACGCGCTGGTTGCGGAATTGCAGGCCGGGCAGCTTGATACCGGCAAGCATGACCGCAAGCGTGCCGAACAGGCACCAGCCGATGGCGGCCACGACGAGCGGCTGCGGCACCGCGCCGATGATCGGCAATTCGGTTATGTGCTGCTGCAACGTGATCATGACCGGCAGGAAGGCGATCAGGGTCATGATCGACTGGACGAAGCTGGAACCCAGATCCTCCATGATCTGCGAAAACCGCATCGTGTCTTCCTGGATACGCTGCGATGCGCCTTCGATATGGCGCAACTGGTCCCAATGGGAGACGAAATAATTGTTCATCGCCGTGCGCCAGCGGAATATCCAGTGGGAGACGATGAAGGCGTTCACCACCGAGACGTTCATGCCGATCAGCGCCAGCCAGGCGAAGCTCGCCGAACCCTGGTAGAATTCGGTAGTGGTCGATTTGCCGGTGCCAGACATCAGGCCCTGCACATAGTCGAAGAACGGTCCGTACCAGTTGTTGACCGCGACCGACACCTGCACGTTGAAATAGATCAGGAAGAGGACGACCGAGGTGACGAGGATCGACCAGTTCTGCCAGGGATGCGGTGAATACCAGCGCCAGAATGCGTAGAAGATCGCAACGCCGAGCGCGAAGTAAATGTAGAACCACAAAAATGGCGTCGACCAGAACACGCTGATGCCGATGATGGGCGGTGCGCCGGGGGCAGCGGCAGGCAGGCCGATCCATGCGCCAAGCTGCGAACCGCCGAAAAGCCAGAACAGAACGAGGAACAGGCTCCAGCCCGCTGCGCTCAGGAAGAACAGTTTGGGCTTTGGAAAGAAGGATACGAACACGGAGGCGGGTTCCTTATTGCACGCGCAAATCAGCCAGATGGCGAGCCAAAGTTATAAAGCGTCCTTTGCGTGTCGAATCGGACGCGCGGCGCTGTAGCCGGGCATAAGGTCACACTTCGTTTGCAAAGAAAATGCCCGCGCCATGCGTGAGCAAAACCAAAATCATGGCGATTTTGGCGCGGCTGACCAAGCCGCGGCGGCGGACAGGACGAGGACGCCAGCGGCGAGCATGGACGGGACGAAGAAGCTGCCCGACCATTCGGCAAGGATGCCGGCGACGATTGGGCCGATGATCTGGCCGAGGCCGAAGGCTGCCGTCATGATGGCGAACACCTTGCGCGTGGAGAGCGGCGCAAGTTGGCGCGCCGCCTGGATGCCGAGCGCCGTCGGCGCCATGAAGGTCGCGCCGAGCAGGATGCCGCCGGCAAGCGGGCCGATCCGCCCCGTCACCGCGACGCTTGCCGCGACGCCGACCGCCTCGACAAGGCAGGCAATCGCATAGGCTGAATAGACATTGCTGCGGCGCGCGACTCGTTGCCAGACGAATAGCGAGGGTACCGCCGTCAGGCCCGTCGCCAACCACACCATCGCCTCGAACACGCGGCTTTCGCCGCTCTGGCGCACGATGGCCACGATGAATGTTGCGGTGATGACATAGCCGAAGCCGAACAGGCCATAGGACAGGATGATCTTGGCGAGAGACGCGTTGCGCGGCAGCGCCGGCTCGCGCTTTGAATTTGCGCCGCCGACGGGCCCTTCGTTCGCCAGCAGAACGACGAGCACGAAACCGGCCAGCGACAGCGCTCCCGACCAGAACCAGGCGGCTGTCCAGCCGGCATGGATGGTGACGATCGCCGCCATCAGGATCGACGATCCGGCAATGCCGATGCCGACGCCGCCGAAATGCACGGCTTCGAAACCGGCGCGGCCGCTTCTGGCCAGATGGCTGAAGACGATGCTGGTCATGAACACCATGACGAAGGCGCTGGCGACGCCGGCAAGGAAGCGGATGACGAGGAATGGCGTCATGGTCTCGACGGCCCCCATCAGCGCCACCAGAATGGTGCTGGCTGCGAGCGCGCCGAACACCACCATGCGCTCGCGGCCATGCGCCCAGCCGCCGGCCGCGACGAGCGCGCCGACGAGATAGCCGAGATAGTTGGCCGATGCGATGAGGCCGGCATTGGAGGCGGAAAGCTCAAGCTCCTCCATCATGCCGGGGAGGATAGGCGTGTAGACGAAGCGGCCGATGCCCATGGCCACGGCAAGGGAGATCATGCCTGCGACGGCAAAACGAAGCGGTGACGAGGTCGGCTGTTCCATGGCCGCGCACAATATTGGCGTGCGCGGCTGAGACAATGCGACTTCAGTTGGTCCAGCACCGGTTTGTCTGGCGTTTTCCGGTCATCATCAAGAGGTGATCGGGATAGACGCTGAGCCAACTCATAAGGGTGGAAAGGGCAACGGGGCAGGTCTATGTAACAGGCTTGGCATCCATAACCGCAGGCTTTCCCAAATGACCGCACATTTGCCCATCACCACCTCCGTTCCCGGCGGCCCGGTTTCCATCGATCCGGTGAAGCTCGACCGGCTGGCCGAAGTGGCGATCAAGGTCGGGTTGCAGTTGCAGCCGGGGCAGGACCTGGTGCTGACGTCGTCGATTGCCGCCCTGCCGTTGACGCGCAAGATCGTCGAACAGGCCTACAAGGCAGGCGCCGGGCTGGTGACGCCGATCTTCAACGACGACGAAATCACGCTGGCGCGGTTCCGGCATGGTGCGGACGATGGTTTCGACCATGCCGCCGGTTGGCTCTATGAGGGCATGGCCAAGGCGTTTTCCAACAACGCGGCAAGGCTTGCCGTGCGCGGCGACGACCCGTCGCTGCTTTCGGGACAGGACGCATCCAAGGTGGCGCGCGCCAACAAGGCGAACTCGATGGCTTACCGGCCGGCGCTGGAGAAGATCACCGGCTTCGACATCAACTGGAACATCGTCGCCTATCCGGAAACGGCGTGGGCAAGGCAGGTGTTTCCGGGCGTTAGCGACGAGGTGGCGGTCGGCAAGCTTGCAGATGCGATCTTTGCCGCGAGCCGTGTCGATGGCGATGACCCGATCGGAGCTTGGAAGCTGCACAACGCGGTTCTCAAGGCGCGCACGGAATGGCTGAACGGCCACCGCTTCCATGCGCTGCATTTTACCGGACCCGGCACCGACCTTACCGTCGGGCTGGCTGATGAGCATGAATGGATGGGCGGCGCTTCGACCGCCAAGAACGGCATCACCTGCAATCCCAACATCCCGACCGAGGAAGTTTTCACGACGCCGCATGCGTTGCGGGTGTCGGGCCATGTTTCCTCGACCAAGCCGCTCTCCTATCAGGGCACGCTGATCGATAATATTTCGGTGCGCTTCGAGGAAGGCCGCATCGTCGAGGCCAAGGCGTCGCGGGGCGAGGACGTGCTGAAGAAGGTGCTCGACACCGATGCCGGTTCGCGCCGGCTGGGCGAGGTGGCGCTGGTGCCGCATTCCTCGCCGATTTCGAAAAGCGGCCTTCTGTTCTTCAACACGCTGTTTGATGAAAACGCTGCCTGCCATATCGCGCTTGGCCAGTGCTATTCGAAGTGCTTTGTGAATGGTGCCAAGCTGACGCCGGACGAGATCGCCGCGCGCGGCGGCAACAAGAGCCTTATCCACATCGACTGGATGATCGGTTCGGGCCAGATCGACATTGACGGCGTGCATAGCGATGGCCGCACCGTTCCGGTCATGCGCCAGGGCGAATGGGCCTAAAGCGGGTCCCGGGATGTCGGGCAGTTCGATAGCGATCAAACGCGTCTACGAGCCCGCCGCGGACAGCGACGGGCAGCGCGTGCTGGTCGATAGGCTTTGGCCGCGCGGCGTCAGGAAGGACTATGCCAAGCTTGATGAGTGGCTGAAGGAGATCGCGCCGAGCGATGAACTGCGCAAGTGGTTCGGCCACGATCCGGAACTTTGGACGGAATTCCAGCAGCGCTATCGCGAGGAACTGAAGGGCAAGGGCGAAGCGGTCGAGAAATTGCGCTGCCTTGTCGCCAAGGGCAAGGTGACGCTGCTTTTCGGCGCGCATGACGAAAAGCACAACAACGCCGTGGTGCTGGCCGACTATCTCAAGTGAGATTGTGGGTTAGCGGCCGCTGAGTTCCTGTGCATAGACATCCGGCTTGAACCCGACCAGCAGCCGCTCGCCAAGGTCTAGAACGGGGCGCTTGATCATGGTTGGGTGCTGAAGCATCAGCGCCTTTGCCTTTTTCGGCGTCAGGTCCTTTTTCTCATCGTCGGCCAGCGCGCGAAACGTTGTGCTTGCCTTGTTGAGCAGGATTTCCCAGCCGACCTTGTCGACCCATCCGTCGAGCCTCTTGGCGTCGAGGCCCTGCGCGCGATAGTCATGGAAGGCATAGCCGACCTTGTGGCCTTCCAGCCAGACGCGGGCCTTCTTGATCGTGTCGCAGTTGGGAATGCCGTACATGGTGATGGTCAACGGGCTGTCCTCATCGAGAAGTTTCCGGCACTCAAAGCCGATTCGCGGGGAATTGTCAGTTCGCACCGCAACCTTGCATTTACCAAACATCGTCGCCGTTAACCCGGCATCAAGGTTAATGCACCATTTTCGATGCCAATGGGTTTCAAGTAGCGTCCTGGAGAGTTCCCCGTGCATCGACGTGGTTGGAAGCGGCCGTCAGCCGCCGCCGGTGGCAAGCATCGTTCAATTTTCTCTCCGCTCGTCGTGGGCCTTGGCATCTGGATAGGGTTTCCTACCGTGACTGCCTTTCAGGACATGACCAGCCTTGTCTCGGGCCTCGAGGCGAACGCGCGCTGGAATTCCTATATCGAGAAGTCGGTGGCCGGTTCGACCCAGGCGGCCGAAATGCCGTTCGCGGTGTCTGCATCTACCGGCGCCATGTCGGGTGCCGGCGTCGATTTGCCGGGAGTGGGCACCGTGTCGTTCACCAGCAAGAGCGGCGTGGTCGGCGAGACGCCGGACGAGGATCGGATCGTGCGCACCGGCAAGGGTGGCCGTCTGGTCCAGATCGCGCCGGTAGCGCCCCCGAAGAACTTCAACGCCGGTTCGATATTCGAGCGCACCAGCTCGCTTTTGCGCCCCAGCATGGACAGCGACCTGAAACTTGCCTTCGCCAAGCCGAAGATCAAGGGCAAGGAAGTGGAGATCGCCGCCGCGTTCCATGTCAGGGAAGATAAGAAGCCGCAGGCGGGCATTTCGCCGATGCTGGCCAAGCTGATCAACAACGAGACGCCCGATGTTCTGGCAACCGCCTACGCACCGGCCGAGCCGGACTATGCCAAGGCGTCCCCGTTCGAGGCCCTGCTGCAGGATGAGCAGGCCGATGGCGGCCGCTTTATCCCGCCGATGGGCAAGGGTGACCATTCATGGCTGCAGAACCCGCTGCCCGCTGCCGTCTTCTCACAGCCGGAACAGGCCTGCCTTGCCAACGCCATCTATTTTGAAGCGCGCAGCGAATCCTTGCGTGGCCAGGCGGCCGTTGCGCAAGTCGTGCTCAACCGCGTTCGCAACCCGACCTATCCGAGCTCGATTTGCGGCGTCGTCTACCAGAACGACAACTGGTTCAACCGCTGCCAGTTCTCCTTCGCCTGCGATGGCCGCAAGGATCGCGTGACCGAACCTTCCCGCTACAAGATCGCCAAGGATATCGCCATGGCGGTGACCGCCGGCAAGATCTTCCTGCCCGAGGTCGGTTCGTCCACTCACTACTATGCCAGCTACGTCAATCCGGGCTGGGCGCGCGCCATGCACAAGATGACCAAGATCGGCCTGCACATCTTCTACCGCACCTATGGCGGGGGATGGAGCTGACCTTGCCTGTTGCCGTTTTTTACCGGACCGCCCTTTTGCCGTGTTCACGGCCGGATTCTGCCGATTGACGCCGCGGCCTGCGCCGGGCACGATGTCGCACTTACCTAACTTATTGATTTTACAGTACGAAATACTTGGATTTGAAAGCCATGCCGTGGCTTGACGGCGGCTAACCCTCTATCTATGTTGCGCCCCAATTGGATGCGGACCGACGGTGACGTTATGGCCGGGCAAGGAGGTTGCGATGGCCGATATGAAAAGGCCAGCCGGAACCGGAGAGACCGGCCCTGGTAACGATCGCAAAGGCGACATCCGCGACGACGAACTTGAGCGGCGTCGGCGTGAGCTTGAAGCATCTCTTGCAGCAAGGCAGCCGGAAGCGCTTAAGGGGGAAGACAACGCGAAAGCGGGCGGTGCGGTCGGTTACGGCCAGGCCTTCAAGCTGTCCAGCGAGTTCATCGCAGGGATAGCGGTAGGGGTCGGTATAGGCTGGATGATCGATCGGCTAGCCGGCACCTCGCCGTGGGGACTGATCGTGTTTCTGCTCCTCGGGTTCGCCGCCGGCGTGCTCAATGTCCTGCGTTCGGCTGGTCTGATTGCTGGCTTCGGAGAGGGCAAGTACGGCGTTGGCCCGAAGCGTGATTGAGGCGCGTCTTCGACGTGATGTATTTGAGAGAGCCGTGCGCGGCCATGTGAGGACTGAAAGTGGCAGCTGCTGACAAGGTCGATCCGATCCACCAGTTCCATATCAACAAGATCATACCGATCGATTTCGGTGGCTATGATCTGTCCTTCACCAATTCCTCGCTGTTCATGGTTGCTACCGTCGTGGTGGCTTCGCTGTTCCTCTATCTGGCCACTTCCGGGCGCCACCTCATTCCGTCGCGCTGGCAGTCTTCCGCCGAGATGACCTATGAGTTCGTCGGCTCGATGCTGAAGGATTCGGCCGGATCGCACGGCATGCGGTTCTTCCCGCTCGTGTTCTCGCTTTTCATGTTCATCCTGACGGCCAATCTGCTTGGCCTGTTTCCTTACTTCTTCACCATCACCAGCCACATCATCGTCACCTTCGCCCTGGCGATCCTGGTGATCGGCATCGTGGTGTTCTACGGCCTTGCCAAGCACGGCTTCGGTTTCTTCAAGCTGTTCGTGCCAAGCGGCGTGCCGATGCTGCTCTTGCCGCTGGTCGTGGCAATTGAGGTGGTGTCCTTCCTGTCGCGTCCGGTCAGCCTCTCGGTTCGTCTTTTCGCCAACATGCTGGCAGGCCACATCACGCTCAAGGTTTTCGCAGGCTTCGTCGTTTCGCTGAGCGCGCTTGGCGCGGTCGGCATCGCCGGCGCCATCCTGCCGCTGATCATGGCTGTGGCGCTGACGGCGCTCGAACTGCTTGTTGCGGCCCTTCAGGCCTATGTTTTCGCCATTCTCACCTGCATGTACCTGAACGACGCCCTGCATCCCGGGCACTAACAGAATCGCTCGCAGACGGTCTGCGTCGACGAACCCCAAACTGAGATCCTACAAGGAGTTGAACAAATGGAAGCTGAAGCAGCAAAGTACATCGGCGCTGGTATTGCGTGCCTGGGCATGGGTGGCGCGGGCATTGGCCTGGGCAACATCTTCGGCAGCTACCTCGCCGGCGCTCTTCGCAATCCGTCCGCAGCCGATGGCCAGTTCGGCCGCCTGATTTTCGGCTTCGCCGTGACGGAAGCTCTCGGCATTTTCTCGCTGCTCATCGCGCTTCTGGCGCTGTTCGGCTGATCTGTCGTTGAATGTGGGGCCGTCCGCATCCGCGGTCGGCCCGAATGACGGGGACGAGAAATGTTCGTGACACCAGCCTATGGGCAAGAAACCGCGCCAGCTGTCGAAGGCAGCGATGCGCATGCCACAAGCGGCGCGCAGGCCGGAACGGAAGTTCCGCACGAAGCGGCGCATGAGGGCACGTTTCCGCCCTTCGATCCGGCGACCTTCGCATCGCAGATCTTCTGGCTGGCCATCACGTTCGGCCTCTTCTACCTGTTCCTGAAGCGGGTGGTGATGCCGCGCCTTGCCGGCATCCTCGATACGCGCTCCAGCCGTATTGCACAGGATCTCGACCAGGCCGCCAGGCTGAAGGGCGAGGCCGACGCTGCGGTTGCTGCCTACGAGCAGGAACTGGCGGAAGCAAAGGCGGGCGCCAATGCTATCGGCCAGCAGGCTCGCGATGCGGCGAAGGCCGAAGCCGAGACCGCCCGCAAGAAGGTCGAGGCAAACCTGGAAAAGAAGCTGGCCGAGGCCGAGGCGCATATCGCCTCGATCAAGTCCAGCGCCATGAAGGACGTCGGCGGCATCGCTGAATCCACCGCCACGGCAATCGTCGAGCAACTGGTCGGCAAGGCCGACAAGGCAGGCGTGGCTGCGGCAGTGAAATCGATCGCGGGCTGAGGGAAGAGCAATGGACGCAACATCTCTCGCAACCGTATGGGCAACCGTTGCCCTCTTCATCTTCATTGGCATCTGCATCTACATCAAGGTGCCGGCGCTGATTTCGAAGTCGCTCGACCAGCGTGCCGACAAGATCCGCACTGAACTGGATGAGGCGCGCAAGCTGCGCGAGGAGGCACAGGCGCTGCTGGCCGAGTACCAGAAGAAGCGCAAGGCCGCCGAGAAGGACGCCGCCGACATCGTCGAGGCAGCCAAGCGCGAAGCTGCAGTGCTTGCCGAAGAGGCGCACAAGAAGACCGAAGACTACGTTGCCCGCCGAACCGCGCTTGCCGAGCAGAAGATCGGCCAGGCCGAGCGCGAGGCGATCAACGAAGTGCGCGCCAGTGCCGTCGATCTCGCCGTTGAAGCCGCCCGCAAGGTTCTGGCAGGCCGCGTCGATGCCAAGGCGGATGGCGACCTGTTCAAGGCTTCGCTGGCGGAAGTGAAGGCCAAGCTCAACTAGGTCCGAGCCGACTTATCACCGATACATCGAGCCGCTGGGGAAACCCGGCGGCTTTTTGCTGTGGGGGATGAGGCGCTCGGTCTTTCAGCTTTGGGCCACCCGCTTCAATTGCTTTCGATCACACGGGTCTTCAAAGGTCGCAACCCATTTCGGGAGACCTGTTCTCGCGGTTAGACGCCGAGAGATACGGTTTCTGGCTCCGCGGCATCGTCGGCTTCCAGCCTGAAAGGGGCGAAGGAAACGCGGTGCAGACGTTTCAATGGGCCATGCGCCTTGATGGCGACGCGGTGGCGCTGGGTGGCGTAGCCCATGTGAACCTCGAAGCCGTAGTGGACATGAAGCTTACCGCAGTCGGCCATCATGCGGTCGCGCATGACTTTGGCGACGATAGAGGCTGCAGCGATCGACTGCGAGCGCTGATCTCCCTTGACCAGCGCGCGACCGAGACAAGGCAGGCCGGGCGGCACGTCGCGGCCATCGGCCAGCGCAAGCTTCGGCCGGACCGGCAGGCCGCACAGCGCCCGCCGCATCGCCTCCAGGCTGGCCTTGCGGATGTCGCTGGCGTCGATGCCTTCGGCGCAGACCGAGGCCATGGCGACGCCGAGCGCCGAGCCGAGGATCGTCTCGAAGACGGCTTCGCGCTGCGCATGGCTGAGCCGCTTGGAATCGTCGAGGCCATCTGGGATGTTGGTGGGGTCGAGTACGACCGCAGCAGCGACCACCGGCCCCGCGAGCGGGCCGCGGCCTGCCTCGTCCATTCCGGCAACCGGCCACAGGCCTTCTGCTTTCGCCGCCGTTTCGAAGGAGAAGTCTGGACGTTCGACAATGTCGAAGAGAAGCGGAGAATCGGGGCGCGCGCGAACCATGGTGCGGCGAGGTTCGCATTGGCCCCGATTCTCCGCAAGACCCTTCCGGCCGGTGGGGGAACGGGCGGGAAGGGAGCCGTCGGCGGGGACGGGCCGGACGGGATGGGTCAGGACGGAACGCGCGGCGCTCCGGCAATTGTCACAACAGCATCAACTGCTCGTTTTCCTTGGCGGCGGCGACGAACTGATCGGTGCGCAGCGTGCGCCGCTCGATGTTGAGGCCGAGCCGCTTGGCCGCGATTTCGAAGCGCCGCCCGATCTGCCAGGCGTAGGGACCGGCTCCCTTCATGCGCTTGCCCCATTCGGAATCGTAGTCCTTGCCGTCGCGCATCGAGCGCACCAGCGACATCACGTGCCGATAGCGGTCGGGATAGTGGCGCAGCAGCCAGTCCTTGAAGATCGGGCTGACCTCGAGCGGCAGCCGCAGCACTACATAACCCGCCTCGCGTGCGCCAGCCGCGCGCGCCGAATCAAGAATGCGCTCCATTTCCTGGTCGGTGAGGCCGGGGATGATCGGCGCCACCATGACCGATGTGGGAATACCTGCATCGGTGAGTTGCCGGATCGCTTCAAGCCGCTTGGTCGGCGTCGAAGCGCGCGGTTCCATCGTCCGCGCCAGCATGCGGTCCAGCGTCGTGACCGACAGCGCCACCTTGGCAAGGCCGCGCTCGGCCATCCGCGCCAATATGTCGATGTCGCGCGTTACCAGTGCGGACTTGGTGACGATGCCGACCGGGTGGCCGCGCGCCTCCAGCACTTCGAGGATTTCGCGCATGATGCGGTACTGTTTCTCGATCGGCTGGTAGGGATCGGTGTTTGTGCCGATGGCGATGGTGCGCGGCGTGTAGCCGTCCTTCGACAACTCCCTGTCGAGCAGGCGGGCGGCGTCCGGCTTGGCAAACAGCTTCGCTTCGAAATCGAGCCCCGGCGACAGGCCCATGAACGCGTGCGTCGGTCGGGCAAAGCAATAGACGCAGCCATGTTCGCAACCACGATAGGGATTGATCGAGCGGTCGAAGGAAATATCCGGCGACTCGTTGCGGGTGATTATGGTGCGCGGCCGTTCGACCTGCACTTCGGTCTTGAACGGCGGCAAATCCTCCAGCGAATCCCAGCCGTCGTCGAAGACGTGCCGGCTGACCGGCTCGACCCTTCCCGAAGGGTTGATACCCGCCGAGCGCCCGCGATTGCGGTCCGGCCGCACGCGCATTCCGCTTTGTTCAATCATCGCATTGGCCATCTCTGCTCGTCCGGCCCCAAAAGCTGCAATGTCTGCGCGCACGATCTGTTCCATCTTGGCTTTCTCCCAAGGTGTATTTCCGGGCTGTCGAATCGCCGTTCTCATGAAATTATTCCTATCGCCCAAAAGAGAACAAAGCAAGAACTTTGTTATCGCCGCCGCAACCGGGAACTGGTGGAACGCCAAGCTTTCAGCTATGGCATCGGCATGCTGAGCGCCGTGATCGAGACCGAAAATGACGAGGAGGGGCTGGCCCGCTCGCTGGCCTCGCTGATCGGCGGCGCGGTCGAAGGCATGCTGCGCGATGTTGTCGTGCGCGACCGCGGTTCGACCGACCAGACCCACAAGGTTGCCGAACATGCCGGCTGCGTGTGGCTGCCGGAGGCCGATCTCGGGGCCGCGATCCATCGGGCCAAGGGTGAATGGCTGCTTTTTCTGCAACCAGGCGCGCGCCTGCTCGACGGTTGGGTCGATGATGCCGCCGCCCATGTGGCCAAGGCGACGATGCCGGCGCGTTTCAGCCGGTCCCGCGCCGAGCGCACGCCTTTCCTGTCGCGCGTTTTTGTTCGCCCCGATGCGCTGGTGCAAGGCTTGCTGATCCCCAAGGCAAGGGCGTTGGCGCTGGCGAAAAGTGCTGCCGATGCCGAGGCTCTCGCGCGCGGACTGGCAATGAAGACGCTGCAAGCGGAGATCGTGCCGGCTTCGCGGAAGCGGTAGCCAGAACCGTCAGCGCGGGACGCCGGCGACGGAGCCGCGCACGACGAGATCGACGGGCCACACTTCGCCGCGGATGTCGGTTTCGAGACCTGAAATGCGGGCCGCCAGTCGCTCGGCGACGCGCGCGCCGGCTGCCCGGATCGAGGAACGGGTGGTGGCGAGCGGTACGGAGAAATTCTCCGGTTTCAGCCACGAAAAAACGTCGTCATGCGCGATCAGCGACACGTCGCCCGGAATGCTGACGGCAAGGTCGCGCGCGGCCCGCACGACGCCGAGCGCCATGATCAGACTGGAACAGAGGATGGCGGTCGGCGCCTCGGCGCTTTCCATGAGCCGCCGCGCTGCCCGGTAGCCGTTCTCCTCGGTCATCGTCATCGAAAGCATGTGCCGCTCGTCGAGCGACAGGCCGTCGCCGGCGAGCGCTCGGCGCACGCCTTGCTCGCGGTGGATGGCGAAGGTTTCCCTTATGTCGCCGTTGATCAGCGCAATGCGCCGATGGCCAAGTTGCAGCAACAGCCGCGTCGCCTCGCGAAATGCGCCCTCATTGTCGATGTCGATATAGGAATAGTCGAATGCGTGGCCGTCGCTGCGGCCATGCACGATGAAGGGGATGCCGAGCGCATGCAGGAGCGCGATGCGGCGGTCG
>MKRZ01000094.1:0-18795 GCA_001897075.1 Mesorhizobium sp. 61-13 | reverse complement strand
CGCGTTTCCTCGTTGACCTCCGGATAGCCGTTCAGCGCACGGCTCACCGTCGTCTGCGAAAGCGCCAGCATCTGGGATAGCTGCTTGAGGTTCAAGAACCTGTCTCCGAAATCCAAAGCGCTTTAAAAACTCGGCCAATGAAGGCGAGTGTGCTCCGCCCAACAATAGGCGCAGCGACGGGCCGAAGAAAGACGGAACCGTTGCTGCGGCGCAAAAATGCATGGTGCGGTGCAGAATCTTGGCTGTACTGCAGAAAATTAAATCGATTAATCTTTATGCGGCTTGACTCTCCCTCGATTCAGTGACGAGATAAGAGGAACCAAAGCGCTTTGAAATTGCCTTCAAAGAGTCAGGTCTGGCCTTGAAGGCGCAAAGCAGCCTCGGCGCGCGGAATGGAGGTTCCGCACGATATCTTGCACCATTGGGAGGAAGCCGATGAAGAAGATGCTTTTGACGGGCGCGGCCCTTGTCGCGCTGGCGTGGAGCCTGCCCGCGCATGCGGAACTGAAGTTCAAGCCGGGTGAGGACCAGAAATTTCACTGGGCGAATTTCGACGAGCTGAAGAAGGTCGATCTCAAGGGCGAGACGCTGACCATTTTCGGGCCGTGGCGCGGCGAGGACGAGGAACTGGTGCGTTCGGTGCTGGCCTATTTCATCGAGGCCACCGGCGTGGAGGTGAAATATTCCTCTTCCGAAAACTATGAGCAGCAGATCGTCATCGACACGCAGGCTGGCAGCCCGCCCAATATCGCCATCCTGCCGCAGCCGGGCCTGATCCAGGACCTTGCGTCCAAGGGCCTGCTGACCCCGCTTGGCGACGATGTCGCCACCTGGGTGAAGGACAATTACGGCGCCGGCCAGTCCTGGGTTGATCTTGGCACCTACAAGGGCAAGGACGGCACGCCGGGCTACTACGCTTTCCCCTACAAGGCCGACGTGAAGTCGCTGGTCTGGTATTCACCGGACAATTTCGAGGAAGCAGGCTACGAGGTTCCCAAGACGCAGGAGGAACTGACGGCGCTTGAGCAGAAGATCATTGCCGACGGTGGCAAGCCGTGGTGCATCGGGCTTGGCTCCGGCGGCGCGACCGGCTGGCCGGCGACCGACTGGGTGGAAGACATCATGCTGCGCACGCAGCCGCCCGAAACCTACGACAAGTGGGTGAAGAACGAGATTCCGTTCAACGATCCGGCGGTGGTGAACGCCATCGACATCTTCGGCAAGATCGCGACCGACGACAAGATGGTGGACGGCGGCGCGGCCGCGGTTGCGGCGACCGATTTCCGCGACAGCCCCAAGGGCCTCTTCACGGTGCCGCCGAAGTGCTACATGCACCATCAGGCATCGTTCATTCCCTCCTTCTTCCCGGAAGGGACCGAACTCGGCGTCGATGCGGACTTCTTCTATTATCCGCCCTACGCTTCGAAGCCGGAGCTTGGCCAGCCGGTTCTGGGTGCCGGAACGCTGGTGATGATCACCAAGGATTCCAAGGCCGCGCGCGAATTCATCAAGTTCCTCGAAATGCCGCTCGCGCATGAATTGTGGATGGCGCAGAAGAGCTTCGTGACCCCATTCAAGGGCGCAAACACCGAGGCCTATGGTTCGGATGCGCTGAAGAAGCAGGGCGAAATCCTGGCCAATGCCACGACCTTCCGCTTCGACGGTTCCGACCTGATGCCGGGCAAGATAGGTGCAGGTTCGTTCTGGACCGGCATGGTCGACCTGGTTGGCGGCAAGCCGGCGGAAGCCGTGGCAACCGACATCCAGAAGAGCTGGGACGCCATCAAGTAGAGGCGAGGGGCGGACGCAGCCTCCCAGGCGCGCTGGCCCGGACCCTAGAAGGCCCGGGCCAGTGGGAGGGGAGACCAGCGTGACATTTCAAGCGGCCTGACGCGGTGCCCATGGGCTGACCGTGCGTGTCGGCTGCGCGACAAGGGATGGGGCAGGGATTGCCCCGACCGGAAAAGAATCGGCTCTCGGGGGAGGAACCCATGGCAGCGCAGATTTTCTCGGCCATTTTCGTCATCATTGTCGGTGTCGGCGGTTGCGTCGCCTATTTCTGGGGCGCGAACAAGCTGCTCGACCTGATCTTCCCCTCGCGCGGCGTGGCAGGCGCTGCGGCCGTCGACAATCTTCGCCGGCAGGGTCTGGTGCGGCCGTGGCTGTTCGTCGGCCCGGCGTTACTGATCCTGACGGTCTACCTGATCTATCCGGTTATCGAGACGCTGAGGCTTTCGTTCATGGACCGGGGCGGTGAGCATTTCGTCGGCTTCGCCAACTATGCCTGGGCCTTCGGCGACCGCGAGTTCCGCAACTCCATCCTCAACAACATCTTGTGGCTGGCGGTGGTGCCGGCGGCCTGCACCTTCCTCGGGCTGGTGATCGCGGTTTTGACCGACCGCATCTGGTGGGGAACCATCGCCAAGAGCCTGATCTTTTTGCCGCTGGCGATCTCATTCGTCGGCGCAAGCGTGATCTGGAAATTCATCTACGAGTATCGCGGCGAAGGCCAGGTGCAGATCGGCATCCTCAACGCCATTGTGCAGTATTTCGGCGGCGCGCCGCAGGTGTGGATTTCGATCCCCTTCTGGAACAACTTCTTTTTGATGGTGATCCTGATCTGGATCCAGACCGGCTTTGCCATGGTGATCCTGTCGTCGGCGCTGCGCGGCATTCCGGAGGAAACGCTGGAGGCGGCGGTGATCGACGGGGCAAGCCCGTTCCAGATTTTCTGGAAGATCATGATCCCGCAAATCTGGGGCACGATCGCGGTGGTGTGGACCACCATCACCATCCTCGTGCTGAAGGTCTTCGACATCGTCTTGACCATGACCAACGGCCAGTGGAACAGCCAAGTGCTCGCCAATCTGATGTTCGACTGGATGTTCCGTGGCGGCGGCGATTTCGGCCGTGGCGCGACCATTGCGATCATCATCATGATCGCGGTGATCCCGATCATGATCTGGAACATACGCCAGGCCAACCGCGAGACGGGAGGGCATTGAGATGAACAGTTCAGGCAAATCCGTCATCGGCCGTTTCGGCGTCCATTTTGCCGTGCTGGTGTTCGTGGTCATCTGGACGATCCCGACGCTCGGCATCTTGGTGTCGTCGCTGCGCGACAAGGACCAGATCATCGCCTCGGGCTGGTGGAATTCGTTTTCGACCTCGAGCCAGACCGGCGCGGGGCGTCTCGGAACGGCTGCCGACCAGGTCGAGAAGGACGGCAAGTTCCTGATCATGGGCAATCTGTTCGAGGCGGGAAACGCCGCGACGTTGTCTGCCTTCGGCGTGCGTTCGCAGGAGCCGACCAAGTATGAAGCGGGTTCGGTGGCGGAGCTGAACGACGGCGTGACGCTGCAGGTCAACGAGGACGGCTCTTATGTGCTGACCTCGCCGGTGAAGTTCGAAGGCGCGCGCGGCCAGCGCGTCTACTACGCGGCCTCGACGCCGCCACGCTTCACCACGGAGAACTACCAGACGGTGCTGTTTTCCGAAGGCATCGGCCGCTCGTTCATGAATTCGCTGACGGTGACGATCCCGGCCACGGTGATCCCTATCCTGATCGCCGCCTTTGCCGCCTACGCGCTGGCCTGGATGCGGTTTCCGGGGCGGGCGCTGTTGATCGCCGTCATCATCGGCCTGCTCGTCGTGCCGCTGCAGATGTCGCTGATCCCGCTGCTCAAGCTTTATAACGGCGTCGGCGTGTTCTTCGGCGTGCCGGTGAAGACCTATCTCGGCATCTGGCTGGCGCATACCGGCTTCGGCCTGCCCTTCGCCATCTACCTGCTGCGCAGCTACATCGCCGGCCTGCCGCGCGAGATCATGGAATCGGCGCGCATCGATGGCGCGAGCGACTTCGAGATTTTCGTCAAGATCGTTCTGCCGTTGTCGTTCCCGGTGCTGGCGTCCTTCGCCATCTTCCAGTTCCTTTGGGTATGGAACGACCTTCTGGTGGCGATGGTGTTCCTCGGCACCGAGGCAGACCAGATCGTGCTGACCGCCAAGCTGAATGCGCTTTTGGGTTCGCGCGGCGGCGACTGGGAAATCCTGACCACCTCGGCCTTCGTCACCATCATCGTGCCGCTGATCGTGTTCTTCTCACTGCAACGCTACTTCGTGCGCGGCCTTCTCGCCGGCTCGGTCAAGGGAGGCTGATTTCAATGCAGGCGGCGCAACGCGTCCAGAACCCGGCCCTTGCCGTAAACCGTGACTGGTGGCGCGGCGCGGTGATCTACCAGATCTATCCGCGCAGCTATCAGGACAGCAATGGCGACGGTATCGGCGACCTGAAGGGCATCATCCAGAGGCTGCCTTATATTGCGGGCCTCGGCGTCGATGCGATCTGGATTTCGCCCTTTTTCAAGTCGCCGATGCGCGACTTCGGCTACGACGTCACCGATTATTGCGGCGTCGATCCGATGTTCGGCACGCTGGCGGACTTCGATCAACTGGTGGACGAAGCGCATCGGCTTGGCCTGAAAGTGATGATCGACGAGGTGATTTCGCACACCGCCGACGATCACCCCTGGTTCAAGGAAAGCCGCGCCAGCCGCAACAATGCCAAGGCCGACTGGTATGTGTGGGCCGACGCCAAGCCGGACGGCACGCCGCCCAACAACTGGCTGTCGATCTTCGGCGGCTCGGCCTGGCAGTGGGATACCCGCCGCCAGCAATATTATCTGCACAATTTCCTGTCCGAGCAGCCCGACCTGAACTTCCACAACAGCGAGGTTCAGGATGCGTTGCTGGACGTGACCCGCTTCTGGCTGGACCGCGGCGTCGACGGCTTTCGCCTCGACACCATCAACTTCTATTTCCATTCCAGGGGCCTGGAGGACAACCCGGCCCTGCCGCCGGAAGAGCGCAACGACCAGACCGCGCCGGCGGTTAATCCCTACAACTACCAGGACCATCTCTACGACAAGAGCCAGCCCGAAAATGTCGGCTTCCTCGAACGTTTCCGGGCCTTGCTGGATGAATATCCGGCGGCAGCCGCTGTCGGTGAAGTTGGCGATTCGCAGCGCGGGCTGGAGGTGGTGGCGGCCTATACGGCGGGCGAAAAGCGCGTCCACATGTGCTATTCCTTCGACTTCCTCGCACCCGAAAAGATCAGCGCCGCCAAGGTGCGCGGCGTGCTGGAAAGCTTCGGCAAGGTGGCGACCGATGGCTGGTCGTGCTGGGCGTTTTCCAACCACGATGTGATGCGGCATGCTTCGCGCTGGGCTGCCGGTGAGGCCGATCCGAAGGCCTACCTCAAGGTGGTTTCGGCGCTGTTGATGTCGCTGCGCGGCTCGGTCTGCCTCTATCAGGGCGAGGAGCTTGGGCTGACCGAAGCAAACCTTGCCTTCGAGGATTTGCAGGACCCCTATGGCATTCGCTTCTGGCCGGAGTTCAAGGGTCGCGACGGCTGCCGCACGCCGATGGTGTGGGACGAAAACGCTGCCAACGGCGGCTTCTCGAGCGCCAAGCCCTGGTTGCCGGTGCCGCGCGAGCATCTGGCCAGCGCCGTCAGCAGGCAGCAGGGCGATGAGGCCTCGCTGCTGGAGCACTATCGCCGCTTCCTGGCATTCCGCAGTGCGCATCCCGCCTTTGCCAAGGGCGACATCGAGTTCCTTGCTGGGGACGACGACACGGTGGTTTTCACCCGCCGCGAGGGCAACGAGCAGATCGTGTGCGCCTTCAATCTCGGCAGCAAGCCGGCCGAAGTCGATTTGGGCTCCGGACATGCGCTGCAACCCCTGTCCGGGCATGGCCTGTCCGGCCAAGCGGCGGAGGGCAAGGTGCGGCTTGGCGGTTACGGTGCCTGGTTCGGGCGGATTGCCTGATCAGGGTTCAAAAAATTCACGGGAGGAAATCATGGCCGATCTGACGCTCAGGCAAGTGAAGAAATCCTACGGGAGCGTGCATATCCTTCACGGCATCGACCTCGACATCAAGTCGGGCGAATTCATCGTTTTCGTCGGGCCTTCGGGTTGCGGAAAATCCACGCTGCTGAGGACGATTGCCGGGCTGGAGGAAATCAGTTCCGGCGAACTCAACATCGCCGGCGAGCGCGTCAACGACGTGCCGCCGTCGAAGCGCGGCATCGCCATGGTGTTCCAGTCCTATGCGCTTTATCCGCACATGACGGTGTACGACAACATGGCCTTCGGCATGAAGATCGCGAAGGAAGACAAGGCCGAGATCGACCGGCGCGTCAAGCAGGCGGCTGAGATCCTGCAACTGACCAAGTACCTCGATCGGCTGCCGCGCGCCATGTCGGGCGGCCAGCGCCAGCGCGTCGCAATCGGCCGCGCCATCGTGCGCAACCCCAAGGTCTTCCTGTTCGACGAGCCGCTGTCGAACCTCGACGCGGCGCTGCGCGTGGCGACCCGCATCGAGATCGCCAAGCTGAAGGAATCCATGCCCAACACGACGATGATCTATGTCACCCACGACCAGGTCGAGGCGATGACATTGGCGGACCGCATCGTCGTGTTGAAGGATGGCCACATCGAGCAGGTCGGCACGCCGATGGACCTCTATAAGAAGCCGGGCAACCTGTTCGTGGCGCAGTTCATCGGCTCTCCGGCCATGAACATCTTGCCGGCGACCGTCGCGACGGCAGGCAAGGCGACGGTGGTGGATCACGTCGGCGGGCGCAAGGCGACGGTGCCGATCGCTTCGCCGGCCTCTGCCAAGGGGTCAGCCATCAGCTTCGGCGTCAGGCCCGAGGACCTGTTTGTCGCCACCGGCGCTGATTATCTGTTCGAGGGCAAGGTCGACTATGTCGAGCAACTGGGCGAAGTGCAGCTTGTCTATGTCGATATCGGTCGCGGCGACCAGCCTCTGGTGACGAAGCTTCCCGGAAATGTGGAGGTCAAGCGCGGCAGCACGTTGAAACTGACTGCCAATGCGGAAGACCTGCACATTTTCGACAGCACGGGGCGCTCGTTTGCGCATGCCGATGCGGTGGCTGAAGCTGCCTGAGAGGGGTACATCCGGACAAAATAAAAGAGCGGCGGTAAAGCCCGCCGCCCTTTGGGTAGTCTCGGTCGATTATTAGCTGTTGCCGCCGAGACGCTGTTCTGCAGCGGTGTTCGACTTCACAACGTAAGGGTTCGAAGCCGAGTTGACCGAAGCGGTGTAGCTGCTGTCAACATTGGTCGCTGCAGGCGGGTTGTTGACCGCATCGGAACCGTAGTGGTCGCTGCCGGCGAAGGAGGCGCCGGTAACAGCGAGAATGGCGGCGGCGGCGAGAGCAATCTTCTTCATTTCAAGTACTCCAGATTCTAAAACATCCGTCCATCTAGCGGCGTTTCCTTGGGAGGATTTTTGCGTCGTTTGGACCTCCCCGATGTGGGTTGGGATAGGCCGGCTTGCCAATCACGAAATTGTTCATAGTTGGACTAATCCAACACCTCTTGAACATATGAAATGTCCGCTTAACAGGAAAATTTACCAAGCAATATCAATATGATGATCGGAATGGCAGTTTGATGAAAAAGCAGGTTCCCGTTTTCTTGTTCACGGCGTCTTGGACACACCGTCAACAAAAGCCGGCTAATGTCCCCTTGAGTTTTCCGTGGCATGAAATTTTCATCGAAAATTTCTGTTCCGCCAATGACTGTTTGCCCGGGTGAGGTTCGACACGCACCGTGCTCGACAGGAACTGGCCTCACCATATGCTGCCCCTTGAGACTTGAGTGTTCGCGCAAAGAGGCGCTAGAAAGCCGCCCGCCGATGCCTCGGCGTCAAAGGAGCTGGACGATGCTGCGCAAGACGGATTTCTTCATCGATGGAAAATGGGTCGCTCCGGTGGTGGCAAGGGAGCTGGAGGTTATCAACCCGGCTGACGAGCAACCCTTTGCGGTGATCTCGATGGGGTCGGCTGCTGACGTCGACAAGGCAGTGGCTGCGGCGCGGCGCGCCTTTGAAAGCTGGAGCGTGACCACCCGCGAGGAGCGGCTGGCGGCGCTGGAGCGCCTGCTCAAGGTCTACAAGACCCGCATGGGCGACATGGCCAAGGCGATTTCCGACGAGATGGGCGCGCCGATCAAGCTTGCCTTCGAATCGCAGGCGGCAAGCGGTGCAGGGCACATCGAGGCCTTCATCCGGACGCTGAGGGACTACAGGTTCGAGACGCCGCTGAGCGACGACAATCATGGCGAGCACATCGTGCATGAGCCGATCGGCGTGTGCGGCCTGATCACGCCGTGGAACTGGCCGATGAACCAGGTGACGCTGAAGGTGGTGCCGGCACTGGCGGCAGGCTGCACCGTGGTGCTGAAGCCTTCGGAAATCGCACCGATCTCATCGGTGGTCTTTGCCGAGATCATGGAAGAAGCGGATTTCCCGGCCGGCGTGTTCAACATGGTCAATGGCGACGGACCGGGCGTCGGTGAGGCGATGTCGCGCCATCCCGGCATCGACATGATGTCGTTCACCGGATCGACCCGCGCCGGCATTGCCGTTGCCAAGGCGGCGTCTGAGACGATCAAGCGCGTTGCGCTGGAACTGGGCGGCAAGTCGCCCAACATCGTCTTTGCCGACAGCGACCTAGAGGCTGCGATCAAGCGCGGCGTGCGCCACTGCTTCAACAACACCGGCCAGTCGTGCAACGCGCCGACCCGCATGCTGGTCGAGCGCCCGGTCTATGACCGCGCCGTGGGCATTGCAGCCGATGTGGCAGCGACCGTGAAGGTGGGCAATCCGGCAGACGACGGCAACCACATCGGACCGCTGTCTTCCGAAGTGCAGTTCACCAAGGTGCAGAGCTTGATCGAACAGGGGATCAAGGAAGGCGCGCGCGTGGTGGCCGGCGGGCTTGGCAGGCCGGAAGGCTTCAACCGCGGCTATTATGTGCGCCCGACCATCTTTGCCGACGTGAACAACGACATGACCATTGCGCGCGAGGAAATCTTCGGGCCGGTGCTGGCGATGATCCCGTTCGATAGCGAGGACGATGCGGTGGCCATTGCCAACGACACGCCCTATGGGCTCGCCGCCTATGTGCAGTCGGGCGACAAGGTGAAGGCGCAGCGCGTGGCCCGCAAGCTGCGTGCCGGCATGGTGCAGATCAACGGCACCAGCCGTCCCTATGGCAGCCCGTTCGGCGGCTACAAGCAGTCCGGCCTTGGCCGCGAAGGCGGCAAGTGGGGCCTGGAGGATTTCCTCGAGGTCAAGGCAGTGAGCGGCTGGGACGAGGCCGTCGGCTGAACATTACAGATCAGCCGTAACCTTGAGATAGTTGGCCGCGATTTCGCGCATGCGCTCGCGGCTGAAGCTCGGTCCGTGGCCGCCATGGCCGATGCGGATCGGCAGATGGAGCAGGCGCTCCATGGTCTGGCAATAGGCGGTTCGATCCGAATCCGGCAGGTCGTCGATCAACGTGTCGTCGTAAATGGCGTCGCCGCTGAACAGCGTGCCGTCGGTCTGATCGAAAAGGGCGATGGAGTCCGGCGAATGACCGGGCAGATGCAGCACGGTGAACCGGCGGTCGCCGAGATCGACGACGTCGCCTTCGCTGAGCGCACGCGTCAGCGGTGCAGGCTTGATGGCGTAGGTCGCAGCACTCCAGCCCGGCTCGGGAAGTTGCGAGACGGGGTCCTCCATGTCGCGGAAAAAGTCTGCGTAGGTGGCGGCGTCGCCCATCCGCTCGAATTCGGCAGCACTTTCGACGGGACCGTAGCGGACCGGGAATTCGTGCATCGAACCGACATGGTCGAGATGGATGTGAGTGGCGACGACGATCAGCGGCTTGCCGGTGGTCGTCGCAATTTCCGGCGAAAGCGGGCGGATGCCCATGCCGGTGTCGACGAGCAGATCGGCATCGCGACCGACGACATGCCAGATGTTGGCGCGCAAATAGTCGTTGACGTATGGCTCGGTCAGGTGCGTGGTGACCGCGTCAACATGCTGCTTCGCGAACCAGCCCGCCATCAGACGAACGGCCGCCCGACCTGGTATTTGGCCGGGACGAGACGCTTCAGATAATCATAGGCGGGTTGCGCAAGGCGGTTGGCGTCGGCCTGCATGAAGTCGGGCGGCATGTGGCGCGTCTTGCCGGCGACGTGGTCGAGCGGCACTTTCTTGAGCACGGTCTGGCGACCGTCGAATTGCAGCGCGACCGAGCCGCCGCCTTCGCCGGCGACCGCGGCAGCAAATGCGCCGGCATTGAAGGCTTCTTCGCTGTCGACCGGGTTGATGGCGCCGACATAGCCGCGCGGCATGTAGCCCAGCGCATCGACGCGGGCGCGCTTGCCGGGCAGGTGGGTTGCGAGCGCCTGTTCCAGCGCTGCGGTGAGGTCGCTGCCGGAAAGCTTGACGTTGCCATGCGCGTCGCGCTCCAGCCGCTCGGGCGGCACAAGGCTTTCGACCAGCGCCTTGCCGTCGGCGGTGGACACGCCTTCGGAGACGGCGACGATGCAGCGGCGGTGGCGGTCGAGCGTGGCGCGGACATCATCGACGAAGCGCGAAACCTCGAAGGCGCGTTCGGGGACGTAGACAAGATGCGGGCCGCTGTCTTCATCCAGTTGCCACGCGGCGGAGGCTGCGGTGAGGAAGCCGGCATGGCGGCCCATGACGATGCCTACATAGATGCCGGGCAGCGCGCGGAAATCGAGGTCCACGGAGAGGAAAGCGCCGGCAACGAATTCGGCTGCCGAGATGAAGCCCGGCGTGTGGTCGTTTTCTTCCAGATCGTTGTCGATGGTCTTGGGCGCATGGACAAAGGCGATGCTGCCGCCGGATGCGTCGGCGAGGATCTGCTGCGTGCCGGCGGTGTCGTTGCCGCCGATATAGATGAAGGCGTCTGCGCCGGCCTTCTGCAACCCCTTGAGGATGACGTCGCAATAGGCCGCGTCAGGCTTGTCGCGCGTCGAGCCGAGCGCGGACGAGGGCGTGCGCCCAATGAGGCGCAACTGGTCTTCGCGGATGTCGGTGAGATCGACATAATCGCCGTCGCGGATGCCCCGCACGCCGTGGCGCGCGCCGAGCACGCGCGCGCCGGGATGGCGCTTGCGGATTTCGAGCGCCGCGCCGACGAGTGTCTGGTTGATAACAGCGGTCGGTCCGCCGCCTTGTGCGATGACGAATGTCGCGGACATGGTTCAAGTCTCCGGCGTAATCGTCGTCACAATCGCGCTTCCGGGCAAGGTGCGCAACAGAAAATTAAATCGGTTGAAAAATACTGTTTATACCACGACGACCGGGTTCTTTTTCGACACGCGGCTGTAGAGGTCGATGATGTCCTGGTTGATGAGCCGTACACAGCCCGACGACATCGCCTTGCCGATCGACCACCATTCCGGCGAGCCGTGGATGCGGTAACCGGTGTCCTGGTTGTTCTGGTAGATGTAGAGCGCGCGCGCGCCAAGCGGATTTTCAAGGCCGCCGGGCTGGCCGTTCTGCCATTTCACCAGTTCCGGCTTGCGGCCGATCATTTCGCGCGGCGGCGTCCAGGTTGGCCACTCCTTGCCGTACTGGATGTTGGCGCGGCCCGACCAGCGGAAGCCGTCCTTGCCGACGCCGACGCCGTAGCGGATCGCCTCGCCTTCCGGCTGGACGAGATAGAGGAAGCGCTCCTGCGTGTGCACGACGATGGTGCCGGGCGCTTCGCCGGTAGGATCAACGACGATCTGGCGGCGGAACTTGGGATCGACCTTGAGATAAGGCACTTCAGGCACGGCGAAGCCGCCATCGGTCAGGCCGGCATACATGACGCCCGGGCTGGTGACCTGCTTGTCGACGCTGATGGCTGGCTTGAGCGAGCGGATCGACCCGGTCGGGCCGCTGTCGAGCTCAAGCGCCGGGAATTCCATAGAGGTGCAGCCGCCGACGGTGAGCAGCGCGGTGGCGCCGATGCCGCGAAGCAGCGCGCGGCGCGAGGCCGAGACTTCGTCGGGAGCGGGTTCGCCGGGCAAAGGCGAAGGCAAGTTGTTCTGCAACTCAGGCATATACGCTTAACCTTACAGGAGTGCCGCAACCGGAGGGGCGGCCATTGCAAGGTATTTTCGGCAGCTATGGTTTACAAAACATGAAGGCTACAGCCACCGGTTGCCACAATTGGCGATGGGTACGGTTGAGTAGCGGCGAAATCCCGGATGCGGGGTCTTTACATCAAGGCGAAGGCGGGGATTTATCCTTTTCTTTGGATGGAGAGAACGATGTCGTTCGAAGCCTGGCTTGCCTTCACCGCCGCCTCGATGGTCCTGCTGGTCATTCCTGGCCCGACCATCCTGCTTGTCGTTTCCTATGCGCTTGGCCAAGGCTGGCGCACAGCCTTGCCGATGTCGGTTGGCGTCGCGCTTGGCGACTTCACCGCCATGACGCTGTCGATGCTGGGCATTGGCGCGCTTCTGGCGGCATCGGCGACCGTGTTCACGGTGCTGAAGATGATCGGCGCGGGCTATCTGATCTATCTCGGCGTCAAGCTGTTCAGGGCGGGCGGAACGCTGAACGCCGAGCCGCGCACCGATGCCGTCTCATCTGCCAAGATGATGGCGCATGCCTGGCTGGTGACGGCGCTGAACCCCAAGAGCATCACCTTTTTTGTGGCGTTCCTGCCGCAGTTCATCGACCGTCACGCGGATTTCGTGACCCAGATGGTGATATTCGAGAGCACATTCCTGGTGCTCGCCTTCGCCAATGCCTTTGGCTATGCGCTCGTTGCGGCAAGGGCGCGGGGCCTGGTCGGCAATCCGAAGGCGATCCGCATTTTCAATAGGGCAGGCGGGTCGTTGCTGATCGGCGCCGGTGTCGCCACCGTGGCCGTTCGCTCGGGTTCCTGAACTCAGCCGACCAGCTTGGCGATTTTGGAGACTTCGAAGAAGTCGAACAGGATCGCCAGCGCGACGCCGCCGCTGGTCAACAGAAGTCCGATCATGAAGATGCGGTTGGCGCGCTCGAAACGCTGCTTCTTCAGGCATTGATGCTTGAGCAGTTCGGACAGCGCCTTGATCTGAAGCGCGATGCCGAGAAGGATCGGCAACAACGCAAAGCCGTCCTCGGGCTGCCACGGGATGGGGTTGGCGGCCCAATGGGTGACGAAGCCGAGCGAGAAAGCCAGCACGATGCCGACAACGGTGAGCGTGCCGTTGCGGAAAATCGTTTCAATCAGTTCGTCGGGTTCGTCAGGCTGCATCGTCACACTCAACATCGACGCCGCATGGCTGTCAAACACCCGTGGTGAGCACGGTCAGAACTCCCGAAATCGCGCCTTCCAATATTTTTTACGGATATCGAAAAAAATAGCTTCTTGCCTCGCGATTTTTTGATATGAAAGGCTGCGAGGCGGGAGGCATCGGCGCGGAACGTTCGCGCGGTCCCGAAATTGGTCCCGCGTCGCTCTGCACACTGCTTTCGGGAGGAAGTCCATGTATCTTGGCCTTGACCTGGGCACGTCAGGCGTGAAGGCCTTGCTGATCGACGCCGGGCAAAAGGCGGTCGGTGCCGGGCATGGCTCGCTCGACGTGTCGCGGCCGCACCATGGCTGGTCGGAACAAAACCCCGCCGACTGGATTGCCGCCTGCGAGGAAGCGATTGCCGAACTGAAGGCGGCGCATCCGAAGGAACTCGCCGCCGTCAAGGGAATTGGCCTGTCGGGCCAGATGCACGGGGCAACGCTGCTAGACGCCTCGGACAAGGTCCTGCGGCCCTGCATTCTGTGGAATGACACACGCAGCCACGCCGAAGCAGCCAAGCTCGATGCGGACCCGCGTTTTCGCAAGCTTACCGGCAACATCGTTTTCCCCGGCTTCACCGCGCCCAAGCTTGTCTGGGTGAAAAACAACGAGCCGGACATCTTTGCCAAGGTGGCCAAGGTCTTGTTGCCCAAGGACTACCTGCGGCAATGGCTTGCCGGCGAGCATATCTCCGAAATGTCGGATTCGGCGGGAACCGCGTGGCTGGACGTGGGCAAGCGGCGCTGGTCGTCTGATCTGCTTGCGGCGACGGAGCTGGACGAAAAGCATATGCCCGCACTGGTGGAAGGCACCGAGCGGGCCGGTGGCTTGCGCGCCGAACTGGCCTCGAAATGGGGCATGCAGGCGGGCATTCCGATTGCCGGCGGTGCGGGCGACAATGCGGCTTCCGCCTGCGGCATGGGCACGGTGGGCGAGGGGCATGCTTTCGTGTCGCTCGGGACATCCGGCGTGCTGTTTGCCGCCAACGGTGCCTATCTGCCCAATCCGGAAAGTGCGGTGCATACGTTCTGCCATGCCTTGCCGGATACCTGGCACCAGATGGGCGTGATCCTGTCGGCGACGGATTCGCTGAACTGGCTTTGCGAGATCACCGGCAAGGATGCAGCCGACCTGACCGGCGAGCTTGGCGACGGTTTGAAAGCGCCGAGCGGCGTGACGTTTCTTCCCTATCTTTCCGGCGAGCGCACGCCGCATAACGATGCGGCCATCCGGGGCGCATTTGTCGGGCTCGAACATGCATCCAGCCGCGCAGTGCTGACGCAGGCCGTGCTCGAAGGCGTGGCCTTCGCCTTCCGCGACAGCCTGGAAGCGTTGAAGAAGGCCGGCACGAAACTCGATCGCGTCACCGCCATCGGCGGCGGTTCGCGTTCGCACTACTGGCTGAAGGCGATTGCGACGGCGCTTGGCATTCCGGTCGATGTGCCGGCGGACGGCGATTTCGGCGCGGCTTTCGGTGCGGCCCGGCTTGGCTTGATCGCTGCCACCGGCGCCGATCCGCGCGCCGTCTGCACGCCGCCTTCGACGGACGAAACCATCGAGCCCGATCCGGCCTTGGCCGGCGGCTTTGCCGATGCCTACCAGCGCTATCGGGCGCTTTATCCTGCTATCAAGGGAGTTCAAGCATGAGCACCGGGTTCTTCGGCGACATCAAGAAGATCAAGTATGAAGGACCGGATTCGACCAATCCGCTCGCTTATCGGTTCTACAATCCCGACGAGGTTGTCGCCGGCAAGAAGCTCTCGGATCACCTGCGCTTTGCCATCGCCTATTGGCATTCCTTCGCCTGGCCGGGCGGCGACCCCTTCGGCGGCCAGACGTTCGACAGGCCTTGGTTTGGCGATGACATGGACAAGGCTCGGTTGAAAGCCGACGTCGCCTTCGAGATGTTCTCGCTTTTGGGTGCGCCCTATTACTGCTTCCACGACGCGGACGTGCGGCCGGAGGGCAAGGATTTTTCTGAGAGCGCTGCAAATCTGGACGAGATCGTCGACATTTTCGAGAAGAAGCAGAAAGAGACGGGCGTCAAGCTTCTGTGGGGCACGGCGAACCTGTTTTCCAACCGCCGCTATATGGGCGGTGCGGCCACCAATCCGGACCCGGACGTGTTTGCCTATTCGGCGGCGACGGTGAAGAAGTGTATCGACGTCACCAAGCGGCTGAAGGGTGAGAACTACGTGCTGTGGGGCGGGCGCGAAGGCTATGAGACGCTGCTTAACACCGACCTCAAGCGCGAGCGCGAGCAGGCGGGCCGCTTCCTTTCCATGGTCGTGGACTACAAGCACAGGATCGGTTTCAAGGGCGCGATCCTGATCGAGCCGAAGCCGCAGGAGCCGACCAAGCACCAGTACGATTATGACGTGGCGACGGTGTACGGCTTCCTCAAGGATTTCGGGTTGGAGAAGGAGGTCAAGGTCAATATCGAGCAGGGCCACGCCATTCTTGCCGGCCACTCCTTCGAGCATGAACTGGCGCTGGCTAATGCGCTCGGCATTTTTGGTTCGATCGACATGAACCGCAACGACTACCAGTCCGGCTGGGACACCGACCAGTTCCCCAACAACGTGCCGGAAATGGCTCTGGCCTATTATCAGGTGCTACAAGGCGGCGGCTTCAAGAGCGGCGGCACAAATTTCGACGCCAAGCTGCGCCGCCAGTCGCTCGACCCGCAGGATCTGTTGATCGCCCATATCGGCGGCATGGATTGCTGCGCACGCGGCCTGAAGGCGGCAGCACGCATGATCGAGGACAAGGCGCTTTCCGGTCCGCTGGAAGAACGCTACGCCGGCTGGAAGTCGGCAGAGGGCAAGGCGATGCTGTCCGGCAAGCGCACGCTGGAAGAGATCGCCGAGCGCGTGGTCAAGAAGAAGATCGAGCCGCAGCCGAAGTCCGGCCGGCAGGAATATCTGGAGAATGTGGTCAACCGCTACGTTTGACGCAACTTCTCGAACGGAAACCGGCAGCGGCGAAACAAACCGGATTTTTGCCGCTGCCGCAAAACTGCCGCGATGTCTTCATGAGCCCGTCACGGGTCGCCTCTATATCGCTCGTCAAACGAGTTGAAGGGAGGCGAAACGACATGCAGCACGAACGTGAAATCGACGCTCTTCTGTCCGACGAAGTTTCCGGTTCCATCATAGATAGATTGCTGACCTTGCCGCGTCCCGGTTCGCAATCCGGCAATGAGTGGGATCGTGCGGTGGCAAGCAGATTCGAGGCCCAACTTGCGCGCCGTCTGCGCACGCTGCTCGACCAGCCTGCCGAGTCTCGCGACACGGCGGCCTGAAGTCAGCCTTTCCTGAACTGCGAGGGCGCTTCGCCAAAACTGTTGGCGAAGGCACGAGAGAAAGTTGCAGCGGACGAAAAGCCGGTGCGCGCGGCGATGTCCGCCATCGGCACGCGCGTATCGACGACGAGCCGCCGCGCCGCGTTGAGGCGAAGCCTGAGGTAGTAGGCTCCCGGCGTTTCACCGATCGATTTGCGGAAGATGTTTTCCAGCGTGCGCGGCGTGACGCCTGCGCGCCGGGCAACGGAAGCGACCGGCAGCGGCTGGTCGATATGCTGTTCCATGAGGCGGATCGAGTGCGCAAGGCGCGGATCGTAGCCGTCGAGACGACCGAGCGAGACCAGCGGCTGTGCGTCGGTTGCGGCGCGCGACTGGTCGTAGATGAAGACGCTTGCCACATCGAGCGCGACCGCCATGCCGAGGCGCGAGCGGATGAGGTGCAGCATCAGGTCGAAGGTGGGTGAAGCACCGCCGCTGGTGAAGACGGGGCCGTCGATGACGTAGCGGTCCGGGCGCACGTCGGTGCCAGGGAAGGCGGCGGCAAAATCCTCCATGTCTTCCCAGTGGGTGGTGGCGGCGCGGCCTTCGAGCAGACCGGCACGGGCGACCAGCCATGTGCCTGCCTCGACGCCGCCCACGGCGCGCGCCGAGCGCGCGATGCGGCGCAGCCCGGCAAGCAGCGCGGACGTGGCGTAGTTCTGGGTGCCGAAGCCGGCGATGACCACGACCATGTCTGCCTCGTCGCTGGCGTCGAAGCGCCCGCTGACCGCGACGGGCAAGCCGCACGTGGTGGCCGCCGGCTCGCCGGTCATCGAGACTATCTTGAAGTCGAAGAGGGTTTCGCCGGTGATGCGGTTGGCGGCGCGCAATGGGTCGATGGCCGAAGCGACGCACATGATCGACGCGCCGGAAAACACCAGAAGCGTGACCTTGAGCGGCGCGTGTTCTGGTCGAAAGATCGTCGTTTTTTCGCTTCTTGCCATTCTCTATTCGTAAAACGCAAAGCAAGCGGCTGCAAGCGGCGCGATGATGGCCAAACTTTAGGGAGGATTGCCATGCCGCTCGAGATGAATCGCGAGGTCTTCATTACCTGTGCCGTGACCGGATCGGGCGGCACGCAGGATCGCAGCCCGCATGTGCCGCGTTCGCCGAAGCAGATTGCCGACTCTGCCATCGAGGCAGCCAAGGCAGGTGCTGCCGTCGTGCACTGCCATGTGCGCGACCCCGAGACGGGCAAGCCGCGCCGCGACGTCCATCTCTATCGCGAAGTGACCGACCGCATTCGCGAGGCGAATGTCGATGTCGTGCTGAACCTCACCGCCGGCATGGGCGGCGACATGGTGTTCGGCTCGCCGGAAAATCCGCTGCCTCTGAAGGTGCAGGGAACCGACATGGCCGGTGCCGCCGAGCGCGTCGAGCATGTGCGCCAGTGCAGGCCCGAGATCTGCACGCTGGATTGCGGCACGATGAATTTTGCCGAGGCAGACTATGTCATGACCAACACGCCTGGCATGCTGCGCGCCATGGGTTCGATGATGACCGAAATGGGCGTGAAGCCCGAGATCGAGGCCTTCGACACCGGCCATCTGTGGTTTGCCAAGCAGCTTGTGCAGGAAGAAGTCCTGAAGCCGGATGCGCTGGTGCAGCTTTGCATGGGCGTGCCGTGGGGCGCGCCGGACGATCTCAACACCTTCATGGCCATGGTCAACAACGTGCCGAAGGAATGGACGTGGTCGGCGTTTTCGCTCGGCCGCAGCCAGATGGCGTATGCGGCGGCAGCGGTGCTGGCCGGCGGCAACGTGCGCGTTGGGCTGGAGGACAATCTGTGGCTCGACAAGGGCGTTCTCGCCACCAACGCACAGCTTGTGGAGCGGGCCGTCACGGTCGTCTCCAACATGGGCGCGCGGGTGATCGGGCCGGAAGAAGTGCGCAAGAAGCTGAACCTCACCAAGCGTGCGCCGCTGGCAGCTTAGGAATGCCTGGCTGCACCCCCCTCTGGCCTGCCGGCCATCTCCCCCTCAGGTGGGGAGATCGGCAGCTTCACACCTGCCGCGTGTCCTGCGACCTTGGTGGTTGGCGAATACCAGGCCGTAGTCTGATCTCCCCCCTTGAGGGGGAGACGGCCGGCAGGCCAGAGGGGGGTGTTGCCAAACGCGTCATACCTCCATCCATCTCCATACCTTCTCCGGAGTTCTTCCAATGACAATCATCGCCAAGGCAGCCACCATCGGCGGCGGCGTTATCGGCGCGGGCTGGGCCGCGCGCCTGTTGCTGAACGGCATCGACGTTTCGATTTTCGATCCGGACCCGGAAGCCAAGCGCAAG
>MKRZ01000093.1:15274-19898 GCA_001897075.1 Mesorhizobium sp. 61-13 | reverse complement strand
CGCCCTGGCGGCCGGTGTCTGTGTATGACGACGGGCGGCGGGTGTACTTCGAATTCCCACGCGGGATCGTGCAGGGCGAGATGCCACCCATCTTCGTCATCGGTTCCGACGGTCAGCCCGAGATCGTCAACAGCCGCATCTATCAGAACATCCTCATCGTCGACCGCCTGTTCGGTGCAGCCGAACTGCGGCTCGGTAGTGGCAACCGGCAACAGAAGGTCAGGATCGTGCGCACCGATGGGAGGCCATCGTCATGAACGAGAAATATGCCGCAACGGAAAATAGCAGCGGGCCATCCGCGCCCGACCCTGCCGCTACCATGCGGCTCCGGGCAGAAGCGCCGCGGGTTACCCGCATCTCCCGCCGGGTGCTCGCCGGTCTCGGTGTCGTCGCCGGCATCGGCATCGGTGGAGCGCTGATCTATGCGCTCCAGACCGGCGATCGGCAACCGACTCAGGAAGAGCTGTTTACCACCGACCGCCGGCAAACCGCCGATGGTCTGGAGGGACTGCCGTCCGACTATAGCGGCATTCCACAACTTGGGCCGCCGCTTCCGGGCGATCTGGGCGGTCCGATCGTGCGTGCCCGGGAAGACGGTCGCCCGATCCCGGCTGAGGTCATGCCCGTGCCGCAACCCGATCCGGAGGAGCAGAGACGCCTCGCCGAGATGGAAGCGGCACGCACCAGCGAAGTCTTCTTCCCGACCCGATCCTCATCACCATCTGGACTTCCGCCCTTCCAGCCGGTTCTCGGCGGAACGCCCGCCGGCTTTGCCGGAACGGGCACGCAGGATCGGCACCTCGCCTTCCTCAATGCCGAGGTCGATCGCCGCACCGTCGCGCCGGACCGCGTCGCGGCCCCGGCCTCGCCGTTCGTCCTTCAGGCCGGATCTGTTATCCCCGCTGCGCTAATCACCGGCATCCGCTCCGACCTTCCCGGTCAGATCACCGCCCAGGTCACGCAACACATCTATGATAGCCCGACCGGCAGTATCCTCCTCGTTCCGCAGGGCACCAGGATCATCGGCGAATACGACAACGGCGTTGCCTTCGGACAGCGCCGAATCCTGTTGGTCTGGAACCGGCTGATCTTCCCCAACGGCCGCTCAATCGTCCTCGAGCGGCAGCCCGGTGCCGACACACAGGGCTATGCAGGGCTCGAGGATGGCGTCGACTATCACTGGTGGGACCTGATGAAGGCCGCCGGCCTCTCGACACTGCTCGCGGTCGGGGCCGAGTTGACGACGGATGACGACGACCGGCTCATCCAGGCCATCCGCAGCGGCGCCCAGGATACGTTAAATGACGCCGGCCAGCAGATCGTTCAGCGCCAGTTGCAAGTTGCGCCGACGCTCACGATCCGGCCGGGATTCCCGGTGCGCGTGATCGTCACTCGCGACCTTGTGCTCGAACCATACGGAGCAACGCAATGACGAAACTCAAGCTAGGGGCGATTCCCGATGACAAGCCGATCAAGGTCACGCTGGAGCTGTCAGCGGCGTTGCACCGCGACCTCGTGACCTATGCTGAGGTGCTCTCCCGCGAAACCGGACAAACTGTCAGCGATCCGGTCCGTCTGATCGTTCCCATGCTGGAGCGCTTCATTGCGACGGACAGGGGGTTTGCGCGCTCGCGCAAAGCCACGGCCAGTTCATGAGCCTTCGCGTGGGTCATCCAACTGGTCAGGATGATCACACCCATGACCGACCATTGGCGACTCGCTTCCGCCAGCCTTTGCTGCCGGCAGACAGTCTAGCCACCTGAGGGAAAATGCAACAAAGCGCCTGACGGTCTCCTGCCGGCTTACGTAGCCAGGCTGCGCGGCAATCCATAAGTCAATGCGCGCGATCATATCAGCGATCATTCGGACAGTGATCCGATCGGACACGGGCAAGCTCCTCCACTCGATCCTTAGGCCGGTGGTGAACCGCCATCTCTCGGGTGCTCTGGCATGGTGCGGCGGGCAATACCCAACAGCCCCTTCAGGGCTGGATTTGGGTTCGCCCCCGACCATACGGCGTGGACCGGCATGGGGATCCCGCCTGCAAGCGGGACGAGCACGACACCCGCTGGGGCGATACCGGACAGACGACCCGGCACGATCGTTATGCCGAAACCCCGCGCCACCATGTTGATCAGATCGCACAGACCGACCCGGTGTAGCTGCAGGTTCAACTCGCCAGGCGATCGCGCCAGTTGGCGGCGGAGGTAGTCCGCGATTTCCGGACCGACACCACCAGCGCCTAGGATGACCTCCTCGGTACGCAGTTCCGCCGGCGCCGTCGCTCGCGCCTTGGCCAGCCGGTGCGACTTAGGGAGCACCGCGACCATCCCCTCGTCCCGCAGATGCAGCACCTTCACCGCGCTATCGGCCGGGGCTTTCGTTACAAAGGCGATGTCCGCCTTGCGCTGCTGAACTGACACCACACTCTCGTTGCATGTTCCCTCCACGAGCTCGACGGATACACCCCGGTGTCTCTGCCGGAAACGTTCGAAGACGTCTCCCAACAGATGGAACGGTACGCTCGCCGCGACCAAGACCTCGCCGCGCTCGCCCCGCTGGACCGCGCCAATTCGCTGCATCGCTCGCTCGAGATGATCGAAGCCCTGCGCCGCTTCCTTGAGGAACCGCTCGCCTGCCGGCGTTGGCCGGACGCCGGCGTGGCTGCGCTCAAACAATGCCGCACCGATGTGATGCTCAAGACTGCGCACTCCCTTGCTCACGCTCGACTGCTGAACGTTCAATGCCGCTGCCGCACGCCGAAAACTACCATGCTCGGCGGCGATCAACGCGTATCGGAAAAGTCTCAGATCGAAGGTGTGGCCTGTCAATGAACAACCTCCCAACGCCGAAGGGGGGCCGGTGGGCTTCGCGGGAGGATGCCTGCCCACCGGCGTCCTGGCCAATCCACCTCTCGGCCAGGAATTTAGCGTCCGCCGTGCGGTGAGAACTCCATCTGGACTGCCGGTTCAATGATACGCGGTGAACGGCAGTGGGTTCTTAACGCAACAGCCAGCAAGACCTTGCCCGTCAATTGGCGGGATGGGGATAACCGAACGCTCCTGGCCACTCACAGGCCGCCGCAGCGGACTTAGCCCCGTGCAGAAGAGAGCCATCAATGTCCGCGCCTTGTATTTTGGCGGTCAGGAATCCGGCGATAAATGCATCCCCGGCCCCCATCGTGTCGACGACGTCGGCATTCACAATCCCCTGCCGGTGTAAGCTCGCCCCGTCGCTGAAGACCGCTCCCCGTTCCCCTTGGGTCACACAGACCGTAGGAGCGCCGAGGAGGTGAGCGTGGCGGATGAATGTCTGGGTCTCATCATCATCCATGTCGGCGCCCGAGAAGAATGCGGTTGTGACAAGGGGACATATCGCAGCCAGATAGCCTTGGTCGCGACCGGTCGAAAAATCGAAGGAGACGTCTTCGGCGTGAGAGCGAATTCGGGGCAATTCGAGTTCCAGATAACTGAAGCAGGATGAATGCACACTTCCTAATCTTTTGATCAGGGCAAGGTCTGGCTCATCCATGCGGAGGGCCAGGCGTTTGCGAACCCCACCTTTATTGGAGCCGGCAAAGACACGATCGCCCGCGACGAGATTCACCTTGGCCTTGCCACTTTCCCCCTGAACGTAGCGCACATACTCGTCGGACAGGCCTTCCGCGATCAGGCAGGACTGGATGTGCTTGCCTTCCTCATCGTCCGCAATGATCCCAATGTAAACCGAATTGATGAGCCCGAACCGTCGAGCGAGAACGGCGACGTTTAGGGCGTTGCCGCCTGGATAGTAAACGCCTTGGTCGAGAAAATGGTCCACGACGTTGTCACCGATGCTCACGAGTCCACGTTCGGACGAAGAAGTCGACCGCATTTTGTTCCTTCCGACGCAGTGGAGGGTAGGGGCGGAATTCCATTGGTTCCGCCCCCGGCACCTTAGTATTCCATCTTCCACATGTAGCGGCGGACGGTGAGGGGGTGGCCTTTGGCCTCGGAGAGCTTGTCTGCGTAAGCGCGCAGGACGGGCGAGAAGACCAATGGCGCGAGGTACTCGGATACGCTTTCGGGCAGCGAGGTCACGCCGAGATCTCTTGCATCGAGGACCGTCAGACGTTTGCTGTATTTCTTCGCGAAAGCGAGCGCGCGTTCGTCCATCACGCGGGATGGTCCCAAACCCATAAGGTGGATGAACGGCACGTCGAAGTCAGTGATTTCGAATGGGCCATGAAAATACTCGCCGGCATGTATGGCAGCAGAGTGGACCCACTGCATTTCCTGCAACAGGCAAATAGAGAACGAGTAGGCCTGACCGAAATTTGCTCCCGAAGCCATCGTGTAGATGATAGCCTCGCGCTTGTGCGTCTCTGCAAATTCGGCAACCTTGTCTCGTTGGTCAGCGACGAGCTTCTCCGCAAGAGCAGGGAACGCCGCCAGGCCCTTGTCGAAATCATCGGCCTTTGTATTGCCCTCCCGGACTTTGAGAATACCGAAGGTCAACCGCTGCAGCACCGCGGCCGAATGTATGGGCGACATAGTCATCGGGGCATGGACGTAGCTGACCGTGAACTCGGACTCCTGGTCCAGTGGGCTGCCCAGATCATGGGTCAGAGAGATCGTCAGAGCAC
>MKRZ01000093.1:14649-15247 GCA_001897075.1 Mesorhizobium sp. 61-13 | reverse complement strand
CCTCGACGGTCTCCGGAGTCGTGCCGGAGTGGGAGCAAGCGATGACGATCGAATTCTTGCCGAGCCGCTTCGGCGCCCGCGCCTTGAATTCGGCCGCATTGAGCGCGTTTCCGATGATGGCTTTTGCCTCGCGCTCAACGATGTACTGGTTCGGAAGCATGTGCGCATACGAGCCGCCACAGGCCACAAAGAAGATGTCGGTAACGCTCTCTCGGGCAGCCACGGCGCTCAACGCATTCCCAATTTGCGCGTTAATACGTTCAGTAGTCATGTCGTATCCTTAATTTTCTGACGCGGTTTGAATCACGCATTCGCGTGGTTTGGCCCGCCGCTATTTGTTGGCGCGGGATCTGGTCATCTGGCTGATCACAATCAGCACTATCGAAACGGCTATGAGGCATGTGGAAATGGCGGCGATCGTTGGATCGACGTCATCTCGCAGGGAATTGAACATGCGGCGGTTCAAGGTCGCGCCGGAGCCCGTCGATATGAACATCGCGACGACAACTTCATCGAACGACGCGAAGAATGAAAACAGCATCGCTGAAATTACGGAAAACCTGATTTGCGGAAGGGTGACCGTGAAGAACGCATAGAG
>MKRZ01000093.1:0-14632 GCA_001897075.1 Mesorhizobium sp. 61-13 | reverse complement strand
GAGGCTCCGAGCCGCCTGCTCTTGGTAGATGTCGTATGACGTCAGCCCTGCCGTAATCACGATCATCACGAAGGGCAGAGCAAGAGCCGTGTGCATGAGGGTCAGGCCCAGCATGGTATTCACGAGACCGAGCTTGGCGAAGACGAACAGAGACCCCACGGCGAGTAGGATGACAGGAATGGCCATTGGCAGGGCGAACAAGCCCCAGATCACTGTCCTGAAGCGAGTCTTCCCGACCCAGATTCCGTAGGCAGCCGCGGTCCCGATGATCGTTGCCGAGAACATGGTGAGAATGGCGACGCTGAAAGAGATATACGTGGACCGCATCCATGCAGAGGAGCCGAAGTAGTTTTCGTACCACCTCAGAGACAGGTCCTTTGGCGGGAACTCCAGATATGCCGATCCCGAGAATGACATCGGGATGACGATCAGTGTTGGCGCCACCAGGAACACCACGGTCACAACTGCAATAGCGTACAGCCACAAGCGCTGAAGTTGAGTGACTTGGGTTTGCGAGGCCGGTTGGAGTAACCAACTCATCGGAACATCCCCCGTCCAGCTTTTCCGCCGACAAGGGCTGCCACCAGGATCAAGAGGATAGTGATCACGAGTAGAACGACGCCCAACGAGCTGGCCGCGCCCCAGCTTGAATAGACGCGAACGTTCGCGTCTATCCGCATGGCCGCCATAATAACTCTGCCACCGCCGAGCACTGCAGGCGTGACATAGAAGCCCAGGCAAAGGACGAAGACGATAAGTATTCCGGAAAGGAAGCCTGGCAACGACAAAGGAAAGAACACGTCGCGAAAGGCCCGTGACGGTCTGGCGCCGAGATTTGAAGCCGCAGCCATAAGGTTGTGGTCAATCGCCTTCATTGAGGCAAACAGGGGCAAAACCAGGAAGGGCAGCATGATCTGCACCATGCCGATCAGAGCACCGGTTAGGTTGTGACTGAGCGCGAGCGGCTCGGCGATCAAACCAAGTCCCATAAGGCTTTGATTTATGAGGCCGCCATCCTGCAGCAGCACAAGCCAAGCGGAGGTCCGCACAAGGACAGGGGTCCAGAGCGGCAGGAGGACAAAGAGCAGCGCCCAGTTCTGTATCCGATCCGGGAGTTGCGCCAACACATAGGCCAACGGATAGCCAATGATCGCGACCAGCAATGTCGTGAAAAACGAGACCCTGAAAGTTAAGCTGAACACTTGGCCGTATACGGGACTCGTCCACAACCTGATGTAGTGCTCGAAGCTGAACGTGCCGTCTTCGCCGATAAAGGACAGGTAGATCATGACCCCAAGCGGGAGCAGTACGACGGACGCCACTAGCGCGATGCCCGGAAGTGTAAGGGACAGCAGGCTCAGCCCTTCACGGCGCTCCGCTTTTCGAAGGGTGCTATGATTCAATCTGTTGGAAAGGATGGGTGTGAGGGTCATTTCAGCGCTTCATGTCATCACGAACGACCCGACTGTCGTTCTTGTGCAGACTGAGAACGAGCGGGCTGCCGGGCGCCGACACATTGAGGCTGCTGCTTTCGTTCAGTTGGCGTCGGACTAGAACGAGTTCGCCGCCGACGAGGCGGACGAACGCCACACTGCTTTCGCCTTGGAAGAGCACCCGCTCCAGCACACCGTCGAAGTAATTGTAGTCGGGGAGCTTCTCAGCGCCGTCCGCGACTTGAAGTTTCTCTGGTCGCAACACCAGCAGGCCGGCCTCGGGTATCGCCTGGCCGTCCGCAACCTTGATTGCTTGCTCACGGTAGTAATGAATGCCACCACGCGCAGAGACGTGGAGGAATGCGGACTCGCCGAGGAAGGCAGCGATGAAGGCGGTCTCGGGTGCATTGTAAAGGGTGGTTGAAGTCCCGATCTGCGCAATTTCGCCGTTCCGAAGAACCGCGACGCGATCAGACATCGTGAGCGCCTCACGCTGGTCGTGGGTCACGAGGACAGTCGTCATACCGAGTCGCTCATGCATATTCCGCAACTCGAGTTGCATGAGTTCGCGAAGGTTCTTGTCGAGCGCTGAAAGCGGCTCGTCCATGAGCAGGATCTTGGGTTTGAAAACGATCGCGCGAGCCAGTGCAACGCGCTGCTTTTGTCCGCCCGATAGCTCGGATATGCGTCGCGCCTGGTAGCCAGAGAGCTGCACTGTTGCCAGCACCTCATCAACGGCGGCTGCAATCTTGTCCTTGGGCCATTTTCTGATCTTGAGGGGATAGGCGATGTTCGTTGCTACGCTCATATGCGGGAATAGAGCGTAGTTCTGGAACATCATCCCAATGCCGCGCTCATGCGGCGCTTTGGCGATGACCTCTTCATCGCCGAACTTCACAGACCCCGAGTCGGGCCGCACAAATCCCGCCAGCACCATGAGGAGGGTTGTCTTGCCCGAACCCGATGGGCCGAGCAGCGTCATGAATTCTCCGCTCTTGATATCAAGGTTGATATCCTTGAGCGCGACGACCGAACCGTATGTCTTGTTCACCGAGCGAGTGGCAATGGGGAGCGATTTCGCAGCCACTTCACCATCAGCTACTTTTGCTTTCGTCATCTTGTTCACTATCTCGTTCCGACAATCAGCTGCTCACCCAGTATGCGCAGAAAGGGGCCGACGAACCGTCGATCGGTCCGTCGGCCGCATGAGTTGCAGCCGCGGGAGGTGAGGCAGTTGCAACGTCGTGTGTCGGTTAGTTACCGAGCAGCATCTCGTCGAATTCTTCGGACAATATCGTGCCGTTCTTGCCCCAGAAGTCGACATTCGTCGGATACTGCTGCGCAACGTTTTCCGGAGAAGATGTCAGGCGTGCCAGTGTGGCTTCGTCATAGCCCTCATACGCCTTCAGATTTGCCCCACCATAGGCGATGTATTTCGGGTAATCCTTGACGTATTCGGCCTTGGAGATTTCCTTGAGGAAGGTGATGGCGTTCTCGGGATGCGGCGAGCCCTTGACGATTGCATAGCAGTCGTTGTCCAGGAGGCCATCCTTATAGACGATCTTGTAGGGCGCGCCGGCGTCGATGGCCGCCATCACTCGACCGTTCCAGCTGTAGATCAAGTCGACTTCACCGGACTGCACGAGTTGGGTGGCCTGGGAGCCAGTCTCCCACCATACGACGTGATCCTTGATTTCGGCGAGCTTGGCGAAGGCGGCCTTACGACCTTCTTCGGTCGAAAGGAAATCGTACACCTCGGACTGAGACTTGCCGAGCGCCAGCACGGCCGCTTCGATGTTGCCGCGAGGACTGCGGTACAGCCCCCTTTTGCCCGGGAATTTATTGACGTCCCAAAATTCGACCATGTTACTGGGACCTGAGTCACCAAATTTCGCAGTGCTGTATCCGATAACGGTGGAGAATACGCTGTTCCCCACGCAATAGTCATTGACGGAGCCCGGAACGAAATCGTTCCGGTCAACGATGTCGGCGGGAAGCTTTTCGATCACACCTGCGTCCACCGCCAACTGGACTTCGCCCATGTTGAGCGAGACGATGTCCCAGGTCACCGCGCCCGCATCGACCTGGGCACGCGCCTCAGTCCAGCTTTCGGAGGTGTCTGATTCGAACGTCATCCCCAGCTTTTTCGCTGCTGGCTCCCACAGTGCCTTTCGCGCCGCCTCCTGGGATGCGCCACCCGGAGTTACGATGACAACATCCGCTGCTTGGGCGATTGCCATGCCGCCGACCAGTATCGCAGACGAGATCATAAGGGCCGAAAGGTGCCGGCTTAGCAGTTTCATAATTCTACTCCCTGTTGAGGCCACACTGTGGCTGTTGGTATGCACCAAGCTTCGGTTGCCAGAACCATCTCGCCGCCCCGTCAGGTAGAGTGGCCTGGTTTTAGGTCAGGAATCTGCGGTGTCGCTGCGTCTAGGAGGCGTCCCAAGCCAACCCTTGCAAACCGCTCCGAATGCCCGCCCCCCCTTTTTTATCTTGGTATATACCAATTTACGGCCGTTGGTATGGGGAGTCAACGGTGATTTTGCCGGTGAAGCAAATTTGGGTCGTGTATCCATTGTGAGGCGATGAAGAAATTCAGTGCCTGGTGATCCTGTCGGCCAGCACCGCAAGCTTCGACGCATGGCCAAGACCCGCCGCCTCGCGCCGATCAGCGATATGATAGAGCAGGTACATCGAATGCACGCCGAGCCAGCGCAGCGGCTCCGGCTCCCAGCGTCGCACCTTTCGGTTCACCCAGGGCAGCCGGGTCAGTTCGCTGCCGATGACAAGCACGAGGTCGCTCGGCGTCCGTCCGGCAAGGTGTGAGCCCGAGACGCCGAGCCCGACATAGCATCCGGCCCAGCCGATCCGTGTTCTCGGTTCGAGCCCCGCCGTGGTGCACCAGTCGCGCGGCACGCCGAGCACGCCGCACCATGCATGATCAATGCGCAGCTTCGCCGTCTGCTGCAACAGCGTGACCAGGATTTCATGCAGCTGGTCGATCGTAGCCTGCTGCGCGCGCCCATCGACGTCGGTGCGCGAGCCATAGCGGTAGAGTAGGTTAGGATTTCCTAGCTGAAGTCAGTTGATTGGTGGCGGAGGATCACCCTGCCGCAGCGCGCGGTACTCAGCCCAGCGCGACGCAATGCGCGCCTGCGCGCCATCAGCAACGACATTGGCGACACCTGCGAAAATGAGCGCTCCGAGACCGATGAACGCGATGGTGTCCGGGACTTCATTGAAGAACAACGCTCCAAAGGCTAGACCCCACACCATCTGACTGTACTGGATCGGCGCGATCCGGTTGGCAGGTGATAGCGTCAACGCGGCTATTAGCATGATGTAAGCGAAACCGTTGAGCAATCCCGCCACAAGCAGGAGCAGCAGGTCCCACGCATCCGGCCATGTGAAGCCAACGACTATCAGTGCGATGATGTTGAGCCCTGCTGTGTATAAGCCCGGGAACAGAAACAGGGCGAGCCGTCGCTCCGTCCTTGCAACCGTCCGCGTCAATGTCGTCGCTGATGATGAGCAAATGGCGGCAAGTAAGGCGCTAATATGCCCCCAATTGAGTTCCTGGAAGCCGGGTCGAACAACGATCACGACAGACGCAAAGCTGATGAACGTCAGTAGCCAGCGTGTCGAAGTCACCTTCTCCTTGAGGGAGACCACCGAGAGTAGAGTGATGAATACTGGAGTCAGGAAGATAATGGAATATGCTTCAGACAATGGGATTGAAATAAACGCGTAGGTCCCCGCGGTAGCAGAGATAGCGCGAAGTACGCCAATGAGATGGCTGTACATAGGATTGACGAGGCTGATTGCCTCTCCCCACGTCTCGCTTCGGGGTTTTGAGAATATACCGGGCAGCAGCGAGAAGATCGTGACAAATAGCCCAATCTCGAAAACGCTAGCGCGATAACCGACAAACTTTACCACCGCGTCACCGGCTGTGTAGAAAAAATAGACAGTAAGAGCGAGAAGTACACCTAGGGTGATGTTGCTCATATTTGCCAACGTCAATGGGCGGTGCACTTTCGGGGCCGACGTGGTCTTCTTAAAGACATTCATGCGATATTCTCCCAATTAGCCACGTCCTTCCCTCGCCGGGAATCCCGGCGGTGAAACCCTCGGTCGGGCGAATGATCGTCGCGGCGCAGGGTGTGTCGATCGGTGGTCACATGACCCGGCGCCGTCTCGGACACCGCCGTCTGCTCGTAGATCGGCGCGCCGAGCCGCTCGACGACGGTCGCGACCCCGCGACCTACTTGGCAGGCTGGTAGCCGATCACAGTCGAGTACACGGGTGTTGCCGGCGCAATAGTCGTTGACCGAGCCCGGGCCAAGTCGTTCCGGTCGATAATGTGGCCGGCAGCTTCTCGAGCACGCAGGCATTCACTGCGAGCTAAACCTCACCCATGCTGAGATTGATGGTATCCCAACTCACGGCACCAGCATCGACCTGTGCCTTTTGCCTCAGTCCAACTTTGCTGAGTGCGGCGAGATCCCAAACTGCAAGTTTCATAGACCTTCTCTCGTTGGTGCCACGCCGTGGCTGTTGGTATGCACCAAGAGTTGGCCGAGCGAGACCAGCCCGAAGCTCCTCGCCGCTGGTGAAACAAATTCAATCTGACATAAGACCTGAATTTGCGGGCTGAAAGTGCTGCTTTGTTCCCGAAGCAGACGACCTGCCGCGCTTGTCCTCCACCTCGTGGTATATACCAAGGTAGGACCGTAGCGTCGACATTGTCAACGGGGAATCGACGCGTGACGGGACTTACAGTCGATCCTAGCTATGCAACATCCAATGGACCGGATTTTCGCGAGCATCACGCGCGCCATGCGGCCGCGCGATCGTGAAGCTCACGCGATCAGGATGATTCAGGGAACGCAACAGTTCGAAGGGCTGACCATCAGCTGTGGCCGAAAGAGCCTCGAAATGCAGCACCGCGGAACCGGGTCGGACATCAAGCGCATCGGCTTCTGCCTTGGACACGCGATGGATGCTGATTACCGATTCTTTGCTGCTTAGATCCAGCTGGTATCTGTCCTTAAGCAGCTTGTAGAAGGACTTGTGCTCCATCACATCGCTCGCAGATAGTCCCGGCACAAGGTGGGCCGAGATGTGGCTGAACTCGACACACACGGGCACACCATCGACGGTACGCTGTCGCTCCATGGAGATAACGGGATCGCCTGGCGAGAGACCGAGCTTCGATGCAATGAAGTCGTTGGCCTCCTTGCGTTCAAAGAAGAGTAGCCTGGATCCCGCAATATGTCCGGCCTTCTCGACAACATCCGAGATACTGTAGGCGATATGATCGCTTACCGGTCGATCGAAGAGGCGGTCTGGAACATAGGTTCCGCTGGTGCCCCGCCGTTCGAGAATCCCCGCCTGAACCAGGTGGTCAACCGCCTTGCGCATGGTCATGCGGCTGGCGCCAAACCTGACTGAAAGCTCCCGTTCCGAAGGAAAGCGGCCGCCCTGCTGAATCTCTCCGTCATGGACAAGTTTCAGCAGATCTTTCTGCACTCTGACGTAAATCGGGACGCTTTCCGCCACCACTTCTTTGGCTACCATAACCTGCCTTCTCCAAGCGCCGCGCATAGCGCGATGCTCCTAAATTGCTGTTCCGATTCATGACAGCGAGTCTCACGGACCACGTCGCACGCGCCGGGAATCAAGCTTTGGTATACACCAACAACCGCGCAATGCCCTACTTGGATAGCGCAGACACAGCGGTCAAGGTGCCAACCTCCAATCTCTTTTGCTACTCCCAGGACCGGAGCGCACGGTTGAAAACGCTCCAGGGTGGAACAGACTGGAAGCAGCCCCATGCTCGCAATGGGGCACGCTTAGCGCGCGAAATCGTCAGAAGCGAGAAGCGAGACCTTAGTGCGTCAGGCTGGCAACGACCCGCGAGCCGACAGTGTAGCTGCCGAAGCCTACACCCATACTGACGGCTGCCGCCGACAGGGCAAGGACAACCGGGAGCTTCAGGGCGATAGTTCGAAACCGAGCATTCGCGCTCCCCCAAGCCCGTGCTGCGCCGGGTTTGTCCGACAGCACTTCGCAGGCCGCCATTGTTCGCAAAGCTCTTGACAACTTGGTATATACCAATATGGATGTGAACGCAATGACTAACTCCGACCGGTCGCCGCTCAGACGAGCAGCAGCCCTGTTACGGAGATGCTCACGGAACAAACGCCTCAACTCAAACCCGGTTGGCGGTGAGCCCTACCGGGATATCCAACTCAAGGTGATTCGCATGAAACTGGAAGGTAAAACCGCCGTCATAACCGGCGCTGGTCGCGGTATCGGGCGTGCGACAGCTCATGCCCTCGCCAGAGAAGGGTGCAACATTGTTCTAGCCGCACCTGAAGTGGATCAGATCGAAGCAGTGGCAGCGGAGATCCGGGCTATTGGGCCTCAAGCTCTGGCGGTGCCGACTGACATCGGACTTAAGTCGCAAGTCATCGCGCTGGCAGATGCTTCATTCGCACGTTTTGGCGCCGTCGACATCCTCGTCAACAACGCGGGTGTGGCGATTCACAATGCCATTCCGAACATCAAAGAAGAGGATTGGGATTGGATGATGACCATCAATCTCAAGGGTACGTTCCTTTGTACCCAGGCCTTCTTCACACATATGTGTGAGCGGCGCACCGGGCACATCGTGAACATCGTTTCACGGGCTGGTAAGCAGGCATCGGCGAAATTTGGCGCGTATGCCGCTTCTAAGTTTGGCATGCTCGGCTTCACCCAGACGACCGACGCAGAGGGCATCGAGTTCGGTGTCAAAGCGACGGCTCTCTGTCCAGGAGCTGTTGATACGCAGCAGCGGTCCGAGAACCACGTCGATGATCGCTCGACCCTGCTGCAGCCCGAAGATATCGCCGACTACGTCGCGTTCATCGTCACGCGTCCGGCGCGTGTCTACATTGCCGAGGCGACTCCAGTCTCACAGTTTATGAAGCCCCTTCCAGGCACCGGCTATCTCAAGCCTGGAATCTGAAAGAGCATTCCCTGAAAATGCCTGTCTTCAGGGCGGTCCAGGACCTGACCGATCGTATCGCGGCGCGCAGCACTGACACGCGCCGCGACTATCTCAGCCGGATCGATGCCTCACGAGCCAATGGGCTCTATCGCGCTGCGCTGAGCTGCGGAAATTTGGCGCATGGCTTCGCAGCCTGCTCGCCCATCGGCAAGGAGCGTGTTGCCGATAGCCAATCCCTAAACCTCGGCATCGTAGGTCTTACAACGACATGCTCAGCGCCCATCGGCCCTACCAGTTCTATCCCGACATCATTAGGGACGCGGCGCGTTCGATTGGCCATACGGCGCAGGTCGCGGGCGGCGTACCGGCCATGTGCGATGACGTGAGACGACGCGGATCTCTGGCGACCTCGTTGGCGATATGATTTCGGCGTTCAACGCCGAAGACCAGCGGCCACGCGACGACTTCGCCGACTACTATCGGGACATGCCTGTCATCTCAGGTTTGCCAACCGCGTCGAGCGAGATCCCCAACGGCGCCTTACTCGGGGGGATACGCGCCAAGCTCACCTTTTCACCCCAGGACCTGTCGAGCTTTGGAGTCTGGACAGCGTTTCAGTCCGGTTTATACGCCTTTGCTCTGGAGCCGGCCCTTCGATTTGATCAAGATTGCTACTCTCCAGATCAGTCACCTTAGGACCCAAACAGGCCGTCAGACATCAGATCGCAATAGAGCTGGGTTCTATCAGCACATCCTAGCCAAATCTGGGTCCAAAGAAGGATTCGCCTGAATGCGGCCTCCCTGTAATCGGGCGAGACGGCCGCGTCACGCTGCAACCAGATTAACGAAATGAGAGCGGGAAATGGCGCACCCGACAGGATTCGAACCTGTGGCCTTCGCCTTCGGAGGGCGACGCTCTATCCAGCTGAGCTACGGGTGCATCCTGCTTACGCAGTGCTTACGCGGAATTTCCGCGACTTTGAGGGACCGGATATCCCTCGCGTAAGTCCTTGATCCTCTAAGTTCTTTTTCTCTCCATTTCGCGACCCACCGACTTGACACGAGCCTTCGGAGGGCAGCGCTCTATCCAGCTGAGCTACGGGTGCATCCTGCTTACGCAGTGCTTACGCGGAATTTCCGCGACTTTGAGGGACCGGATATCCCTCGCGTAAGTCCTTGATCCTCTAAGTTCTTTTTCTCTCCATTTCGCGACCCACCGACTTGACACGAGCCTTCGGAGGGCAGCGCTCTATCCAGCTGAGCTACGGGTGCTTTCAGGACCGCAAGCGCGATACGGAAAACGGCGCGCCGCCGAAGCGGTTAGCCAAGGCTTCTTAGCGGAACGAGGCCAGCGCTTCAACGGGTGAAATGGAGTTGTGTCCAGTACAGAAGCAAGCACAGCCGGCACTACACACCACTCGACCATACCGGTTCGGCGGAAGCAGCCGTGAAACCGGATGGCGTCCGCGTGGTCGGCAAGGCTGCCGTTACTGGGCGACGCCATAAAGTCGGGGGCCTCGGCACTTCGCACGCCGCGCGCATGAGCCTCCCGCAAAAGGGTGTGGCGAAATGGAAGCATAAGGAGCTCTTTCGTGCCATCGCGTCACACAAGCCTCGACTCGCCAAGGCACTTTCCATAGGTTGCGCCGCATCTACTCCCGAGCGGCAACGTATGAAGAAACTGGCCCTTGTTGTTCTGAGCCTTGTTGCGGCGGCAATTGTCGTGCCCGCAAGCGCGGCCACGCTTGTGCCACCCGGCAACAGTTCCATCGAGCAACCGCCCATTCCAGGCGCTTCTTCACGGCGCACGCAAGCGACCAATACGACCTTCCAGGCGAAGTACCGCAAGATCTATGGGCTGTTGAAAAGCGATGCCGCGCTTCGCGACAAGATCAGGCAGGCCGCCGCAGCCTACGGCATCAAGCCGATCCATATCGTAGGCGCGATCGTCGGCGAGCATACCTACAATGTTGACGCTTATGACAGGCTGCAGACCTACTACGTCAAGGCGATCTCGTATCTCGCCAGCCAACTTACCTTTGCCTACAAGGGCGAGGACGTTTCCGCATTCGTGCAGCGGCCAGAATTTTCGGAATGCGCCAGCCAGGCAGGAAGCTACGAGCTTTGGGAATGCCGGGAGCAGGTGTGGAACAAGGCGTTCCGTGGCAAGAGCGTGGGCGGAACCAGCTTTCCCAACGACCGCTTCGGTGCCACGTTCTTCCAGCCTTACTATGCCGGGCAGACCTTCGGCCTTGGCCAGCTCAATCCTTTGACCGCGCTACAGATGAGTGACATCGTCCACAAGATTTCCGGCCTGCCGAAGCTCGACGTGAAGGACCCCAACCAGGTCTACAAGACCATCATGGACCCGGACCTGACGCTTGCCTATGTCGCCGCCACGCTGAAGAAATCTATGGAAGCCTACAGGGATATCGCCGGGTTCGACATTTCGCAGAACCCGGGCATCACGGCCACCCTTTACAATGTCGGCAATCCCGAAGCCCGCGCCTATGCGCTCAAGGTCGAAAACGAGCGCCGCAGCGCGGCCGGCGAAGCCCAGAAGATGCCGGAAGAAAATTATTACGGCTGGCTGGTCAACGACAAGCTGCCGGAACTCGAGGCGCTGTTCTAGTCAGCCGAGCCTACTCGACGGAGCCGACCAGAACCTGCTGGTCGTCGCGGATCGAAACCCACCGCCCGGTGTTGTCGATCGCCTGACGCTTCAGGAAACGATAGCCGGTCTGATCCCAGGAACGAACCTTGTCGTTCAGATTGTCGAGCACGAAATCGCCCTTTGAGGTGCGCACCGTCAACACGGCATGGCCCTCGCCGTCGGGCTTGCGAACCACCGTGATCAGCAGGTTGGACAAAGGCACGCCCATGCCGTTCAGCATGCGGCGCTTTTCCAGCACATAGTCCTCGCAGTCGCCCACGCCCTTGTCGGGATAGGCCCAGACTTCGTCCTTGCCGTAGATGTCGATATCGTTCATCGGCTTGACGGCGGCGTTCACCTTCACCGTCACTTCGGCCAATTGCTTCCAAAGCGACCCGGTCATCCTGGCTGGCGAAAGGTCGGTTGAACGAACTGAGCATTCAGCCGGGTTGGCCTTGCAGAAATCGTAGTGTCCGATCGGCTGTGAGGTTATCCCGCCGGTCATCATGGCGCCGGCGGCGGATGCGGGGGCGACAGCCGAAGCGGCAGCCACCATTCCAACCATCCCTGCGATGCAGAAGCGCAACCCTAGCGCCACCGGTGAGGAATTCATTGTCCCCGCTCGCCCCTGTTTGTTAACGAAAAGTTAAGGGCGATTTACACTCCGTGTCAATTGAACACGGCGGCTGTTTGCAAGCATGGTTACTCGCGCGGGGGCGACCGCGGCGATTGTGCAACAGTGTCGCATATCGGCAACCGGGTGCCGGTAACGAAAGATGTGGTTAATCCGGGTTGCGGTTCAGCTTCGAGCCGTACGCACCAGGCGAGGCTTGCTTGGAACGCGGTTCTTGCGCCCATGGCTGGCAATGAAATCGACGATCCTCGGCACAATCTCCGAACGGAAGCGCGAACCGTTGAAAACGCCGTAGTGGCCAACGGTCGGCTGCATGTAGTGAGCCTTCATCTCGTCAGGAATATTGACGCAAAGGTCATGCGCGGCCCTGGTCTGGCCAATGCCCGATATATCGTCATTCTCGCCCTCGACCGTGAACAAGGCGGTGGTGCGAATGGCCGACGGATCGACAGGCGTGCCGCGATGCGTCATCTCGCCTTTCGGCAGAGCGTGGCGGATGAACACCGTGTCGACGGTCTGCAGATAGAACTCGGCGGTCAGGTCCATCACCGCTAGGTATTCGTCGTAGAACTCCCGGTGCTTCTCGGCACCGTCGCCATCGTGCTTGACGAGGTGCATGAAGAAATCCTTGTGGGCGATGATATGCCGGTCAAGGTTCATGCCCATGAAGCCCGAAAGCTGCAGGAAGCCGGGATAGACAAAGCGCCCGAAGGCCGGGGCCGGCCACGGCGCCTGCATGATGACATGCTCGCGGAACCAGTCGAGGCCCTTTTCCTTGGCAAGCGCATTGACGGCGGTCGGATGGTTGCGCGTGTCGATCGGCCCGCCCATCAGGGTCATGGTCGCCGGCGCGAAGGCATCGCCGCGCGCTTCCATCAGCGAGACGGCGGCCAATACCGGCACCGAGGGCTGGCACACGGCCATGACGTGGGTGTCGGGGCCGAGTTCGTGCAGCATGTCGATGACATAGTCGACATAGTCGTCCAGATCGAAGCGACCCTGCGCCATCGGCACCATGCGCGCATCGACCCAGTCGGTGATGTGCACCTCGGCGTGCGGCAGCATCGCTTCGACCGTGCCTCGCAGCAGCGTCGCGTAGTGACCCGACATCGGTGCCACGATCAACAGCTTAGGACCGGGCTGCTTGCCTGCCGGCATCGCCTTGTTGAAGCGGATCAGATTGCAGAAGGGCCTTGACCAAACCACCTGCTCGCTGACCGGCACGCTCTTCCAGTCGACCTCGACGGAGGTGATGCCAAAGCTCGGCTTGCTGTAGTGGCGCGTGGTGCGCTCGAACAGTTCGGCGGTCGCCGCAATCGACCTGCCCCACAAGGTGTTGGAAAGCGGATTGAGCGGATTGGTGTAGAGCATGCGCACCGCATCCGCATAGGCGCGGGCGGGCTGCAGGGCCGCGTGGTTCAATTCGTAGAGCTGGTAGAACATACTAAGGTCCCCGCTGCTGCTTCCGACGAAGGACGACGAAGCAGCGCCGAGCCTTGACTGTCTCGCGCAGAGGTTAACAACAAATTGCTGCGACGCAATACATCAATATGCGTTTTGGGCATTGGACATTGGTCCAAGCCATTGAGAAAGCGAAAGCATTTTGACGAGCCGGCTATTGGTGCAGGTGCGAAGCCGGCAAAGTCCCGGCGTTGAACTGGTTTTCACCAGGCTCGCTACAGAACTTCCCCAAAGTCAGCGCCGGTATACCAGCGTCTAGACCTGCGCCATACAGATGGAGGTGTGACCCGACTTGATGAACCCAAGCCTGTTCGCCGCACCCTTCGAAAGATCGAGGACGCGACCCTTGATGAACGGTCCGCGGTCGTTGATGCGCACAACCACGCTCTTGCCATTCTTGCGATTGGTGACCTTGACGCGCGTGCCGAACGGCAAGGTGCGATGGGCGGCTGTCAGGGCGGAAGGGTTCATGCGTTCGCCGGAAGCGGTGCGCGAATGCAGCGCGTACCACGATGCACGGCCACATTGAGCCGCCGCGTCATTGGTGGTCAGGCCCAATGCCAGTGCCGCCGTCAAGGTCGCCGCGATAAGGGCAGACTTGCTTTTTCTGTCCATGAAAAGAACTGGCTCCGTTTTCAGATACGGGGCCGTAGGGGGCAAATGAGGCAGCAAATGCGGCGAGCATCCGTCAGAAACGTGGCGGAGTCACACTTTTCGAATCACTTCGACACAGTTTGTCAGGCGTTTTCTAATCTATATCGATTGAATACATATAATGGGCAATTGAAATAGGAAAAAATATCTAGCCCGACAAATGTACCTCTTTGCTTCAATATTCAACGGGTATTCTATCGACTGTTACGAATGATACATTCGGTAGAAAAATTAGATCACAGGATTATTACATCTTGTAGTCCCATATCGGGACATGACTCTGCCCAATCGGCAAGGCCAATCGCCGATGTCAGATTGCAAGAACGTTGAAGGGCTGAGGCCGTCTCAGCTGTTTTCGCGGAAGAACTTCTTGACCGTCTTGACGATGCCGGCGTCGGACACGGCGTAGCCCGGCAGCGTCGAGACCGCGCGACGGTAGTCGGTGCCGGAAATGATCTCGCGCAGCCGCTCGATCGGCTTGGAATTGAGGATGTTGGAGCGGCAGAGGAAGAAATAATCCTCACGGATGACATGGACGAAGTCGAGATCGAACTCGACCGCCGCCGCCTCGACACCGAAACCGGTGTCGGCCATACCCCTTGCGACATGGGCGGCAACCGCGGCGTGGGTCAGTTCCACGTTCTGGTAGCCGGGAATGCGGTCGCTTTCGATCTTCTCCTGCGCCAGCAACTGCTCGAACAGAAGCCGCGTGCCCGAGCCGGCATCGCGGTTGACGAAAGTTATGGTGGGATCGACCAGCGAATGCAGGCCGGTGATGTTGAGCGGATTGCCGCGCT
>MKRZ01000092.1 GCA_001897075.1 Mesorhizobium sp. 61-13 | reverse complement strand
CCCGTCCCGATGAATTAGATCGTGGCGGCGTTTCCAGGATGTTGGATCAAGGCAAGGCTGCGGCCGAAAGCCTGGTGCGACGGCTTCTAAAGTTGCCGCAATTTCGAGGCCTTACCGGCCAGTTGCGCAGCATCGCCTTTGATGCGCACCGTCTTCAGCCGCGCGGTGTGTCCGGCAGCGATCGCCACCGCAGAGGCGGGCACGTCGAAGGCCTTCGCTATCAGCTTCTCAAGGGCATCATTGGCTTCGCCCTTTTCAGGCAGAGCGCGCACCCTGGTTTTTGCGTGGCTGCGGCCATCCGACGCCGTCTCAATGCCGTCGATGCCATCTGTCGCGGCTTTCGGCGTCAGGCGGACATAGAGGTCTATGCCATCATCACGAAGCCGGAAAGCTTGGCTCATGGCTGGGCTTACTGTCCCGGAGTTGGGTCAGGCGACCAGCGGCAGGACTGTCGTCAGCAGGAATTGGCGGACGAAGAACAACAGAAGCAGAAGAATGATGGGCGAGATGTCGATGCCGCCGAGGTCCGGCATGAAGCGGCGGATCGGCCGCAGCGCCGGCTCTGTCAGCTTGAACAGTATATTGCCGATCGTGCCGACGAACTGGTTGCGCGGGTTGACGACATTGAACGCGTACAGCCATGAAAAGATGGCCGAGGCGATGATGATCCACCAATAAAGGTCAAGCGCCAGAACAAGGGTCTGAATAAGGGCGATCATGCCGTTCTCCAATTGTTGCCGACATGTAGCCATTGCCGGCAAATCGGGCAAGTGCCCGCCTTCGCGCGAGCGGGTCAAGGATCGCCGATGTGGCCAATTGCTCGCTTGACAGTGGATGGCACGGCCTCATAAATGCGCCATCCGTTGGACGGGGCTGTAGCTCAGCTGGGAGAGCGCGTCGTTCGCAATGACGAGGTCAGGAGTTCGATCCTCCTCAGCTCCACCAACGGTTTCAGCGATCCGGACGCTTCCCATTCTCCTCAAGCGAAATGAATTCGATCTGTCGGTCGACGCTCACGCGCTCCGGCGGCCAAAATCATAGGCCGCAATCGATGCCGCCTTCATCTCGATGGAAAAGCCCGGCAGGGCCGGTGGCATGTAGGCAGCGTTTTCGATGACGCAGGGCTCGATGAAATGCTCATGAAGGTGGTCGACATATTCGATCACGCGCCCGTCCTTGGTACCGGATACGCAAAGATAGTCGATCATCGACAGATGCTGGACGTATTCGCAAAGGCCAACGCCGCCCGCATGCGGCCAGACCGGAAGGTTATACTTCGCCGCCACCAGGAGCACGGCGAGCACCTCGTTCAGGCCGCCGAGACGGCATGAATCGATCTGCACCACGTCGATCGCGCCTTCGGCGATGAACTGCTTGAACATGATGCGGTTCTGGCACATCTCGCCGGTTGCGACCTTCATCGGGGAAACTGCCTTGCGGATCTTGCGATGGCCGGCAATGTCGTCAGGGCTGGTCGGTTCCTCGATGAAGAAGGGATTGGCGAAGGCCAGCTTTTCCAGCCAGCCGACGGCTTGCGGCACTTCCCAGACCTGGTTCGCATCGATCATCAGGTAGCGGTCGGGGCCGATGACGTCGCGAGCGATGGCCAGCCGGCGGACGTCGTCGTCAACGTTGTGGCCGACCTTCAGCTTTACGTGCCTGAAGCCCGCGTCCACCGCCTCCTGGCAGAGCCGCCGCAGCTTCTCGTCGGAATAGCCGAGCCATCCGGCAGATGTCGTATAGCACTGATAGCCTTCGCGCCGCAGAACGGCTTCCCGCTCTGTCCGGCCCTGTTCCGCTTTTTCCAGGATCGCCAGCGCCTCGTCCGGCGTCAGCACATCGCCCAGATAGCGGAAATCGACGATCTTCACGATTTCAGCAGCACTCATGTCGGCAACCAGTTTCCACACCGGCTTGCCTGCTTGCTTTGCCCAAAGATCCCAGATCGCGTTGACCACCGCGCCGGTGGCAAGGTGGATGGCGCCCTTGTCCGGGCCGATCCAGCGCAGTTGGCTGTCGCTGGTGAGATGACGCCAGCAGCGGCCCGGATCCTCCTTGATCCAGTCGAGGTCAAGGCCGACGACCAGATGGCGCATCGCCTCGATCGCCAAAACGCAGATGTCGGTTCCCCTGCCGATGGTGAAGGTCAGGCCGTGCCCTTCGAGGCCCGGCTTGTCCGTTTCCAGAACGACATAGGCAGCCGAATAATCCGGATCGGGGTTCATCGCGTCCGAACCGTCGAGGTGCTGCGACGTCGGAAAGCGGAGATCGTGCGTGCGAAGGTTGGTGATCTTGGTCATCGTTGCTCTCGAACTAGCGATCCGCGGTGATGTTCTGCTTTTGCGATCCAAGGCCGTCGATGCCGAGTTCGACCACGTCGCCGGATTTCAGGTAGCGGGGCGGCTTCATGCCCATGCCGACGCCGGGAGGCGTGCCGGTCGAAATGATGTCGCCCGGCTGCAGGCTCATGAACTGACTGAGATAGGAGACGAGATAGGCGACGCCGTAGACCATGGTCCTCGTCGAGCCGTTCTGCATGACCTCGCCATTGACCTTTAGCCACATGCCGAGGCCCTGCGGGTCGGCAATCTCGTCTTTGGTCACCAGCCAGGGGCCAGTGGGGCCAAAGGTGTCGCAGCTCTTGCCCTTGGTCCATTGGCCGGAGCGCTCGATCTGGAAAGCGCGCTCGGAAACGTCGTGGATGACGCAGTATCCGGCCACGTGGTCCAGCGCATCGGCTTCGCTCACATATTTTGCCGTCTTGCCGATGACGACGCCGAGTTCGACCTCCCAGTCTGTTTTCTGGGAGCCACGCGGTATCGTCACGCCGTCATTGGGGCCGACGATGGCCGATGTCGCCTTCATGAAGACCACCGGCTCGGGCGGAACCGTCGCGCCGGTCTCCGCCGCGTGGTCGGAATAGTTGAGGCCGATGCAGATGAACTTGCCGGTCCCGGCTACGCACGGTCCGAGGCGCGGTTCACCGCCGATGATGGGCAATGTTGCCGGATCGAGCTTTGCCAGCCTTGCCAGCGACTTTGGATCGATAGCCTCGCCACCGATGTCGGCCACTACGCCGGAGAGATCGCGAATGGTGCCGTCAGTGTCGAGAAGGCCCGGCATTTCGTGGCCGGCCTCGCCGTAGCGCAAAAGTTTCATGTCGTTCTCTCAGGGTTCGTCAAATGGTCCAGCCGCCGTCGATGGCGTAGGCTTGGCCGGTCGTGTAGGTCGCGCCGGCCAGATGGACGGCGAGTTCGGCGATCTCTTCCGGGGTCCCCAGCCGGCCCATGGGCTGGCGTGCGATGAAGGCGGCACGCGCCTTGTCGTAGTCGCCCTGCGCGCGCATGCGGTCGGCAAGCGAAGGGCTCTCCACCGTGCCTGGGCAGATCGCGTTGCAGCGAATGCCTTGCGTCACATAGTCGGCGGCAACAGCCTTGGTGAGGCCGATAACCGCCGCCTTGGTCACGCCATAGGCGAAGCGGTTGGGAACACCCTTCATGCTGCTGGCAACCGACGACATGTTGATAATCGCGCCGTCTTTGCGCTCGAGCATGCCGGGCAGCACGGCGCGGATGGTGCGGATCATCGAACGGACATTGAGGTTGAGCGCGAAATCGAGGTCCGCGTCCTGCATATCGAGGATGGTGCCGGAATGGACAAAGCCGGCGCAGTTGAAAAGCACATCGACCGGACCGATCCGGCCGATTACCTTGGCCACGTCGGCATCGCTCAGCACGTCCATCCTGTGGGCGGAAATTCCGCTTTCGCCGCTCAACTCGCCAAGCAGCGTCTCGTTGATGTCGGTGGCGTGCACCTTCGCGCCGGCCTTGGCGAAGGCCAGCGCACTGGCCCGGCCAATGCCTTGCGCTGCCGCCGTCACCAGCACGGTCTTGCCTTTGAGGTTTGTGGTCATGTTGCGGGCCTTTCAGTGAGGTTGGCTTGGGGCGGAGGGCCGCTTGGCAAGCGGGGTCGCTGGCGAGGAACTCGATGCGTAGGCCGCCTCGACCAGCGCCATCGTTGTCCATGCATCCTCGACCGAACTGACCAGTTCGGTATCCTCTCCGGCGATAAAGCGCTGCAGATTGGCCATGCGCCCGACAAAGGCATCGGGAAACCACGCCCCTTGCAACGGGACAGACACCCAGCCGTCGCCGCCCTTCGGATGGATTTCGAGGATATCCGGCTCGCCGCGCGGATAATCCAGATTGACGCCAAGTTTCAGGTAGGCTGCACCCTCGGTGCCCGAGATGCGAAACTCACATGCCTGGTATTTGCGGCCGAACTTGTGATCGTGATTGACCGACAGCGCGCAGCGCAGCGTATCGCCATAGTCGAGAATGGCGCTGGTGCGGGTCTGGGCGACGGTGTGATTGGGATGGCCAAGCGTCTTTGCATGGACGCCAGCCGGATCGCCAAGCAATTGCCGGATCAGGTCGAGATAGTGGATCGAGTGCAGCGCGATCTCGACGCGCGGCGCCTTGAGCAGGAACTGCCACAGATGCCACGGCGTATCGAGGGCGATCCATGCGTCGAAATCGACCAATTCGCCCAGCCAGCCCTTGGCTATCGCATCCTTCAGCGCCAGCATCATCGGCGCGAAGCGAAGCTGGAAATTGACCGCCGCCACGAGTTTCTTGTCGCGGCAAATTTGCAGGATTTCCGTCGCAGCCGTGAGGTTGCTGCCCATCGGCTTCTGGATCAGCGCCGGTGCTCCATCCGGCAGTGCGCGCAGCACCTCGGCATGGAACTCAGGCGGCGTTGCGAGGTCGAACACGGCATTCTTGACTGAAACCGCTTCCTCGATCGTGCGAAATGCCGTCACGCCCCAGGCCTCGGCCAGTTTCCCGGCCTTGGCCAGATCGGGGTCGTAGAGCCCGGCGATCGGCACGCCGCTCTTCCTGTAGGCAGGAAAGTGGGCGTCGCCGACTATCGAACCTGCGCCGAACGTCACCACCGGGCGGGGTGCCGAGGGCGACGGCCACGCCTGCATGAGCGAGGCCGGGTCGAAGGCGTGGGTGTCGCCGTGGCGGTCAGTCATGATGGAACACCTCGTCCATCATCGCCCACCATTCGCCTTCCTTGCGGGTGTCCAGCGGTGCCTGCATCGGCATGCAGATCGCCCACCATTCCTGGGTCTTGGGGTCGGCTGCCATCCTGGCTGCGTCAGCGTCAAAATCGGTGCCGTGATACTCCCAGTAGCCGAACAGCATGTTCTCCGGCTCCTTCAGGTAGATCGAGTAGTTGCGGATGCCGCATGCGGTGATCATCGCCAGCACATCCGGCCACACTGCGGCATGGATGCGCCTGTAGTCGGCAACCGCGTCAGCCTTGAGCCCAAGCACCATGGCCATGCGCTTCATCGCCGGCCTCCGATCTCGTGCGTGAATTCGGCGATGCTGCGCGCCTTCACCGCGTCCCAATCCCAGTCGATGCCGATGCCCGGGTCGCTCGGCGCGTAGGCATAACCGTCCTCGACGCGCATGCGGCTTGCGGTGATCTCATCCAGTTGCGGGATGTATTCGACATATCTGCCGTTCTGCACCGCGCAGGCCAGGCTGACGTGCAGTTCCATCAGGAAGTGCGGACAAACCGGGACGTCGAACGCCTCTGCGGCATGCGCCACCTTCAGCCACGGTGTGATGCCGCCGATGCGCCCGGCATCGACCTGCACGATGGAGCAGGCGCCCTTGTGCATGTATTCGCGAAAATGGCGGATCGAATAGAGCGACTCGCCAACGGCGACCGCCGTCGCCGTCGAATTTGACAGCCGCACATGGCCGTCGATGTCGTCCGCCGGCAGCGGTTCCTCGATCCAGGCAAGGTCGAGATCGCGCAGGCGGTCGGCCCGGCGGATCGCCTCATCGACAGTGAAGGCCTGGTTGCAGTCGGTCATGATCTCGTAGTCGTCGCCGAGAGCCTTGCGAACCGCTGACAGGCGGGCGTGGTCTTCCGATCCGTGCGGTTTGCCGATCTTGACCTTCGAGCCGCGAAAACCGCGTGCCTTGGCCTGCAGCGCGTCATCGACCAGTGCTTGCGTGTCGATATGCAGCCAGCCGCCTTCGGTCGTGTAGAGCGGGCAGCGGTCCTTGGCACCGCCCGCCAGTTTCCACAGCGGCAGCGCCATTTTCTTCGCGCGCAGATCCCAAAGTGCTGTGTCGATCGCTGCAAGCGAAATCGAGGTGATCGCGCCGATGGTGGTGGCGTGCGTGGTGAATTCCAGGTCGTGCCAGATCGCCTCGATCATGTCAGCGTCGCGGCCGATGATGCGTGGGGCGAGATGGTCGGCGAGCAGCCGCATCACCGATGAGCCGCCGGTGCCGATGGTGTAGCTGTAGCCGGTCCCGACCGCGCCGTCGCTGTCGGTGATGGTGACGATAGGCGTTTCCTGCGAGACGAAGCTCTGGATGGCGTCGGTGCGCTTGACCTTGGGGGCAAGGTCGACCATGCGCAACTCGACCTTCTCGATCTTGGCCATGGAATCAGCTCCGCAGTGTGTTGCCGCTTGCCGCATCGAACAAATGGGCTTGCGACAGGTCGAAGCTCATCTTGATGCGGTCGCCGGCTTTCAGCGGCCTCGGGTTCAGCATGCGCGAAACCCAGTCGCGGCCGGTGAACTCGGTAAAAACCAGCGTCTCGTTGCCGAGAGGCTCGGTAACCGAAACCGGCAACTCGATCTGGTGGACGTCTTCTTCCTCGCCGGAATGGATGCCGTGCCCGCTTGGGTAAAGATCATCAGGCCGAAGGCCGAGCACGACTTTCTGGCCGACCGACACCTTGCCCTTGAACTGCCGGGGCAAGGGGAGCGTCTCTCCTTTGCCGAAATCGACCTTGCCGTCACGGATTTCCGCCTCGACCAGGTTCATCGGCGGCGAGCCGATGAAACCGGCAACGAAGCGCGTCGCCGGCCGCCTGAATACTTCGTCCGGCGTGCCCACCTGTTCGATATAGCCGTCGCGCATGATGACGATGCGGTCGGACAAGGTCATCGCCTCGACCTGGTCGTGGGTGACGTAGATCACCGTCGAATTCACCTTGGCGTGCAGCTTCTTGATTTCCGTGCGCATCTGCGTGCGCAGCTTGGCGTCGAGATTGGACAACGGCTCGTCGAACAGGAACACTTCAGGATCGCGCACGATGGCGCGGCCCATGGCAACGCGCTGGCGCTGGCCGCCCGACAGTTGCGACGGGCGGCGGTCAAGCAGTTGGTCGAGGCCGAGGATTGCCGACGCCTCGGCCACGCGCCTGTCGATCTCGGGTTGAGGCCGGCTGGCGATCTTCAGCGAAAATCCCATGTTTTCGCGCACCGTCATGTGCGGATAGAGCGCATAGGACTGGAACACCATGGAGATGTTGCGCGAGCGCGGCGGCAGGTCGTTGACCACCTTGCCGCCGATCTCGATCGCGCCGCCGCTGATCTCCTCGAGCCCGGCGATCATGCGCAAGGTCGTCGACTTGCCGCAACCCGACGGCCCGACCAGCGCGATGAACTCGCGGTCGGCGACGTCGAGATCGATGCCGTGCACGATCTCCAGGTTGCCGTAGCGCTTGGTTAGCTTTTTCAGCGAGACGGTTGCCATGGGATCAGCCTTTGACCGCGCCGGACGTGAGCCCGGAAACCAGATGCTTTTGAACGATGAAGGTGAGGGTCAGCGCCGGGATGATCATCACGACTGCAAGCGCGCACATGCCGCGCCAGTCGATGGTGAATTCGGCGGTATAGTCGAGCAGCCCGACCGGCAGGGTCTTTGAATTGACCGAGCGGGTAAGCTGCGAGGCGAGCGCGAACTCGTTCCACGAGGTGAGGAAGGCGAAGATCGCGGAGGAGGCGATGCCCGGTCCGGCCAGCGGGAACTCGACCTGCCAGAACGCCTGCCAGCGGGTGCAGCCGTCGATCTGCGCTGCCTCGGCCAGATCCTTCGGCACCTGGCGGAAGAAGCCGTCGATCAGCCAGATGGTGAAAGGGATGTTGAGCGCGACATAGGCGAGGATCAGGCCGAAATGCGTGTCAATGATGCCGAGCCGCGCATAGACGAAGAACAGCGGCAACGACAGCGCAATGCCCGGCACGGTGCGCGTCAGCATCAATCCGAGGAACAGGCCCGACTTGCCGCGGAAGCGGAAGCGGGCGAAGGCGTAGCCGCCGGCCATGCCGATGGCAATGGCGATCACCGTCGAGGTGACCGAAATGATCAGCGAATTGCGGAAATACTCCAGAACCGGGATGCCGCCCTTGCCGACGCCAGAGAACATCGCGACATAGGCATCGAGGTTGATCTCCTGCGGAATCCACACCGGCGGCTTGGCCATGATCTCGACGGGCGGCCGCAGCGACGTCAGCATGATCCAGATGCCCGGCAGGCAGATGATCACCATGGCGAGGAGCAGGCCGACCTGATGGGCGATCTTGAGCAGGCGTCGCTTGAAACGTGCGGTGGCGTTGTCGTCCATCATCACCACTCCGCGCCGATCTGGACACGCGCCGCCGCAAGCTTGCGGAAGAAATAGACGGTAAAGACGATCGACAGGATGATCGAAACATAGGCCATGGCGTTGGCCAGCCCCATGCGCGCATCGCCATAGGCGGTCCGCGAAATCAGCGTCCACAACAGTTCGGTGCGTCCGGCAGGACCGCCATCGGTCATGATCTTGACGATGTCATAGGCGCGCGCCACGTCGAGCGAGCGGATGGTCATGGCGATGTAGGCGAATGGCATGACGAAGGGCCACGTCACATAGCGGAAGGTTTGCCAGGGCGTGCAGCCATCGACGCGCGCCGCCTCGATCGGTTCCTTCGGCATGGCGAGCAGGCCGGCCAGGATCAGGATCGCGAATACCGAGGTCGAAGACCAGATTTCAGCTGCCGAGATGGCAAAGAAGGCAAGGCCGCCGTCGATCAGCCAGGGAATGGCGCTGTTGCTCAGCCCAAGCGACTGCAGCGCGTTGTTCACCACGCCGACATTGTCGTTGAACATGAACTTGAACTGGAAGCCGACGAGGATCGGTGAAAACATCATCGGAAACATCATCAGCGTGCGCAGCAGGCGCTGGCCGCGCGAAGCCTTTTCCACCAGCATGGCGAGGCCGAGACCGAGCAGCATTTCGAGATTGAGGGCAACCGTGAGCAGAAGCACGGTGCGCCCGAACGCCCACCAGAAATCGCGGCTGGCGAAGATACTGATATAATTGTCGAACCAGATGAAGGTGAAGAAGGTTGCGGGGCGCGTCAGCCGGAACGGCGTGAAGCTCGAATAGAGCGACAGGAGCAACGGAACCAGCACGACCGCCGCCAGCACGATGAAGGCCGGCAACAGCAAAAGCACGGGTGCAGAGAGCCTGCGAGGCCTCATGGTTCACGGGTCCCAAATCAGGTGAAGTATCGGGCAGTGCCGGGCTTGCTGCAATCGCTAGCCTCGGGCGTCCTGCGATGCAATGGCGCCACCGCGCGCCGTTTCTAGGAAAGGTGCCGCACCATGTGGCGCGGCACCTTCTGCTGCTAGAATTGCTTGATGATTTCCGTTGCCTTTGCGGCAGCGGCATCAAGCGCTTCCTTCGAGGTTTTGTCGCCGACGATCGCGGCCTGAAGTTCCGGGAAGATCGCATTCGAAATCTCGGTCCAGGCAGGTGTCTGCGCAACCGGGAAGGCGTGCTTTGCCGCTTCCTGGAAGGCTGCCAGAACTTCGGACTTGTACGGATCGCTCTTGGCCTGTTCGAGATCCCAGGCCCAGACTGCGGTGCGCGTCGGCAGCGGTCCTGCCGCAGCTTCGAGCTTCTGGCTGTCTTCGTTGGTCAGGAACCACACCAGCGAAGCTGCCGCTTCCTTGTTGGCGCAGTTTTCCGTGACGGAGAAGCCGTGGTGTCCAGACCAGCCGGTACGCTTGCCTGACGAGCCCTTCGGCTGCACCTTCACGCCGACATTGCCGGCAACCTTGGACGATTTGGGATCGTTGAAGAAACCGGCCCAGCCCGGCCAGTCGAGGTTGATCGCGATGGTCCCGGATGCAAAGCCGGCGCCGAGATCGTCCCACACATAGTTGGTGGTGCCGGCCGGCACGGCCTTTGCCTTGTAGAGGTTGACGAACCAGTCGAGTGCGCGCACGCCGGCATCCGAATTGAAGGCCGGCTGACCGTCCTTGTCGAGATATTCGCCGCCCTCGGCAACCAGCATCTCGTAGAAGCGGCCGACGATGCCCTCGTCCTTGCCGGCAAACTGGGTGCCGTAGAAGTTCGGCGGCGCGGCGAAGAACTCAGCCTGCTTGGTCACTTCGTCCCAGGTATCCGGCGGAACCAGATCCTCGCCGTACTTTTCCTTGTAGGCCTTCTTCTTGGCTTCGTCGGCGTAGAGGCTCTTCTGGTAGTAAAGCGCGGAAACGTCGAACTGCGCGCGCGGCAGCATCACCAGCTTGCCGCCGACGGTCGATGCCGCGATGTTGGCCGGCACGAAGGCGTCGATCTCTTCCTTCGGCAAGAGCGGCGTCAGGTCGGTGTAGAGGCCCTCATAGATCGGCGCGAAGGACGAGTGGTTGGAACCGACGCACCAGCTCGTGTTGCCGGATGCCATGTCGGACTTGATTTCCTTGTCGAGCTCGAAGTGGCTCTTCTTGGAAATGACGTTGACCTTGGCGCCGGTCGCCTTTTCCCATTCGGGAATGCGGGCATAAAGCGCCTCGTATTGCTGGCCGCCAATCAGCTTGGCGTCGATCGTCACGCCTTCGAACTTGCCCGGCAGATCAGCGGCAACCGCGCCGCCCGCCAAGCAAAGCAGGATCGCGCCAGCGGACGCGCCCGAAATCAGATTCCTCATTTGCTCCTCCCAGAGACGCGCCGGCCTCCATCCAGCCGGTCGCGGAACGAAGCCACGATTGACAAAGCTTCATTCATATACAAAGATTATTTTCACCAGTCGGTCAAGCGGGAAAATTATTTTGGAGCTGTCGCCTTCAAATTGCTGTTTGCTGCATATATGAATGTCAAAATTCATATGAGGGAACGTCATGGAAGATAGTGAAGCCGAGCGGTATCGTGCCCCTGCCTTGGACAAGGGCCTCGACATCATCGAGCTTCTTTCCAGCGTCGATGGCGGGCTGACCCAGGCAGAGATTTCAAAAGCACTGGGGCGTAGTCCGAATGAATTTTATCGCATGCTCGACCGTCTGGTGCGGCGCGGCTATGTCACCAAGCTCGACGGCGACCGTTTTTCGATGACGCTCAAGCTGTTCGGCCTGGCGCAGTTCCACGCCCCGGCGCGGCGGCTTGCCTCTTTCGCCACGCCGATCATGCGCGAGCTCGCGGAAAAGTCGTCGCAGGCCAACCAACTGGCGGTTTTCGATCGCGGGTCGGTGGTGGTCATCGCCCAGCAGGAGGCTCCGGGCTATTGGGGTATCTCCATCCGGGTCGGCTCGCATATCAGCCTGTTCGACACCGGCTCCGGCCATGTCCTTTTGGCCTTCCATTCGCCGGAGGAGCGCCGGATGATGGTTGCCGAATATATGCGCAGCACCGACATGCAGGAACAGCCTGCCGAATTCTTCGAACGGCTGGATCAGGTGCGCAGCCGTGGCTATGAGATGATGGCGAGCCTCCAGACCGCGGGCGTCTACAATCTGTCCGCACCCGTGCTGGCGCCGAACGGCAAGGCCATCGCAGCACTTACGATCCCTTACATTACGCTCATCAACCGCCCGGCCGCCCCCGACATCACCAAGACCATCGCGCTGTTGATCGAAGCGACCGGGCAACTGTCCGAACTTGCCGGATCACAACTTGAAGCGGTGGGCGAGGGCAGATGATTGTCGATACCCATCTGCACCTGATCGACAGGTCCGCGCTCACCTATCCGTGGCTGTCGTCGGTTCCTGCTCTCGACCGGGATTTTCTCTATGATGACTATGCCCGCGAGGCGAAACGCGCCGGCATCGTCTCGGCCTTGCACATGGAGGTCGATGTCGATCCAGCCGAGATCGAGGCTGAGACCGCTCATGTCGAGCAACTTTCCAGCCAGCCAGGCAGTCTGCTCAAGGGCGCAATTGCCTCGTGCCGGCCGGAAGAGCCCGGTTTTTCCGCCTATCTGGAGCGGCAGAAGGCCAATCCCTTCATCAAGGGTTTCCGCCGAGTCCTGCATGTCGTGCCGCAAGAGATTTCGAGCAGTCCGCTGTTGCGGGAGAATCTCAAGCTCATGCAAGGCAGTGGCCTGACGTTCGACCTCATCGTGCAGCAGCGCGACCTGCCGAATGCGATCGCGCTGGCGGATAGCACTCCGGACCTGCAATTCATTCTCAACCATTGTGGTAGCCCCGATCTCAAGGCCGGCAAGGATCAACCTTGGTGGAGCCATGTCGCCGAGCTTGCAAAGCGGCCCAATGTCATCGCCAAAGTCTCCGGCATCATCGCCTACACCGACCCCGACCACTGGACCGTCGAAAGCCTGCGGCCCTATGTCGAGCACATCATCGCAAGCTTCGGCTGGGACCGGGTGGTGTGGGGCAGCGACTGGCCGGTCTGCAATCTGGGGGGAGGACTGTCTGCCTGGGTCGCGGCAACCCATGCCTTGATCGCAGGCGCCAGCAGGCATGAGCGCGACAGCCTTTTTTCCGGCAACGCCCGGCGCATCTGGAAATAGCCTGGTCGTGCTTGCGGCAAAAAAGCCCCGGCGGGGAGCCGGGGCTGAGGTGGTTCTTCAGGTGCCGTTGGGATCGGCACGCTCCATGGCTAGCATCGCTGTCCCAAGCTCGCTTTGCGCAGGATCAAAGAGAAGGCTGTCCGCAAGTCGTCAAGACATCGCCACGAAGCCCCAATAGGTTCCGCAGCGCTGCGTGATCTGACCGGCTGAAAACTTGGTCAGCTAGCGTTCATGTTGCCTATGCAAATTGTCTCGTCGGCCTATAGGGGGCACAACGGAGATCTTGAAGATGAATATTCTCAAACTCGCGGCTGTTGCAGCCGTTGCACTTTCCGCAGCACTTGCTGGCTGTTCCCAGACCCCGCAACAGCAGCGGGCAACCACCGGTGCTGCGCTGGGTGCCGCCGGCGGTGCGCTGGTTGGTCAAGCCGTTGGCCGTGATACCAAGAGCACGCTTATCGGCGCTGGCGCCGGTGCCTTGCTCGGTGCCGTCGTGGCGACATCTGCTGGACCTCAGCCCAGCGAACGCCAGATGTGCCGCTATCGCGCGCCGGATGGCCGCATCTACATCGCCGAATGCGACGACCGCTACTACCGCGGCCAATATTGAGCCGTGAATTGCTAGCCTGAATGAACAATGGCCGGCGCCGGAGAGCGCCGGCCATTGTTCTTCAAAATCGGCTGTCATCCCTTGAACGGGTGATGAAGCAGAACCCATACCGCGCATAACGTCCCCGCCGAACATCGATTGCGGGGAAGGCGCGTGGCGTCAGGAATCCATATCGCCAAGACCTGTCGCGAGGCGGACAAGCGCTGTCTGTCCGTTGGTGTTTGTCTTGCTGAAGATTGCCTTGAGCTGGCTGCGCACCGTTTCCGTCGAAATACCCGCCGAAGCCGCAATTTCCGACGGCCGTTGGCCGGCGAGGATAGCTTCCAGGACACGCTTTTCAGCCGGCGTAAGCCGATAGGCGGACGCGATCCTTGCCGTGTCGGGCACAGCCTTGCGCTCGCGCCGCGCCATGAGGATCGCCACGGTGCCGCCGAGGAAAATGCGCGAGCCATAGTCTCTTGCACTGCGCACGAAGGTGATTTCCGTGTCGCCATCGACAAGCTTGGTCGTTCTGGTGCCCATAAGGCTGCGCCGGAGCGCCAGCCGGAACGCGTCCTGCACCTCGGGGCTGCGAAAACTCACCGCTCCGCTTGCGCCAATGCGCAAAGGAGAACCACCGGCAAGGCGGGCTTCACCGAGCGGCGAGGCATAGATCACGCGTGCTGCCGCATTGACGACGACGGTTGCAATGCCGCCGACTTCACCGATCTCGCCGGCAAAGCCGCCGCCGAACGTATCGGCCCTTTGCTTGCGGTAGAAATCCGAGACGCGGCGCAAGTGCGGTGCGAGCTGGGTGAGATGTCCTGCGCGGGCGCTGTTGCGTTCGAAATCCGTGTCGCCACAGAGGACCGAGCACAGGAAGAAGCAGCCGCCGTCACGGCTGATGGTCACGCCGATGCCGGCTTCCTGCCCCTGGTGGCGCAGAAAGTCATTGTAGTATTCGGTTCGAAGGAAGTGATCGCGCGGCACGATCTGCTCGCCGACGATGCCTTCCCCCAGCTTTGTCGCAGCCACCTGGGACATCCACGGGTTAAGCGGTGCGAAGTGGTCGATGTAGTCGCGCTGGACCGCCTCAGGGATACCGTGGGCGAGCGTTATC
>MKRZ01000091.1:8794-46126 GCA_001897075.1 Mesorhizobium sp. 61-13 | reverse complement strand
TCCAAGAGATGCTCGTTGGCGGCGTAGCCGTGTGCACGCTCCCAACCGCCGAGTTCCATGAAATAACCGCCGAGTTCCTTCTCGCGCTCGTAGAACGGCGAATGGCGCACGTTGCGGCCGGTCGCGTAAGGTTCGCGCGGATGGACCGCCGGATTGTAGATCTTCTGCGCGGCCTCGCCGCACCGGCCTTCGATGAAGCTCTCGTTCAACTGATGCGGTGAGAAACGCGCATAGTCGATTTTCGCGTGATCGATCTCCGTGCGACCGTCGGTCATCCAGTCGGCGACCAGCTTGCCGAAGCCCGGCCCGTCCTTGACCCAGATCGCCACCGCATACCACAGGCCGCGCACCTTCTGGCTTTCACCTATCGATGGGCCACCATCGGCGGTCACCTGCAGCAAGCCATTGAAGGAATGGCTTTCATTGTAGCCAAGTTCGCCCAGGATAGGCGTCAGTTCCATCGCGCGCTCAAGCGGCGCGATGATCTGTTCCATGTCCAGATCGCGCTGTGACGGAGACAAACGCGCCTGGTCCTTTTCCAGAAGGTCGCGCGGATGACACAGGCGCGGATTGGTTTCCTCGTAGTACCCCCATTCGATCTGACCGCCTTCAGCAGTCTTCGGATCGCCTGTGTCGCGCATGTAGGCCGAATTGCCCTGGTCGCGCATCAGCGGCCAGCCTATCTCCTTGCCGGTGCCGGCGAACTCATTGTAGGGGCCGAAGAAAGTCAGCGGATGGTCGACCGGCATGACCGGCAGATCCTCACCTGCCATCTCCGCGATCAGGCGACCCCAAATACCGGCGCACACCACCACGTAGTCGGCCATGATCGTGCCGCGGTCGGTAACCACACCCTTGATGCGGCCGTTCTCGATAACGAGCGACTTGGCGGGCGTATTGGCAAAGGCCTGCAATTTACCCGCCGCAACCGCCTGATCGACAAGCTTGCCCGCCACGGTCTGCGAGCGCGGAATGACAAGCCCGGCATCCGGGTCCCACATGCCGCCCTGCACCATGCTTTCCTCGATCAGAGGGAACTTTTCCTTGATCTCGGCTGGCTCGATCATGCGGGCGCGCGTACCGAACGCCTTGCCGGACGTCACCTTGCGTTTGATTTCTTCCATGCGGGCGTCATCGCCGACACGTGCGACCTCAAGGCCGCCGATGCGCGCGTAGTGGCCCATCTTCTCGTAGAAATCGATGGAATAGAGCGATGTCCAGCATGACAGGAAATCGTGGCTGGTCATGTAGCAGAAGTCGGAGGCGTGCGCGGTCGAACCGATGTCGGTCGGGATGCCGGACTTGTCGATACCGACGATATCGTCCCATCCGCGCTCGATCAGGTGATGAGCGATCGAGGCCCCGACGATACCGCCCAGCCCGATGATGACGACCTTCGCCTTTTCAGGAAACCCTGCCATTGCCTGTGACTCCGAAATCTGAATTTCGGGCAGACTATAGAGCAGTTAGGTCCGATTACAGCCTGTTTGCGACACGGCGCACATGCCCCGCGACCAGTACGATCAAGTCGGTCATGCTCGGGCGATTTATGGGGCTTCAGGCAAACGCCCAGACGTCTTCCGCATAGATGCCGACGCTGTAGCCGGCCGTTTTCAGCTTGACCACGACCTCGCCGATTTCGGCCGCGGGCAAGGCACCTACTTCGACCTTGATGAGCCCAGGCCGGTAGCGTTCGAGGTCGAGCTGATCGAAGACCGTCCAGTCCGCGCCTTCGCAGTCTACGAGGAAAGCATCGATATAGGTGACGCCATTGCGATCCAGCAGCGCTTGCAAAGGCTCGGAGGCAACCTCGATGTCCTTCAAATAGGGCGCGAACTTCGCAAAATTGTCATCCGCTTCGCCCCAAGCGTTCTTGCCGGACATCAGGTTCGTGTCGGTGGTGGAGGAACAGCCGATGAATTCGATCGGAAGCGTGCCCGCTTCAAGTGCGGCGGCGTCGAACGTCTTGACCTTGATCGTCCCCTTTGAACGGGTGACGGCGACCGGCTCGATGATGAATCGCTCCGCGTCGGGATAGTTGGCGCGCAGGCGCTTCTGGTTGTACGGGATCGGCTCGACCAGAAGCGCGCGCGAATTGGCGATGCGATGCAGCCAGGGCGTGACATCGTCGAACAACGCGCCGTCGCAAGCGCCGACATTGACCATCTGGAAAGGGCGCCCTCGCCCCAAGCGCGCCTTCAAGGCAGCCTGGGCAAGGAACTTGGTTCCTCTAAGCGCCGCTCCACGGTCAAGAATGCCGACCGGGAGGCCGAAGGCCAGCACGACTCGAACGAACTCCAGAAATACCGACGCTTCGCTACCGTCCATAATCAATTTTCCTTCGGCGCGAAGTCGAAACGCGGTTTCCACATCACCACGAGCAGCATCGCCATGCCTGCCGTGAAAACAAAGTAGAAGCGGTCGTCAGGCAACGGAAAACTGGCGAATTTCCCAAGCAGGCCAATAGTCAGCGCAAACATTAGCGCCGTTTCGCGCGGGGTCCCTGCCCTGCCAACGCGCCAAAGCAGCGCCCATCCCGCCAGCATCGCCACCATCAACGGTGGCCAGTCATTGTCGAGCAATGCCACCGCGGCACCGCGCGCATAACCCTTGGCGAAGTCGACAATAGAGAAATCTGGATGGAAACCCGTCATCGAATTCTGGATTTCCACGCAAGAAAAATAGAAGTGCGCCCACCAGCCCGGATGCCCGCCGTAGCGAGAAATCAAAATACATGCGGCAAACGATGCCACGAACGTCACGGCAATCGGCAACAGCCGCCAGCCGAACAGGATCGCGGTCAAAAGCAGAGCAAAGATCAGGATGATGTTGTCCGGTCGTACGAGTATCGACAGGAACAGCAACAAGCAGGCCGTCACGTCACGCTGCTTGGCCAAAAGGTACAACGCGGCCATGGAAACGACTGCCAGAAGCATGTCCGGCGTCGCCGCCGTCATCATATGGAAAACGTCGGCCAGTATCAGCAGCGGCGCCAGGATGATCGCCCCTTGCAACGCCTGCTCGCGGCCGAGCCACCACAGGCATAGGCCGGCAAATCCAAGCGCCGGAATGATCGACAGCAGGATCGCTCCAGACGCGATGCCCGTGATGGGCTCCAGCGCCCGCATCAGCCAGATGTAGCCAACTTTCACGCGGAACATGGAAAGCTGCGATTCAAAGTCGGCCGGGTTTTCCCATTGGTGCCGGTTGTACGGATTGCCGTACTGAAGATTGTAGAGTTGCGCCTCGCGCGCGCCTTCGCTGATCGCAGCCCATGTCTCGGCATGGAGTTGTTCGGGGCTTTCCGTGCGGTTTTCCAGCGCGGTCGCCACATAGGCGACCATGTCCCAATTGTAGTCGGGACGGACCCAGCTATAGATCGACACCACCACGAACACGGCGATGAAAGCCGCAGCCGCAAGCTTGTCGAGCAGACTGCGTTTGGTTCCTGCCCGCGCCAGCGCATCGGCTGCACCGGTGCGCATCGCCCAGCCAACGGCTGTGCCCTGAAGGCCGCTCATCACCGCGCCTCCAAGTGGTCATGCACTGACATTACTTCACCTGGCTTTTCACGAAATCTTTCACGATCGCGATGATGCCGCGCGACAGCAGGCCATCCAACGCATCGATGAAGCGGTCGACATGTTCGCGCTGGCAAATCAGCGGCGGCTCCAGCCGGATGACGTTGCGGTTGTATTCGGTGAAGGCAACCAGCACGTCGTAGTCGCGAAGCAGCAGCGCGCCGACAAAGCCTGAAAGAGAGCCTTTGAGCTTCTCGTCCAGCACGCTCACGATAGGCCGTAGCACCATGGGCAGCGTCTGCGAGAAGTCGTGGAACTCGAGGCCCACCATGAACCCCTTGCCGCGAACGTCCTTGATGATCTTGGGATGCTTCGCCTGCACCGCTTTCAATCGCTCGAGCAGGTAGGCGCCGGTGTCGGCGGCGTTGTCGATCAAACCCTCATCGTACAGCACATTGAGCCCTTCGATCGCCGTAACGCAGGCTTCGCCCATGCCGCCGAATGTCGCCTGCGCATGGATCATCGCCGTCTTCGGCGTGCCATAGGCCTTCATGTAGACGTCGCGTTTGGCGATCATCGCGCCGACCGCCGCCTTGCCTGCGCCCAGCGACTTGGCAAGAGCCGTGATGTCCGGCACCACGCCATAATGTTCAAAGGCGTAAAAGCGTCCCGAACGGCCGTAGCCGCACTGCACCTCGTCCGCCACCCAAAGCACACCGTACTGATCGCACAGCGCGCGCAGCTTCTGCCAGTATTCGGCGGGCGCCTGGATGATGCCGCCGCCGCCCTGGATTGTCTCCAGCACGATCGCGCCGATCTCCGGGTCGGCGCGGAACAGGCGCTCGACCGCATCGATATCGCCGAAGGGAACGCGCACAGTGTTGTCCACCAGCTTGAAATCGCCACGGTAGAGCTGGCCGTCGGTGATGGTCAAAACACCCTTGGTCTTGCCGTGGAAGGAATTCTCCGCGTAGACGATCTTCGGCCGCTTAGGTCCGGCCGCGCGCTCGGCAAGCTTCACCGCAGCTTCCATCGCCTCCGAACCGGACGAGCCGAGGAACACCATATCGAGGTCGCCCGGAGAACACGCGGCGATGTTATGCGCCAGTGCCGCCGCATATTGCGACATGAAGGCGATGGCGATTTCCTGCCGCTTCTCTTCCTGGAACCTGCGGCGCACCTCCAGGATGCGCGGATGGTTGTGGCCGAATGCCAGCGATCCGAAGCCGCCGAAGAAATCGAGGATCTTGCGGCCGTTCTGGTCGATGTAGAACATGCCTTCCGCACGCTCGATCTTGATCTTGTGAAAGCCGAGCAGCTTCATGAAATGGAGTTGGCCGGGATTGATATGCGCCTTGAACAGGTCGGTGATGCGAGCCACGTCCATTGCCTTGGCCTGTTCGACGCTGATCAGGTTCGGCCTTGGAGTGGTTTCGGGCGACAGGCCAGGAGCGGTCACGACGGCGCGGGCTTTCGACTGTTCAGGTTTGGTCATGACGGTCATCCGATACTCCTGTCTGCTTGCGCCACCGGCAACCCTTCGCCAGCGTCACTCGAAATGAAACTATTCGGCGGGGGCGTGCCGCACGGCGATCTTTTGCCCGTCCTTCTTGCCGCGATACTCGCTGTAGGCGGCAATCAGCATGTCTTCGTCGCGATACTTCGGCACCCAGCCCAGTTGCCGCTCCGCCTTCGACACGTCGAGCACGCATTCCTCGTCGGCAATCAGGTACTGCTCGGGGTCCATGATCGGCATGTTCATGAGATCGAACAGGTCGAGAGTGCGCTTTACCGCCCAGCCAGGCGTCGGAATGAGAAGCGATTTCGACCCGGCATGTTTGATCAAATCGCCCAGCAGCTTCCTGACCGGCGGCGGATTGAGAGAGCCAAGATTATAGGCCTCGTCCGGTACGCCTGCCTTCCACGCGGCTCTTGCAGCTTCGGCGCAGTCGAACACCGAGATGAACTGGTAAGGGTTCTTGCCCGAGCCGATCATCGGCACCGGCAGGGTCATGTCGATCAGCTTGAACAGCTTTTCGAGGATGCCAAGCCGACCGGGCCCGATGATGAGGCGTGGCCGAAACAGCGAAATCTGCATGCCGCGCTTGCGCCATTCCGCAGCCAGTTCCTCTGTCATCTGCTTGGAAAGGCCGTATTCACCAAGCGGCGCGACCGGGTGGTCTTCCGTCATCGGCGTCACGACGGTGTGGCCATAGATCATGTCTGTGGTGAAATGCACCAGCTTCGAGGCGCCGACGGCATCCATCGCCTCGATGATATGAAGCGTGCCGTAGTAGTTCACCGGAAAGAAGAAGTCGTGCCGCTTCGCCCGTGTCTGGATCGGGGACAGCATCTTGGCCGACAGGTTGTAAACCATGTCGTCAGCCTTCAGTCCAACCGCTTCCACCGAAGCCGCATCGGTAACATCGCATTTCACGAAGCGGGCAGCGCGGTAATGCTTGAGGTCGCTCTTGACGATATCCGCCACGACCACTTCAGCACCGTCCGCAAGCAGCTTGGGAGCAAGGTGACGGCCAACAAACCCGTCGCCGCCAAAGATAACGTGTTTCATCGTATGATCTCGCTGGTGGTAATCTTGTCGGTGGATTGGGCGGTCGTGACCTCATCGTGCCCAGCTCCGCTTTCGCGGCCACTCTGCGCGATCAGCACGGTGCCGACGCAGATGAAGGCGATGCCGGCGATACGCCAGCTATTGAGGTCTTCGCGAAACACGAAATAGGCGAAAACTGCCACCGCCACATAGGCAAGGCTGAGGAACGGATAGGCGAAGGACAGTTCCACTTTGGAGAGCACATAGAGATGCGACGCCATCGAAATGACGAATGTGCAGAGGCCGAGGAATACCCACGGGCTGAACACGATCTGCAGCAGCCTCACCAGTGGATTGACCCCTTCAAATGAGATGGGGCCAAGCGACATCATGCCTTGCTTCAGCATGAGCTGTGCCGCAGCGTTGGTCATCACCGTAAACAGAATGAAAGCCAAGTATTTCATGTTCTTCCCGCGTCATTCCAAGCAATACTGGGAACAGAAAAATATTCCGTGAAACAGCGCGAATATTTTTATTAAATTGCTTGGTAGATGCGTCTCTACCCACAACAATTCAAATGTTACCTATTCCGCCGCTTCTATAAGGCTCGTTCCGTTCGTTCCCAGCCGGCCAGCCGTGCGCACCCAGAAAGACGACCGAAACGCTGGATCGCGTGCCGATTCCAATCGACGCCATTCGGGAAATGAGGCTGCAAATGTCTCTGCGCTCATACGCGCATCCTTGTAGGGATTAACCGCGCCACCGGCCCTTACCGTGATGTCGTCAAGCTCAGCCAACAGCTTCAGCGTCGCCTCGCCGCGATTGGGAAAATCGAGCGTCAGCGTGTAGCCGGGGCGTGGAAATGACAGAAGTGCCGGCGAGCGCACCGAACCGAAGCGCTTCAAGACCGTGAGGAACGAGCCCTGCCCTGCCCGTCGGGTCGCTTCCAGCAAAGCCGGCACCACTTCTCGGGCCAAGCCTTCGGGCACCACGCTTTGATGCTGGAAAAGGCCCCTTGGTCCGTAAAGCAGGTTCCAGTCGCGAACGCCGTCCAGCGGGAAGAAAAACCCCTGGTAGCTGCTCTGGTGCGGTTGGCCGGACCGGCCTTTGCTCCAGCGGTAGGCCGCGTTGAAGACGCGCAGGAACGGACGGTTGAGCACAGTGAACGACGGCTGGAACGGAACGCGCAGCCTCGCGGACGCATCGCTGGCCGCCCGCGATCCGGTCTCGGCATGGTTTCCGGTGAAGAGCAACCCGCGGCCGGCCTTGCGCCCACCTGCCAGTTGGTCGATCCAAGCCACCGCATACTCATTGTCCTGATCCGCCGCCTCGGCGAGATCGAAGAACTCGGCAGTGCTTCGAAACGGCGTCACCTGCTCGACAATATCGAGCGAGGGAACGCGCATCAGGCGGATCGAAGCGGACAGGATCAGGCCCGTCAGCCCCATGCCTCCGATGGTCGCCCAGAAAAGACGCGTATTCTCCACCTGAGAACAACGGTATGTCTGCCCATCCGAGCGCAGCAGCGTGAGGGCTTCGACATGGCATCCGAAAGTGCCGCGCCGATGGTGGTTCTTGCCATGGACATCGTTGGCGATTGCGCCGCCAAGGGTAACGAATTGCGTGCCCGGCACGACTGCCGGGAAATAGCCGAACGGCGCGGCAAAACCGATGACGTCAGACAACAGCATTCCTGCATCGGCTTCCAGCAAGCCCGTTTCAGGATCGAACGCGCGCAAACTCTTGAGGGAGCGCATGTCCACGACCGTTCCGGTCAGGTTCTGGCAGGAATCGCCGTAGGAGCGGCCATTGCCGTAGCCCAGCAAGGAATTGTCCGGCACCTTGCCAGACTTGAGCAGGTCGATAGCCTCGCCGGCCGTCATGGCTTTCGGTGCCGGCAACGTTGCGCGGCCAAAGCTTGAATAAGAGATGGAGCGCTTCACGGCCACAGGCTTCCCACGACCAGAAGCAGCGCGCCCGCAACAATCACGATCTGGCTGCGCCAGTCGCGAATGACAAAGACCACGGGGTCATCGTGCATCTCGTCCCTGCGCGCCAGGATCCACACACGCATGGTCATGTAGAGTACGATTGGCGGCAGCGGCCACATCATCCAGGGATGCGCATAGAGTTCACGCACCGCCGTGCTGTCCAGATAAAGCGCCAGAACGAGCGCCGATGAAAACGCCGACGCCATGCCGGCTTGGGCGACGATTTCCTGGTCTTCGTAGCGATAGCCACGCCCTGCGATGCGCTCGCCCGCGGTCAGCCTTGTGGAGCGCAGTTCCACAAAGCGTTTCACCAAAGCCAGAGACAGGAAGAAAAAGATCGAGAATGCCAGAAGCCAGAACGAGACATCGGTGCCCGTGGCGGCAGCGCCTGCCACCACGCGGATTGTGTATAGACCGGCCAGTGTCAGCACATCGATCAGCAGCATACGCTTCAGCGCCAGGGAATAGGCGGTTGTGATAACGAGATAGCCACCCAGCGCGATCAGGAATTCAGGCGGCAGCAAAAGGGCGGAGCCGACACCGACGCCAAGCAGGCCGACGATCGACCACATGCCGAACGGAATGGACAGCGCGCCGCTTGCGAATGGCCGGTTGCGCTTGGTGGGATGTTGGCGATCAAGCGACAGGTCGAAAAAATCGTTGAGAATATAGATCGCCGAAGCCACTGCGCTGAACGAGACGATGGCGAGCATGCATTGCAGCACCATCTGCACGTTCAGATACTCATGCGACAGCACCATGGGAACGGCGATCAATCCGTTCTTGAGCCATTGGTGGCAACGCAGCATCCTGACTATGGTTTTTGCCGTTGGCTTAGCCCCGGCCATCGCCTCGCAATCGTGCCTCGCCTGCCAGCGCGCCGCGCTACGGTCAGGCGCCACGACGATTGCCGTGCGCGCCGCATCGAACACATCGAGGTCGTGCCGGCTGTTACCCGCGTAGTCGAAACCGCCGTCGCCATAGGCGGCAACAAGCGCCTCGCGCTTGCGCGATGCCGTCAGGTTGTGCGGCCCATCGGTTGCAAGCACATGGTCGAAGATGCCGAGGTGTGCCGCGACGGCTTCCGCGAATTTACGTGGTGTGCCCGTCGCAAGCACAATCTTGCGGCCATCGGCATGATCGGCTTGCAACCTGGCCAGCAAGTGTTCCCGATAGGGCAGCGATGCAGCGTCGATATCGACCCTTTCCGCAATTTTCTGCTTCAGGCGCGCGGGACCGGCGGCAAGCCAGATCGGTATCAAGAACAGGTAAAGCGGGTTCTGCCTGAGCAGCGCAAACAGACCTTCCCAGAGAAGGTCGGTCGCGATCAACGTGCCGTCGAGATCGACGGCAAGCGGCATCGCATTCCTTTCCGACCTTACGTCCATGTTCGCTGCCCCAGTCTGTTGCCTGCCCGCTGTGGATATAGCGGCGCGTGGCCAAGCGAACGTTAAAAAGACGGATGGAGAGCCGAACAGCCAATCGGATTTCAGGCGTTATCGTTAAGCATGTCTTGCGCGAAAACATAAAAGGCCGGGCGATTGCCCGGCCTTTCCAGCTCGCGAAAGAAGCACGGCGGTTACTTCACCTTGGCGACGCCACCGGAAATTTCGACCGTTTCAGAACCGGTCAAGGCTTCCAGGTCACCATTGGGCAAGGTCACGAAGCAGCCGCTCGGGCAGAATTCCACGGTCTCGCCAGCCGCCAACGCCAACTCGGACTTGCTGCCGCCTTCCGTAACCACAAGAGTCCGCGTTTCCGCGTCCTTGTTGACGGCGCTTGCTGCGAAAGCCGCGCCGCTCGCGGCCAACAGCATTGTGCCGGTGATCAGTGACTTCCACATTGCATTTCCGGTGTTGCCACCGCCTCTGTTGCCACTTGCAAGGCGTTTTTCGCCATTGCGGACAAGCTTATAGGAGAATGAAGCTGAACCGCAACTGAATGCCCCATTCATGCCGCAATTGGTTTCGGAAACGTTCAGGAGCTTGGCAAGAAGCCTAATTCGGGTCGGGTTTACGTGGCTTACGGCGGCTTTTCAGCGCTTTCTGCTCGGCTTCGGCCTTCAGGCGGTCGCGTTCGGCATGTTCAACTTCCATCTTGTCGTCGTCGCCTGGCCAAGGTTCCAGCTTCGGCATTTCAACAACGGCGCGTGGCGTCGACGGTATCTCGATGCCCTCGCGATTGAAGGCTTCGAGGATGGCGAACCGGATATCGTTCTGGACACCGCCGCCGTTCAATATATCCGCAAGATAGATGCGAACCTCGAACTCCAGGGCCGCCGTGCCAAAATTGGTGAACTGAACAAACGGCTCCGGATTCTTAAGAACCATCGGATGGCTGCGCGCAATCTCCAGCAGAACTTCGTGCACCCGCTTCACATCGCTACCATAGGCAACGCCAACCTTGATCTCGACCCGGCCAAGCTTGTTGCGGTGCGTCCAGTTGCCGACGGCGCCATTGATGAGGTTGGAGTTGGGAAGGATGACCGACTGGCGCTGGAACGTCTCGATCTCGGTAGCGCGCACGCTGATCTTCCTGACAGTGCCACTAACATCGCCGGCAACGATCCAGTCGCCGACTTTGAACGGGCGTTCGGCCAGCAGGATGAGGCCTGAAACGAAATTCGAAACGACATTCTGGAGACCGAAGCCGATACCGAGAGAAAGCGCACCTGCGACCAGCGCGAGGTTGGACAAATCTATACCGGCTGCCGAAACGCCGACCAGTGCGGCCACCGCGACGCCGGCATAGCCCACGGCCAGGCGTATGGAATTGCGCACGCCGGCATCCACCTTGCCGCGCGCCATCACCGAGCCATCGAGCCAACCCTGGAACCAGCGTGTCAGGAAGTAGCCGATGGCGAAAACGACAAGGCCGGAAAGGATGCCGGTGAAGGATATCGTCACCGAACCGATGCTGAGACCCGTCGCCAGCTTGTAGCCCCAAGTCTGGATATCACCGGGCTGGAAACCCCACATCAACAGGATCAGCGGCAGGAACACCACCACGATCAAAAGGTTGAGTGCGACGCTTACCGCAAGGCCGAGCTGATCGAGTGTGTTGTCTTCCATGTTGGCGTTGGAGGTCAGCCAACGACCAGCGGACGAGCCGCCAAAACCGCCCTCCTCGCCGATCGCTTTGGCCGACAGGAATCCGATATAGGCCGTAATCAGGATCGTGCCGGTAACGACGACCTGAAGCGAGACAAACAGCGCAAGTCCGATGTAACCGAAAAGCGCTGCGCCGATGGTAAAACCGCCGAGCAGGAAGGCGCTGTAGCGTAGCCACGCCGGCCACGGCCGCCACACGCCTTCATGGGTTCTGAATGGCTTGACCAGCCCCATCAGGATCAGGATCAGGCCAACCACAATCGTCGCCACGAAACTGCGCGCGATGGTCAGCGAGAGCGGCGAACCCATCTGCTCGTTGACGACCGAAAGGAAGTTGCTGATTCCAACGACGACTGCCATCGCCGTCGCCAGATGCACCAACCAACGAGCAGCGCTGGATTCTACCGGGATCAGCCGCCAGTTCGGCAAATTCGGCGCAAGTGCTGCATTTGCCAGCCTGTTGACCAGGAAGATCGTGGTCAGGATCAGCATCGCGGCACTCAGGAAAACGCCGATATCGCCACGCAGCACATTGGATGAATTGAAGAAGAAGTAGGTCGCCGAGAAGAACACCCCAACTGCGGCGGTGGGAAGCAACGTCGACCAGAACGCAACCGACAGACGGCTGAGATAGGATGGCTCTTCCGCTGCAGGATCTGCTTCGATCAATCGGCCAAACAGGCGTTTGCCGCCAATCAACAGCACTGCCGCAGCAATCAGCGCCAGGAAGGTGGCAATCACCACGGCTTGGAATTTGAACTTGAAGGCAAACGAAATCCACGACGACAGCGAACTTACGAAGTTCCGGAATTCCTGGTTGGCGTCCGAGATCACCTCGCCGCTCAGCGCATCGGTGAGCTGATAGCGCTTGGTCAAAAGGCTGCGGAACAACTCACTGCGCATCAAGGCGATCTTGTCGATCATCCCGTTGCTGCGAAGTGAAAGGTTTTGCGCCGCGGCAAGCACGCCATTGATCTGGGCCTTTTCGGCCGCCAGTTGACCACGCTCGGTCGTGACTATGTCAGGCTCTGGGGCTTGGCCGTCGGCGGGAGCTGGCCCCAGTTGCTCGAGCCTCGCATTGATCTCGGCAAGCCTTGGCCTGAAGGCGAGCGCGCTCTGCAGCGCCTCGCGCGATATGTCCTCAAGCCCGAGACGAATCTCGACTAGCTTGGCGTCGTCTTCCCCCTCAAGAGATATCTGCTTCTCAAAGCCGTCTGCCATGCGCGTAAGCGTATCGAGGGCTTTTTGCTGTTCAGCGACAAGCGGTGTCGAGGCCGGAGCCTGGTCCTGAGCCGTTGCTGTCTGTGGCAACAGCACCGCGACGGCAAGCATCAGGGCAACAATGTAGCGAAGCATCCGAAAGGGCATATCGAGGCTAGCGACTCGCTGACAAAACAAGGGGATGAAACACCTCCATTGATAGAGACGGGAGCTTGAAGGAGCAAGCCGCCTTGCCATAACTGCCGGAGTCGGTTTGTTGAAAAGCGGCGGCGCAATATTGGCCTTTTGAAGTTACCCTGCTCTATAGTCTGCCCGCGCACAGAACGAACAATTGGAAAACGGCGGAATATCGACGATGGCGGAATATTCGGCCCTGGCGCTGATCAAGAACGCGCTCAACGGCAACAAGGACTGGAAGCCGGCCTGGCGCAAGCCGGAGCCGAAGGCCTCCTATGATGTCATCGTCATCGGCGGCGGCGGCCACGGCTTGTCGACGGCCTACTACCTCGCCAAGGAACACGGCATCAACAATGTCGCCGTGCTTGAGAAAGGCTATCTCGGATCCGGCAATGTCGGCCGCAACACCACCGCCGTGCGCTCCAACTACCTGCTGCCCGCCAACACCCGCTTCTACGAGCATTCGATGAAGCTATGGGAAGGCTTGTCCCATGACCTCAACTACAATGTGATGTTTTCCCAGCGTGGGTGCCTGAACCTCGCTCACACCCCGGCCCAACTTGATGATTTCGCCAGGCGCGGCAATGCCATGCGCCATCTGGGCGTCGATGCCGAACTGATGACGCCGGCTGAGATATCACGGCTGATTCCCGCCATGGACGTCTCACCGGATGCCCGTTTTCCAATCTATGGCGGCCTCATGCAGCCACGCGCTGGCACGGCGCGCCACGATGCCGTTGCCTGGGGTTACGCCCGCGCCGCCGACCGCCGTGGCGTTGATATCGTCGAAAACTGCGAGGTGACCGGCTTCATCCGCGAAGGCGACCGCATCGTCGGCGTAACGACCACGCGCGGCGACATCCGAGCCAGGAAGGTTGCGCTTGCCGTCGCTGGCAGCACGGGCCGCGTCATGCAGTTGGCCGGCATTGAGCGCATGCCGATAGAGAGCCACGTCTTGCAGGCATTCGTCACCGAATCGCTGAAGCCGTTCATCGACACGGTCGTGACCTTCGGCATGGGCCACTTCTATATGTCGCAGTCCGACAAGGGCGGTCTCATCTATGGCGGCGATCTCGACGGCTACAACAGCTACGCCCAGCGCGGCAACCTGCCGATCGTGGAAGAGGTGATGGCCGAAATGCTGGCGCTCTTCCCAAGCCTTGGCATGGCTCGCGTGCTGCGGTCCTGGGGCGGCGTATGCGACATGACCATGGACGGCTCGCCCATCATCACGACCGGACCTTTGCCCGGCATGTATCTCAACTGCGGTTGGTGCTACGGCGGCTTCAAGGCGACGCCTGCTTCAGGTTGGTGCTTCGCCCATACGATTGCCAAGGACGAACCGCACGAGCTTAATGCCGCCTTCACGCTCGAGCGTTTCCGTCACGGTGCCATCATTGACGACAAGGGCCAGGGCGCAACGCCCCGGCTGCATTAGTCCATGACCTTGGCAGAGCAAAAAGATACGAAGCCATGCTGATCACCTGTCCATATTGCGGGCCGCGCGACGTGTCCGAATTCACCTACCAGGGTGACGGCAACCGCGAGCGCCCTGCGCCTGCTTCGCAGAATCTCGATGCGTGGAACGAGTATGTTTATGACCGGCTGAATCCGGCCGGTGACCACAACGAAGTCTGGCAGCACTCCGGCGGATGCCGGTCGCATCTCAGGGTGGTGCGCAACACTCTGACCCACGAAATCTCGAGCGTCGTATTCGCGCGCGGACATGTTCCGCACCGGTCGCCGTCCAGGCGGGGAGCCAAGGCATGAGTCCGCGCCGCGCGACTTCCGGTGGACGCATTGACCGCCTGCGCACCATCCGCTTCACCTTCGATGGCAAAGCTTTCACCGGCCACGCCGGCGACACGCTGGCCTCCGCCCTCCTCGCCAACGGCGTTACCCTGTTCGGCCGTTCCTTCAAATACCACCGCCCGCGTGGTGTGTTGACCGCTGGCGTCGATGAGCCGAACGCATTGGTGACGGTATTACGAGGCGACGTACGCGAGCCGAACGTGCCGTCAACCGCCGTCGAAATCTATGACGGCCTCGTGGCTGAAAGCCAGAACCGCTTCCCGTCTCTGAAATGGGACGTCAGCGCGGTCAACCAGCTTGCCGGCAAGCTGATCTCGGCCGGTTTCTACTACAAGACTTTCATGGGCCCCGCGATCGGTCCCTTCAAGGGCACGCGCTTCTGGATGTTGTGCGAGCACTTCATTCGTCGCGCGGCGGGTCTTGGCCGCGCCGGGCGAGCGGCTGATCCTTCGCGCTACGAGCGCATGAATGCGTTTTGCGACGTTCTGGTCGTTGGTTCAGGACCAGCGGGATTGATGGCCGCAGCCGCAGCAGCAGACAAGGGCGCGCGCGTCATCGTGGCCGAACTCGATGCAAGGCTTGGCGGCTCCGCCAACTGGTCGGGCGAAACCATCGACGGCATGCCCGCTGCGGAATGGGCCGCCGGTCTTGCCGAAGGACTCAAGACCCACCCCAACATTCGCGTGTTGCCGCGAACCACCGTGTGGGGCTTTTACGACGGCAACATGCTTGCCGCGCTTGAGCGCGTCACGGATCACAAGGAGCGGCCCGCCAAGGGCGAGCCACGCCATCGTCATTGGGTCATCCGGACCAAGAAGGTGGTGCTGGCGACCGGTGCCATGGAACGGCCGTTGATATTCCCAGGCAACGACAGGCCAGGTGTCATGCTGGCAAGTGCCGCGCGGCGTTATGCCAACGAATTCGGCGTTCTGGCTGGCAGCAAGGTGGCGCTTTTCACCAACAACGACAACGCCTACCACGCTGCCGTTGCGCTGCAGAAGGCCGGGGCTGGTATCGCAGCGATCATCGACGTGCGCGCAAATATTTCCGATGCCATGCGCAATCTGGCCAGCGACGCGGGCGCTCAAATCCACACAGGTCACGCAGTCGTTGCAACCGAAGGCCGTACGGCGGTTACCAGCATCAAGGTACAGCGGTTCGAGGCCACGAACGGCGGCTTGAGCGGTGAAGCGCGCACCATTCAGGCCGATTGCCTGTTGATGTCGGGTGGCTGGTCGCCGGCGATCCATCTCGCCAGCCAGGCGGGCGCAAAAGCCCGGTGGGACAACGAACTGCAAGCATTCCTGCCGCCCGAGCCAACGCAAAGCTGGATCGGCGCCGGCGCATTCAACGGCAGCTTCTCCACGACGGAGGCAATCGCCGAAGGCCATGCTGCGGGACTTGCGGCAGCGGGCGCAAAGGCCGCCGCCAATGACGATTTGCCGGTTGCCGATGCCGTTGCCGGCGATCCTGCGCCGGCGCCGGTGTTCGAGATCCGGGCCAACGGCAAAAGCTTCGTCGACTTCCAGCATGACGTCACTTCCGAAGATGTGCGTCTGGCCCACCGCGAAGGCTTCGTCTCGGTCGAGCACCTGAAGCGTTACACCACGCTTGGCATGGCGACGGATCAGGGCAAGACCTCGAATATCCCCGGCCTCGCCATCATGGCCGCAGCGCTCGGAAAGCCTATTCCCGAAGTCGGCACCACGCGGTTCCGCCCACCCTTCGCGCCGGTGTCGATCGGCTCGCTCGCGGCGGAAAGGTATGGCGACATCCGCCCCGAGCGGCTGACGCCGATGCACGACTGGCACGTCAAAAATGGCGCGAGCTTTTACGCGGCAGGTCTCTGGCACCGCCCGATGATCTATGGTCATGCCGGTGAAACGATCGAGCAAGCCTATGTGCGCGAGGCCAAGGCCACGCGTGAAACCGCCGGCATCGTCGACGTCTCCACGCTCGGCAAGATCGCCGTGCAGGGGCCGGACGCCGCCGAATTCCTCGACCGCGTCTACACCAACATGTTCTCCACGCTTGCCATCGGCAAGGCTCGCTACGGATTTATGCTGCGCGAAGACGGCATCGCGATGGATGACGGAACAACCTGGCGTCTGGGAAAGAACGATTTCCTCATGACCACCACCACCGCCAACGCGGGCAAGGTCATGCAGCATCTGGAATACTTCCTCGACATCATCTGGCCGGATCTCAAGGTCACCCTGACCTCTGTCACCGACCAGTGGGCAGGTGCTGCAATCGGCGGGCCAAAAGCCCGGGACATACTGGCAAGCTGCGTCAAGGGAACGCCCGTCGACAACGCCGCCCTTCCCTTCATGGGAATTGTACACGGCAAGATTGCCGATGTCCCGGTGATGATCTGCCGTCTTTCGTTCTCCGGTGAAATGGCCTTTGAGGTTTACTCCGGCGCCGACTACGGCACCCATGTCTGGCAAGCCCTCATCGATGCCGGCAAGCCGTTCGGGCTGGTTCCTTACGGGCTGGAAGCGCTAGGCACGATGCGCATCGAAAAGGGTCACGTCACCGGCGCGGAAATCGACGGGCGAACGACCGCGCGCGACCTGCATCTCGACTGGATGCTATCGTCCAAGAAGCCGTTCATCGGTTCGGCGATGATGGACCGCAACGGCCTGACCTCGTCAGACCGCCTGCAGCTTGTCGGCCTGCTCTCGCTTGACAACCGCCCGTTCAACGGCGGTGCGCATGTCGTTGAAGAACTGGACGAGCAGAACCCGCACGGTTCCATCGGCCACATAACGGCGGCCTGCTACTCACCCGCACTCGGCAGGTACATTGCGCTCGCCTTGGTCAAGGGCGGAAAGGCACGCCACGGCAGCCGCGCTTTCGTCTCCGACCCGCTGCGCAAGCGCTTCGGCCCCGTCCAGATCGTCAGCCACCACTTCTATGACCCGGAAGGGAGCCGCATGCATGGCTGAGCGCTTGTCACCACTGGAGCCTGTTCTGCGTCCGGGTTCGCGCGGCCAGTTCGAAAACGGCGTCGGCGTGGTGCTGTCCGAGATCGCACCCGGTTCCATTATTCAACTGGCCGCGTGGCCCGGCCAAGAAAAAGCGATCATCGCAGCTATCAAGAAGGTCACCGGCCTTGCATTGCCGGACGGCGCAGGTGGCGGTGTCGCCAACGGCCAGAAAGCCGCCTTTGGCTTCGCGCCGGCCAAATTCATCGTCGTGGACGAGGCCGAAAGCATCTCCGAGGCTCTCACCAAGGCCGTGTCGCCGGAAGTCGGGACGGTTACCGACCTTTCACACGGCCGCACCGCCATTCGCATCAGCGGCGCCAAGGCGGCATGGGTGCTCGCCAAGTTCTTCGCCATCGACTTCTCGCTCGTCGCCTTTCCCGTTGGCGCAGGGCGGTCCACGGTGCATCACGACATCTTCGCCCAGATCCAGCGCTCCGCCCCCGATCAGTTCGATGTCTACGTGTTCCGCTCCTTCGCCCGCAGCTTCTGGCACGCACTTTGCCGTGCCAGCGAGGAAGTCGGCTACGAAGTAAGATAAGTAACCCCTCAATCAGTTTTGCATGGGTCAGACCACCGTCTGGCCCATGAAATTTTTCTTGATTCCTTCATGAGATTCCCGTCTCATGAAAACATAGGTCATTTTTTCATGAACTTCCCCGTTTCCATCAAGGTCGTCACCGTGCCATCGACAGCAATCGCCATTGAGCCAGAAAGCCAGGAAGGCGAACGCCTTCTCGCCAGCGACATTCGTGCGCTGCGCAAGGCGCGAAGCTTGACGCTCGCCGAAGTGGCTTTGAAGCTTGGCCGTTCGATCGGCTGGCTGAGCCAGGTGGAACGCGGCATGTCGATTCCTTCGCTTGGCGACCTTCGGGCCTTTGCCGAGCTGTTTGAAGTCCCGGTCAGCCTTTTCTTCAGTCACGACGTTCCCGATGAAAGCGAGCGCGGCCTGATCGTGCGCGCCGAACGCCGCCGGTCACTGGGAACAAGCGAAACCGGGCTGGTTGAAGAGCTCCTCTCGCCGGACCTTGGCGGCAGCTTCGAGATGCTGCGTTCGGTCTTTGCGCCGGGTGCGGAGCTGCGCGAGCCGTCGCTACGCCCGACGGAAGAGGCAGGCTACGTCGTCTCGGGCATTTTCGAATTGGAGATTGCCGGCGATTGGCATCGGCTGGAAGTCGGCGACAGTTTCCGCTTCGATCATAAACCGTTCCGTTGGCGCAATCCAGGCACCGAACCGGCTGTGGTGATCTGGACCGTTTCACCGCCGGTTTATTGAAGCGGACTTGGGAGGATTGAATGGCAGATTTTCCAAAGACGGCGCGCGTGGTGATCATCGGCGGCGGTGCCGTCGGCACCTCCTCGCTCTATCATCTCGCCAAGGCCGGATGGACCGACTGCGTACTTCTGGAGAAGAACGAGCTCACCTCCGGCTCCACCTGGCACGCGGCAGGCAACGTCCCTACTTTTTCGACGTCGTGGTCGCTGATGAACATGCAGCGCTATTCGACCGAGCTCTACCGCGGGCTTGGCAAGGCGGTCGACTATCCGATGAATTACCACGTTACCGGTTCGCTGAGGCTTGCCCACGGCAAGGAGCGCATGCGCGAATTCCAGCGCGCCAAGGGCATGGGCCGCTATCAGGGCATGGATATCGAGGTCGTCGGCACCGACGAGATCAAGTCACGCTATCCGTTCATCGACACGCAAGACCTGCTGGGTGCGCTGTACGACCCAAGCGACGGCGACATCGACCCGGCCCAGCTTACCCAGGCGCTGGCCAAGGGCGCCCGCGACATGGGCGCGAAGATCATCCGCTTCTGCCCCGTCACCGGCGTGCGCCGTGACAAGGGCGAGTGGGTCGTAGAGACCGGACAGGGCGAAATCCGCTGCGAGATCATCGTCAATGCGGCAGGCTATCGGGCTGCCGAAGTCGGCAATATGTTTGGCCTCAAGGTGCCGATGATGGTGATGAGCCATCAATACATCCTGTTCGAGGAGATCCCCGAACTCGCGGCATGGTCGAGGGAAGCGGGCCATAAGCTGCCGCTGCTGCGCGACGTCGACACCTCATGGTATCTGAGGCAAGAGAAGAACGGCATGAATCTCGGCCCTTACGAGCGCAATTGCCGCGCGCATTGGGCGAGCGCCGACGATTTGATGCCGGATGACTTCTCCTTCCAACTTTTCCCGGACGATCTCGACCGGCTCGAACATTATCTGGCCGACGCGGTGTCCCGTATGCCTATCCTCGGGACGGCCGGCCTGTCCAAGGTCATCAACGGGCCGATCCCCTACGCCCCCGACGGCAACCCGCTGATCGGACCGATGCCGGGCGTGCCCAACGCATTCGAAGCTTGCGTCTTCACCTTCGGCATTGCCCAGGCAGGCGGCGCAGGCAAAGTGCTCGCCGAATGGGTCACCGAAGGCCAGACGGAATGGGATATGTGGTCGTGCGATCCGCGCCGATTCACGCCGTTTGCCTCTGATCCCGCCTATGCGGTAGCCAAGGGCCAGGAAGTCTACGGCCACGAATATGCCATCTACTTCCCGCGCCACGCTTGGCCGGCAGCACGTGACCGCAAGCTCTCGCCGATCCACGACCGCATCAAGGCGCTCGGCGCACAGTTCGGCGCAGCCAACGGGTGGGAGCGCGCCAATTGGTACGCACATCCGGGCGACGACACGTCCGAAGAATCGACCCAGACCTTCCGCCGTGACGGCCCATGGCAAAAGCGCATTCGCGAAGAATGCCTAGCCGTGAGGGATGCCGCCGGCATTCTCGATTTGCCGGGTTTCTCGCGTTTCGAACTGAACGGGCCGGGTGCCGCCGAATGGCTTGACGGCCAGATCACAGGCTCGGTGCCGAAGCCGGGACGCATCGGCCTCGCATATTTCGCTGACGACAAGGGTCGCATCGTCACCGAAATGTCGATCGTGCGCCATTCCGAAGACGCGATGACGTTGATCACGGCAGCCGTTGCGCAACTGCACGATTTCGAATGGCTAAGGCGTCATATGCCTGACAATGCGCCGTTCACCCTCACCGACCGGACGGAAGAGTATTCGACGCAAATCCTGTCTGGTCCGAAGTCGCGCGAAATCCTTGCCGAAGTCTGCGCAGCAGATCTTGCCATGCCTTGGCTGACCCATCAGGAAACAGCCATCGCGAGCCGCCCGGTGCGCCTGATCCGTGTCTCTTTCGCCGGCGAACTCGGCTGGGAAATCCACTCGAAGGTAGCCGACACGCCCGCTGTTTTCGACGCGATCTGGCGGGCCGGCCAAAAGCACGGCCTGAAGCCTTTTGGCATGTTCGCGCTTGACTCGCTCCGGCTGGAGAAAGGCTACCGCGCCTGGAAGCAGGACCTTTCTACCGACTATTCAGTACTTCAGGGCGGTATGAAGCGTTTCGTGAGGTGGCAAAAACCCGATTTCAGGGGCAAGACCGCGCTCGCAAACGAGAAGCAGCAGGGTGTCACCAAACGCTTTGTCACCCTTGTGGTCGAAGGCCCCGGCGAGTGCGATGCGCCTTACATGTCGACGCTCTGGCATGACGGCAAGATTGTCGGCGAAACTCTGTCAGGAGGCTGGGGCCACCGGATAGACAAATCGATCGCGCTGGGCATGCTGCGCGCAGACCTCACCGAACCGGGAAGCACCGTCGAGATCGAGATCTTCGGCGATCGCTTCAAGGCAATCGTCCAGAAGGACGAACCGCTTTGGGACCCGGACAACCAAAGATTGAAAGCCTGATCCATGCCCAAACCGTCAAACCGCATCTCCGGCATCATTCCATCCGGAAAGGATGGCTGGGAAGTCCACTTTTCCGCATGGTCCCGCAAGCAGGCCGGCGAAGACATCATCTTGCTGTCGGTCGGCGACCATGACTTCCACACGCCAAGCGAGACCGTGGAGGCCTGCGTAAGCTCTGTGCGCGCCGGCCACCACCACTACACCCACCTCCCCGGCATTCCCGCACTCCGCGCCGCGATGGCCAAGCTGTCCACACGCTGCACCGGCATTGAAACCTCACCCAACGAGGTTATCGCCACTCCCGGAGGGCAAGCATCCCTCTATGCCGCCGTGCATGGCACCATCGATCAGGGCGGCCACGCAATAGTCGTAGCGCCTTACTATGCCACCTACCCCGGCACGTTCCGGTCTGCGGGTGCAGATTTCACCGTCGTGGAAACGCGCGCCGAGGATGGCTTCCAACCCGATGCGGCAGCTATAGAAAAAGCGGTCAAGCCAAACACGCGCGCAATCCTCGTCAACTCCCCGAACAATCCAACGGGCGCGGTCTACACCCGCGAATCCTTGGAAGGCATCGCCGACGTCTGCCGTCGCCATGACCTTTGGCTGCTTTCAGACGAAGTCTATTGGACACTAAGTGGCAGCGAACACCTTTCGCCTCGCGCGCTGCCCGGCATGGCCGAACGCACGTTGGTCATCAATTCGATGTCGAAGAGCCACGGCATGACCGGCTGGCGCGTCGGCTGGCTGACAGGCCCCGAACATATCATCACCCTACTCATCGACCTCAACCTCGTTTCCACCTACGGCATGCCGGACTTCATCTCGCGCGCTGCCGTCGAGGCAATCGAGAATGACTACGGCGTGGCAGAGATCGCCCGGCTTTATGAGGGCCGGCGCAATCTGTTCATCGACGCCATGCACGGCATGAACGACGTCACCGTCCGCGGTTCGGAAGGCGGCATGTACGTGATGCTCGACATCAGCGCAGTGGAGCCTGACGACGAAAAATTTGCTTGGGCATTTCTCGAAGCTGAAAAGGTCGGGATCATGCCCGGATCGAGCTTCGGTGACGCCGCCGCAGGCCATCTGCGCGTCAGCATGTGCCAGCCTGAGCCTGTGCTTCTGGAGGCCGCGCGGCGTCTTCGCCACTTCATTTCAATCTATCGTCGCGAGGCGGCATGAGCGCTCAGTCTGCAAAGCCGCTGCCGTCCAAGGCACGCGCAGTCATCATCGGCGGCGGCGTCTCCGGTTGTTCGGTAGCCTACCATCTGGCCAAGCTCGGCTGGACCGACATCGTGCTTCTGGAGCGCAAGCAGCTCACTTGCGGCACGACATGGCATGCGGCGGGCCTCATCGGCCAGTTGCGCGGCTCTCAGAACATGACGCGCCTGGCGAAATATTCTGCCGACCTCTACGTCAAGCTCGAGGAAGAAACCGGCGTCGGCACCGGCATGCGGCAGGTCGGCTCGATTACAGTGGCTCTGACCGAGGAGCGCAAGCACGAAATCTACCGGCAGGCCACCGTTGCCCGCGCCTTCGATGTCGATGTGCGTGAAATCTCGCCCACAGAGGTCAAGCAGATGTACCCGCATCTCAACACCTCGGACGTGGTGGGAGCCGTGCATCTGCCGCTCGACGGCCAATGCGACCCGGCCAACATCGCAATGGCGCTTGCCAAGGGTGCGCGCCAGCGCGGCGCAAAGGTCGTCGAAGGCGTCAAGATCACAAAGATCCACACGAGAAACGGACGCGTCAGCGGTGTATCGTGGGCCCAGGGCGACGACCAGGGAATGATCGAAACCGACATCGTCATCAACTGCGCCGGCATGTGGGCGCGGGAACTCGGCCAGCAGAACGGCGTCAACATCCCGCTTCACGCCTGCGAGCACTTCTACCTCGTCACCGAACCGATTCCCGGCCTATCCCGACTGCCGGTGCTGCGTGTTCCCGATGAGTGCGCCTACTACAAGGAAGACGCCGGTAAGATGATGCTTGGTGCCTTCGAGCCGGTCGCCAAACCTTGGGGAATGAACGGGATCAGCGAAGATTTCTGCTTCGACCAGTTGCCGGAGGACATGGATCACTTCTCGCCAATCCTCGAAATGGGCATCAACCGCATGCCGATGCTCGAAACAGCCGGCATCCATACCTTCTTCAATGGCCCGGAAAGCTTCACCCCCGACGACCGCTACTACCTCGGCGAAGCCCCGGAACTCGGCGGCTATTGGGTTGCAGCGGGTTACAATTCCATCGGCATCGTTTCGTCCGGCGGCGCCGGCATGGCGCTGGCGCAATGGATCAATGACGGCGAAGCGCCTTTCGACCTTTGGGAAGTCGATATCCGCCGCATGCAGCCTTTCCAGAAAAACCGCCGATATCTGAAGGAGCGCGTCGGCGAAACGCTCGGACTGCTCTATGCAGATCATTTCCCTTATCGACAGGTGACGACGGCACGTGGTGTCCGCCGCTCACCCTTGCATGAGCATCTGAAGGCGCGCGGCGCGGTCTTCGGAGAGGTTGCAGGTTGGGAGCGTGCAAACTGGTTCGCGCGGAACGGCCAGGAACGCGAATACCGCTATTCGTGGAAGCGACAGAACTGGTTCGACAATCAGCGCGACGAACATCTGGCTGTTCGCAATGGCGTCGGCCTGTTCGACATGACGTCCTTCGGCAAGGTCAGGATCGAGGGTCGCTACGCCTGCGCGTTCCTGCAGCGGCTCTGCGCCAACGACGTCGATGTCGAGCCGGGTCGTATTGTCTACACGCAGATGCTCAATCAGCGCGGCGGCATCGAAAGCGACCTCACAGTAACCCGGCTTTCCGAAACCGCCTTTTTCCTCGTCGTTCCGGGGGCAACCCTGCAGCGCGATCTTGCTTGGCTGAGAAAGCATCTGCGCGATGAGTTTGTCGTCATCACCGATGTCACCGCAGCGGAAAGTGTCCTCTGCCTCATGGGCCCTCGCTCCCGCGACTTGATTCAAAAGGTGAGCCCGAATGATTTCTCCAACGAAAACAATCCATTCGGAACGTTTCAGGAGATAGAAATCGGTCTCGGCACAGCTCGCGCTCATCGCGTCACCTATGTCGGAGAACTCGGCTGGGAGCTCTATGTGCCAACCGATCAAGCCGCACACGTGTTCGAGGAAATCGAGACAGCCGGAGCGGATCTGGATTTGAAGCTGTGCGGGCTGCACACGCTGGATTCCTGCCGCATCGAAAAGGCATTCCGCCATTTCGGCCACGACATCACCGATGAAGACCACGTCCTCGAAGCCGGCCTCGGCTTTGCCGTCAAGGCCGCGAAAGGTGACTTCACCGGGCGCGAAGCAGTCATGCGGAAAAAGGAAGCCGGCCTGTCGCGCAGGCTCGTTCAGTTCAGGCTGAAAAGCCCTGAGCCACTCTTGTTCCACAATGAGGCCATCGTGCGTGACGGCAAGATTGTCGGCACCATCACCAGCGGCAATTACGGCCACCATCTCGGCGGTGCGATCGGATTGGGCTACGTGCCAAGCGTCGGCGAAAGCGAGACTGATCTACTCGCCTCATCCTACGAGATCGAAATTGCAGGCGAGAGATTTGCCGCCGAAGCTTCGCTGAAGCCCATGTACGACCCGAAATCTGAACGGGTGCGGCAATAGCCTTTCCCCTCGCCCTGCCGGCTGGAAACAGATAAAGCTCGCGGCAGAGCAAACAACAGTGCCGGAATGCGACATGGGCGGGACAACAAGGCGAGCTTGGTGGGGCGACTTCAAAGCGGCCGATTTTGCGCATATTGATCATGAGGCGACCGTCGCTGTATTGCCCGTTGCCGCAATCGAACAGCACGGCCCGCATCTGCCGATCTCGACCGACACGGCCATCATGATCGGAATGCTGGAAACGGTGGTTTCGCGGCTGCCCGACAGCCTCGATGTGCGCATCTTGCCGATTCAGGCGGTCGGGAAATCCGACGAGCACGTTTACGCACCGGGCACGCTGACTTTATCTCCAGCCACCTTGATCGAGGCGTGGACGGAACTCGGCGCGTCCGTGGCCCGCGCTGGCGTCAAGAAGCTGGTTTTCGTGAACTCGCACGGCGGCAACGAAGACATCGTCAGCATCGCCGCCCGCAATCTCCGCGTTCGCTTCGACATGTTGGCCGTCAAGACAAGCTGGGAACGGTTCGGTCGCCCTCAAGGCTTATTCAGTGATCTTGAAGTGCGCCAAGGCATCCATGGCGGCGATATTGAAACGTCGCTCATGCTGCATTTCAGGCCTGAACTCGTAGACATGCGCAAGGCCGAAAACTTCGTTTCTCGCACGGCACAGGCCGAGCGCGAATTCGATCTGTTGAAGCCGCAAAGCCCACATGCCTTCGCCTGGATCGCAACCGACCTCAACCCGAACGGTGTTGTCGGCGACGCAGCAGCCGCCACTGCGGAAAAAGGTCGCCAGACCGCCGAGCATCAGGCGGCAGGTTTCGTCACCTTGCTGCACGACGTGCGCAAAGCGAAGCTTTCCGACTGGCTCTCCTGACCGGTCAGCTAGGCATCAAGCGGCAGTTCAAATGGCGTTCCTTCGAACGCGTCGGCCCCTCGGCCGATACCTTTGATCGCTTCGATCATTCTCCCCTCACGTCCCAACAGCACGTCTGCAACCGCAATGAGTCTGGGGTTGGGTGTTGCCGAGGGCGACAGCCAGCGCAGCGTCGCCGCCAGTTCTTTCTCATGTCGCTCGGGCCTGAGCGCGGCGGTGATGATGTACGCCGCCGCCGTAGAGCGGCTTATGCCGGCGTAGCAGTGAACGACCAGCGGACGTGCACAATCCCAGCCATGTGCGAAATCGAGCAAGTTGCGTACATGACTTTCGCCGGGCAAAGTCATGCCTGTCTGCGCTTCCACAATATCGTTCATCTCGAGATAGAGATGGTTTTCGGTCGTTATTGACACCGGCCGCGTCATCAACGTCCCCGCAGTCAAAAGTGAGACAACGCGCTCAGCCCCGACGCGGGAAACCGTATCTTCCAGTTTCGACAGCGGGCAAACGTGGATCAAGGATTCACTCATGCCTTTTCCACCTCGGACCATGCGGCGAGCGCCGACTCCAGACGATGCCACTCTTCCTCGCTGCCGGGCAATCCGATGCGCAGCACATTCCGGCGGTCGGCGAAATGGCGAAGCAGGATACCGCGCTCACCCAGTGCGGAAAACAGCGATCCGGCCCGATCAAAATCGATATATCGGAAAAGCGACGTGCCTCCTGACACCCGCGCGCCGTGGAAATCCAGCAAACCGTCCAGCCGAGCCGCTTCCACGCCCAGCCTTGCCCTCATTGCGTCCTGCCATCCGGTGTCGCCCAGAGCCCGCACCCCATATTCCAGCGCCGGTCCCGCCACAGCCCACGGCCCAAGCTGCGCAGCCAGCCGGCTGGCTATCGTTTCACAAGCCAAGGCAAAGCCCAGCCGCACGCCTGCCAGACCGAAGAACTTGCCGAAGGATCGCAACACGACCATGCCGCCCTGCCCCACGTCGCCTGCGATGCTCTGTTCGCGCGGCCCAACATCCATGAAAGCTTCATCTACCACGAGCAAACCACCCTTGCCGCGCAGCGACGCGGCAAGCTCCAGAAGCCGTTCGCGCTCGATCACCCGGCCATCCGGATTGTTCGGGTTGACGACGATGGCAAGGTCGGCATCGTGCAATTCGTCGAACCGGGAAACTTCCTCGACCTTGTGACCGGCAATGCCAGCCGCGCGCGCATGTTCGGCGTAGGTCGGCCCGAGCACGCGGGCCGTTCCCGGTGCAACGAGCGATGCCACACGCGGCAACAATATCTGAGTACCCGGTCCAGCTACCACTTGCGCCGCGGATCGAACGCCATACGCAACCGCAGCAACCGCTGCCAAGTGATCGGCACGCGCCTGCTCCGGCAGCCGCGACAATGCTGTGGCGGGCATATCGAAAAGCGGATAGGAGTGCGGATTGATCCCGGTAGAAAGGTCGACGAACGGTTCCGGCGCTTGCGGAAACAGCGCCTTGGCCCGACCGAGGCTTCCGCCATGATCGACCCCCGCAGCCACTTCGTCCGGAATTTCCATGTCGGTCCTGATTGCCTTCATTTCACTGGTCGTCGAATTGCCATTCGGATATCCGGACCGAATCTATCGCGCGATCGGTCATCCGGTCACATGGATCGGGAAGCTGATATCCTTTCTCGATACGCGGCTCAACCGCGCCTCTCAGCCCGACACCACGCGTCGCCTGTGGGGAATTGCGGCACTGGTCATCCTGATCCTGATCCCCGCTCTCATCGCATCGGTAATCAACTTCATCCTTGGCAATAGCGCGCTGGCTTTGCTGGTTACGGCCGTAATTGCCAGTTCGCTCCTCTCTCAGCGCAGCCTCGCCGCACACGTGGAGGCGGTAGCCACAGCGCTGGAGACCGGCGGATTGGAAAGCGGGCGGAAGGCCGTGTCGATGATCGTCGGCCGGGACCCTGAAAAACTTGACGAAGCCGGCGTAAGCCGCGCGGCCATCGAGAGCCTTGCCGAGAATTTTTCCGACGGCATCGTCGCACCCGCCTTCTGGCTGGGTGCCGGCGGATTGGTTGGCGGCGTTGCCTACAAAGCCGTCAACACGGCCGATTCCATGATTGGCCATCGCACCCCTCGCCACGAGGCGTTCGGCTGGGCGGCGGCGCGTTTCGATGACCTCATCAACCTGCCGGCTTCACGCCTCACGGCCCTGCTCATCGTAATTGCGGCCCATTTCGTGAAGGACGCCGACCCGAAGCGCGCAAGGGATGCCGTCTGGCGCGATGCCGGCAAGCATCGTTCGCCAAACGCCGGCTGGCCGGAATCTGCCATGGCAGGTGCCCTTGGGTTGGCGCTGGCCGGTCCCCGCACATATGGCGGCGTTATGGTAAACGACGCCTTCATGGGCGAAGGCGGCATGCGCGAGGCGACCAGCGCCGACATTCGGCGCGCGCTCAGCCTTTATCGAATGGCCGATGCGCTGCTGATCGTCCTGTTCGCCATTCTTTCAGCACTCATTCTAATCTAGCCGCTTGATTAGAACTCGATGCCTTGCTGGGCCTTAACGCCAGCTGAGAAATGGTGCTTCGTAGAACCCATCTCCGTCACCAGGTCTGCCGCCTCGACCAATGCCGGCTTGGCGTTGCGACCAGTAATCACCACGTGCAGCCCTTCACGCCGCGCCTTGAGAGCTGCGATCACCTTGTCGAGGTCGAGATACTCGTAGCGCAGCGCGATGTTCAGCTCATCGAGCACCAACAGGCTGATCGTCGGGTCGGCCATTAGCTCAAGAGTTTTCTCCCATGCCGCTTCAGCCGCGGCAATATCGCGCTTCAGATCCTGTGTTTCCCAAGTGAATCCCTCGCCCATCGTGTGCCACGAAACGCGGTCTCCGAACGCCGCGAGCGCATCTTTTTCGCCCGTATGCCAGGCACCCTTGATGTACTGTACGACGCCGACCCGCTTGCCATAGCCAAGCATCCGCAAGGCCAGGCCGAACGCTGCCGTCGACTTGCCCTTGCCGGGGCCAGTGTTGATAATCAACAGCCCCTTTTCGATCGTTTTCCCGGCAACTTCCGCGTCCTGCACCGCCTTGCGCTTGGCCATCTTCGCGCGGTGCCGTTCGGCTTCCTTGTCGTCGATGGTCGGGTCTTGAGTATCCGTCATGTCATTTCACCTTGAGCGGCAAGCCTGCCAGCATGAGAAGAACCGTATCGGCAACTGCGGCCATCTTCTGATTCAACCGCCCCGCCTCGTCGCGAAATCGCCTGGCCAGGGCATTGTCGGGCACGATGCCTTGGCCGACTTCATTGGAAACAACGAACCACGGCCCGCGTGGACGGGCCAGAACGTCGGCCAGTCGCGTCGATTCGGCCTCGAGATCGTGTTCCGCCAGCATATGGTTGGTCAGCCATAGTGTCAGGCAGTCAATCAAAATGGGTTGGTCGTCTGGCAGCGCCGCGATTGCACCCACCAGATCGAGCGGCGCATCCACCGTCAGCCATCCTTCACCGCGCCGCGAGCGATGCATGGCAATGCGCTCGCGCATTTCATCGTCATAGGCTTCCGCCGTCGCAATATAGGTCCATGGCCGCGGCAACGTCGTCAGCAACTCCTCGGCGTGCCTGCTCTTGCCCGATCGCGCGCCTCCGATGATGAATGTCAGGCTTTTCATGCTGGCGACCATATCTCCGCATTTCCACGCAGGCCGCCTTTCTCCTAACGGAAAGATATCGCTCACGCCAAACCGAATTGCGACTCCCGGTGCGGCGCACCCGTCGCTACAAGCCAATGATTGACAAATGCGCTTGCCGGGTGTGGGCTCTGGAAAGAGGGTTGTCCCATGCAGCCAAGCCAAAGCGAACGCAATCCGTACAACGGCCTGACGCGGCTTGAACCCACCCTGCCGTCGGCCAGCTATTGGGACGAAGCCAGCTACAGCCGGGATCTTGAAGCTATCTGGTATCGCAACTGGATTTTCGCTTGCCGCGAAGCTGATCTTGCCGAACCGCTCGCCTTTCGCCGGTTCCGCATAGGGGCGCAGGAGATATTCATTCTGCGCGATGAAACAGGCACGCTGCGCGCCTTTTTCAACACCTGTCGCCACCGAGGATCGCAGCTTTGCAGGCAGGAGTCCGGACGTCTCAAGGCCAGGCTGATCACGTGCCCCTACCACGCCTGGAGCTACACATTGCAGGGCAACCTTGCGCGCGTACCTTCAAAAGCCTTGCCGGACGGCTTCGACAAGGCAGATTATCCGCTCTACCCCGTCGCGCTGACGATCTGGCGCGGCTTTGTCTTCGTGAATCTGGCAGAGACCCCGGAGGCTTCGGAACAAACCCTCTTTGATCCGGCCTCGGGCGATCTCACCAACTGGCCCTTGGAGGATCTGGTCAGCGGCCATGCCTTCACAAAGGTGATGAACTGCAACTGGAAGGTCTTCTGGGAGAACTTCAACGAGTGCCTTCACTGCCCAGGCGTTCACAAGGATCTGTCCAAGTTGGTGCCAATATATGGCCGCGGCCTGATGACCCGCCAGGACGATCCGGAATGGATGCATCATGCAGATAATGACGCGCCTGAATTTTCAGGAAAATTGCGGCCCGGCGCCGAAACGTGGTCGCGCGACGGCATTGCGCATGGGCCGGTTTTCAGCGGCTTGACCGACGCCGAGCGCGAGGCCGGCCAGACCTACGTCACCAGCCTGCCGTCCATGTTCGTTGTCGGCCACGTTGACTACGTCCGCGTCGTGCGCCTTGTTCCGCTCGGGCCGGAACAGACGGAACTGACCGCCGAGTGGCTGTTCCTTCCGGAAGCTGTGGCAGCCCCACAGTCCGACATCGACAACATCATCGCCTTCGGAAAACAGGTATTGGAAGAAGACGCGGCCATCTGCGAAACGAACCAGCTCGGCCTGCGCGCAAGGCCGCACAGGGCGGGCGTGCTCATGCCCGAAGAGTATGAACTGGCCCGATTCCACGCCTGGGTAAAAGAACAGCACGCTGCCGCTGGTGCATAGCGAAGAGGCCTACATCGACTTCGGAACGTAGCGCCACGTAACGATGCCGCACACCACCATGAGACAGCCAAGCGTAACGAAGACCGACCCCAGCCCGAAAAACGTCAGCACGATCGAGTAGACCATCGGCGGGGTCAGTTCGGAAAAATCCAGATAGGTGCGGTACACCGCCGCCATCTGTGGGCGTTCGTAAGAGTGAACCGATCGCATGAAAACGGTCGAGCCGAGCGCATCAAGCGCAATGGTGAAAAACGCACCGCACAACAACAGCGCGCCCGTAAGAAGCGGCGCCGCCGTGCCCACCGCACCGGCGGAAAACAGGGCAATCGCCATGGCGATAAAGGCGAGCGTCATCGTGGGGCGCGCGCCGAAACGCTTGCCGGCCTTGCCCCAGAAGATCGCCATGAACAGCAAGGCATTGCCAGCCGATATCAGCAGGCCACCGGCGATCTCGCCCTGCCCGGCGATAACCATGAACAACGGTCCATAGACAAAGAAAGTCGTCCAGAAACACGACCGCCCGAACGCAATGAGCCATGCCAGCCGAAGACGAGGTTGCGAAATGAAGCGGCCGATATTGGCAAGCGGATTGACCGCGCGGCTCTTGCCGGCCGCGATAAGCGGATTGTCGCTTAGCCGGTAGAACCAGAACAGGCCAAGCAGCACGAAGGCGAAGATCGCGACCGCACCATGGGCCGCGTAAATGCCAAAGTGGGTGTACAGAAAAATGCCCATGGTCGGACCGCCGGTCCACGCCACCATCGACCAAGCCATTCTCAATGACTCCGACCGCATGAAGTCGGTCTTGCGAATATGGTCCATGATGTAGAGGTTGAGCGTTATCGACAGCGCGCTCGCCCCCATCACCCTGCACAGCATGCCGAGCATCTGGCCCGCCAGAGTGTGAGAGACAAAGAACAGCGAGCCGAAGGCGAGCAGGCAGGCCCCGGCCGTGTAGACCCAGCGCCGGGCAAACCGCCTGATCAGCACCGGCATGAACAGCGTGACGGACAATCCCAACAACGAGACGACCGTGTAGAGTATCGAAACGGTCTGCTCATTTTGCAGGATCTCATATGCCTGGATCGGGATAACGCTCGAAACCGTGGCGCGGGCGAACGACTCGGTGGCATAAAGCGACGCAAACGTGCGAGCCCCGGCGGGACGCACCGCCGAAAGCCACATAGGATGCCGCACGTGGGTACCCATAGGCTCCTCCGAGGCCGAATCCCTTTGCAGGATTCGCTAGGCAAATCTGCAATTGCGAGTGCAGTGCCAGTAGCAGGAAATCGACACCACGAAGCCCAAAAACGAAGCCGACCAAAGGCTTTCTTCCACTGGACCAACCGCTTGAACAATCCATTTCTGCTGCTTGAGCCACAACAGCCGTGATAGGGGTATCCAACGCTGGCGAAGACAGAGTGCGCATGACCACCGACACGATCGCAGATTTCACCAAGGCACCGCGACGGCGCATCGTTGCAATAGACATCGCACGCGGTGTCGCGCTGCTGGCCATGGCAAGCTATCACTTCACCTGGGATCTTGAGTTTTTCGGCTACGCTCCGGCAGGCTTGACGGAGTTCGGCGGCTGGAAGCTCTATGCTCGCTGCATCGCCTCAACATTCCTGTTCCTCGTCGGCGTCAGCCTCGTCCTGGCGCACGCCCACGGAATCCGCTGGAACGGCTTTTGGAAGCGCCTGGGCATGGTCGCAGCCGCCGCACTGGCGATTACGATTGCCACCTACTTCGCCACGCCAAATGCCTTCATCTTTTTCGGCATCCTGCATCAGATCGCACTTGCAAGCCTGCTCGGCCTCGCATTTCTGCGCTTGCCTGCATTGGCCACCTTGGTCATCGCGGCACTCGTTATCATGGCTCCCCACCATTTGCGGTCACCATTTTTCGACCACCCTTCATTGTGGTGGGTAGGGCTTTCGACCGTCCCTCCCCGGTCGAATGACTACGTTCCCCTTTTTCCATGGTTCGGCGCGGTGCTGGCCGGCATGGCGGCAACGAAATTCGCAGAGTCTGCTGGCTTCCTAACGTGGCTGGCAGAGCGAAAGCTTCTCCGCGCCATGCGCCCGCTCGAGCTTGCCGGACGCCACAGCCTCGCCTTCTACCTCATTCATCAGCCGCTGCTCATCGCCTGCGTGTGGCTGTTTTCCCAAGTCTGGCCGGCGCAGGTCGTGAGCCTCGAGACCGGCTTCATGAATTCCTGCGAAGCCTCATGTCGACAGACGCGCGACGCCGATTTCTGTCCCCGTTACTGCACCTGCATGCTTGGCGAACTGAACGTGGATGATGGCCTCGACAAGCTGTCCAAAGCCGACCAAACTGCCGATTTCCAGCGCCATGTCGGCGATCTCGCGGCTCAATGTACAGCAAGCACCGACGCAGGCGTCTCAGGCGGAGCAGTGCAATGACGGCAGCAGCAAGATCGACGGGAATTCCGTGGCCGCCATTGATCTACATGGCAGCAATCGCCGGGGCGGTCGCTCTGGGACTGACCGTCCCTCTGCCCTGGATTGCAGGGCCGCTTGGCGACATCTTGTTTGCCGTCGGCTGGCTGGTCATAGTCGCCGTCGTCGCCCTGTGGGTAACGTCAGTCCGCACCATGACTCGCGCCAAAACGACGTTGAACCCTACCGGCGATCCTACCCATCTGGTCACCTCTGGACCTTTCGCGGTTACGCGAAACCCGCTCTACCTCGCCAACACGCTTCTGATGATAGGCGTCGGGCTTATCTCTGGAATCCTGTGGTTCATATTGCTGGCTTTCGTCGCGGCATTCGCCACGCAGAAGGTATCCATCGAATTCGAGGAAAAGGTGCTTTCCACGAAATTCGGCAAGAAATACAAGGATTACGCAAAGAAAGTTCGGCGCTGGATTTAACCAGCGTCAGGTGTTCACGCCAAGTTCCGCCAGCCTCTCGACGCAAGACTCTTCCGCCTGATCCAACTCGGCAAGCGTGTCTTCGAGATCGCGGCGCTTCTGGCGCAGTTCCTCGCGCTTTTCCTCGATGCGCTTGATCATCAGGTTGAGCTGCCCCACTTCGCCGGGCGGCTCCCTGTACATCTGGATGATTTCACGGATCTCGCTGATGGCGAAGCCCAGTCTCTTGCCACGCAAGATCTGACGGATCAGGTGCCGGTCGGACGGGCGGAACAGGCGCGTGCGGCCACGCCGAACCGGCTGGACCAGCCCCTCGTCTTCGTAAAAGCGCAGCGTACGTGTCGAAATACCGAACTCACGGGTCAGTTCGGTGATCGAATAGTATTCCCGCATCGTCACCCCGCGCATCGAGGCATGCTCGCGTTGATTTTCAACCATACGCTGCCCCTATTCGACCGCCCCAGCGCAACACAACGGAATCGCCTCCGTTGCTGCGGGCGGAACTTCGCACGTCACTTACGTAACAGTCAATTGAGCAACACAACCCTAAGGTCGCCGCAGTACAACCATCAGGTGACGTTGAACCACCATGTTGCAAGCCCGAGGAAAGCGAAGAACCCGACGACATCCGTCACGGTGGTGACGAACACCGCAGACGCAACGGCGGGATCGACGCCAAACCTGTCCAGGAGAAGCGGGATCAATATCCCTGCGAGCGCCGCGACAAACATGTTGATGATCATGGCGGCTGCGATGATGCCGCCGAGATTGGGGTCGCTGAACCAGGTCGCCGCGACAATTCCGATCAGGATCGCAAAAATCACGCCGTTGATGAAGCCGACGCCCATTTCACGACGGATGATGCGCCAGGCGTTGTAGATATCCAGGTCTTTGGTCGCCAAGGCGCGCACCGTAACCGTCATCGTCTGCGAGCCGGCATTGCCACCCATGCCGGCAACGATTGGCATCAACACCGCAAGCGCGACGATATGCTCGATCGTCTGGTCAAACAGCCCGATGACCGACGCTGCAAGAAAAGCTGTAAACAGGTTGACCAAAAGCCACGGCACCCGTGAGCGCGACGTAGCGAAAACGGTATCGGACAACTCTTCGTCGCCGACACCGCCCATGCGCAACAGATCTTCCTCTGCTTCCTGCTGGATGACGTCGACGACGTCATCGATGGTCAGGATGCCAACGAGGCGCTCGTTTTCATCGACCACGGCCGCTGACAAAAGGTCATACTGTTCAAACTCGCGCGCGGCCTCCTCCTGGTCCATCGTGGCCGGAATGGCGTGGCGGGTTTCATGCATGATCTCCTCGACCTTGACCACCCGCTTGGTACGCAAGATCTGGTCAAGATCGATGGCGCCAAGCAGCTTGAAGGTCGGGTCGATGACAAATATCTGGCTGAAGCGCTCGGGCAGGTCATTGTCTTCGCGCATGTAGTCGATCGTCTGGCCGATCGTCCAGAACGGCGGCACCGCCACGAACTCGGTCTGCATGCGCCGCCCGGCGGTCTCTTCGGGATAGTCGAGCGACCGTCTGAGCCTGATGCGCTCAGTGAAAGGCAGTTGCGACAGGATCTCGTCCTGATCCTCCTGGTCGAGATCTTCCAGGATGTAGACGGCATCGTCGGAATCGAGTTCCTGCACAGCCTGCGCGATTTGCGCGTTGGGCAGATTGTCGACAATGTCGAGGCGGATCGCCTCGTCAACTTCCGTCAGTGCGGAAAAGTCGAAGTCCGCGCCAAGCAGTTCGACCAACGTCAGCCGCTGCTCCGGTTGCAACGCTTCCAGCAAATCGCCCAGCTCCGACTGGTGCAGCGCACCAACGTCTTGCTTGAGTGTCAGCGTGTCTCGGTCGGCAATGGCCGCGCCAATATGCGCGAGATATGGGGCGAGGATGACGCCATCCTCACCATAGATATCATCACGGATCGCCTTGGCGGCCGGACCGCCGGTCGCTGGTTCGTCCTGGCCTTCCAAACCCGCCTCGTACTCTGCTTTCGGGGAAATTCTCCGTAGGTCTAGAGCAAGTCGGGGCGGAATATCAAACGAAATGACTACTGGCTGGTCGTCATGCGCAAATCGGGGACCATCGCCGTTATCAAGGGCCGAGAACGCCGCTCTGGCCACAACAGCACGAGAGCCATCGAGGCAATGACACCGATAATCAACAGCATCGGGAAGACAAGCAAAGACCTTGTGGCGATCAGCGATCCTGAGACCTGAGGTGGAGAGAGCGGCACATAAAGATCACCGGCGGACTCCCGCATCTTCTGTCGCGCCTTCACGAGCAAAGCCTGGTACTCAGCCGTCAGGTGAGAGAGCTCTTTGGCCGCGGCTTGAAGAAACGGGGGAGAAATCTCGACCCCTGACGAGCCTTGCGAAAGATCGATCTCCTTCTGCAACTTGGAAATCTGCTCGACCATATCCTGCCGCTGCCGCAATACGGTTTTCATGAAATCCGCGAGAGAGGCCTTGTCGCTGAGTTCGATTATCTTGCTGAGCGCGCTGTCCGCAACCTGCACATTTTGACCACCCCCAGTGTCGCGAGTGGAAGACCCGGAATCCCAGCTAGCTGTCGTCTTTCCGGAATTCTGGTACTCGTTGATCTGCGCCAAGGTGCGATCAAGTCCAGCAATCCTGCGTTTCCAATCCTCTGCCGTCAACGTCCGCTCGCGCACATAAATCGCGGAAACCCGGTCGCCGCCATTGGCGCTTTCAGCGAATATCGGATTGAAATACACGTCTCTAAAATGCTCGAGATCGGCAATAATATCGACAGCCGACTTGTTGTCTTCAGTTGTGACAGAAGCAAGCCGGTTGTCGCTGGACAGAAGGTCAAGTCCATCGGCGATGCTGTCGAGCCTCGTCTTTGCCGTGATCACGCTGGCGGGGGCGTCAAGCTGCTCATCCGAGTACGTGACAGCCAAACCTTGGATACGGGGGTCGGCGAAAATCCGAAACTGCTTCGAATAGATGTCGCTCCATATCTGCGGGATCGCGACGGCAATGGCCGCGCCTGTAGCCTGATCTATTCCGAGGCCTGAATAATTGACGTCAATTCGCAGGCCGGATTGCATCACCCCCTGCAACTCCGACCGATAGGCCTCGTTGATGTTTTCTATGTCGGTTTGGCTCAGGCCCTTGGCAGCCAACCTGTTGGTGTATTTCATCGAAAGGGCGGCGCCCATCGGCGAGCCGTACTCAACCGAAACAAAATTCCTGAGATCGGTTTCCGGGGGAATATCGAATCGTTTCCCAACCGCATCGATAACCTGCGAAATCAGCAAATCTTGCGGCGAAAACTCCGTGCCATTGGGAAATTTCGACTTCTCGATGTTTCGCAGCGTGACGAAATAGCTGACCGGATTTTTGAAGCTGGCTGCTGTCTTCAACACCCACAATCCGGCGAGAAGGAAGCAAAGAAGAAATATCGAAAAAATCGGACCGCGCAAACGCCACGCCTTCGTGAGCAAATCACGAAGCGATACTTCCACCGAATCCATAACTTCCACGCCCAATCATTTCCCCACCGCTTGATTGAGCGCAGATGACAAGCAAGTCAAGTAACATCGATTGGCACTTTTAAGTCAACAAATGCGCCATATCTACAAGATCGATATTTCTCTGAAATCGATACAACTCAATTAATACCATATATCAAAAATTCTGTTACCCAATCGGACGACAGCAAAACAGCCATCCCTCGCCCGGCCGAAGCCAGGCCGGGAATTCGTTCAAATTGGAGTAGTGAAACGAAGAACAGCCATCA
>MKRZ01000091.1:187-8764 GCA_001897075.1 Mesorhizobium sp. 61-13 | reverse complement strand
CTTCCACGGGTTGCCCCACAGCGACCTCAACGCTGCGCGTCTACCAATTCCGCCACGACCGCACGTGGTAGGGCCGAACACGTCCGGCATGCGGCGTGTAGCAAATCACTTTCCTCGAAACAAGGGCACGCATGGCAATATTCGCGGAATAACCAACGTACTCCTGGACCAGTTCAAACTTGCCGCGCGGCACATCGTTAAAAACCCCGGCAACTGGACGTTCACGCCATTTGCCGCCATATGAGAAGCTGAAGTTGGAACCGTCCATGTCCGAACGCAGCCAGATAGCCACGTCGTTTCTGCCATCTCCCGGTTCGGCCCCGGTCGAATGGCGCATTGAGGGCGGCCACACCCTTTATCCAGATGCACTTGCCTTCATGGAAGCACGGGCGGAAGCCGTGCGTGCGGGTACGGCTTCCGAGCTGGTCTGGCTCGTCGAACACCCACCGCTCTACACGGCAGGCACCAGCGCTCATGTCGAAGATTTGATCGAGCCGGATCGCTTTCCCGTATTCGCTGCCGGACGCGGCGGTGAATACACCTATCATGGACCAGGCCAACGCGTGGCCTATGTCATGCTCGACCTCAAGCGCCGGCGCGAGGACGTACGTGCCTTTGTCGCCGCACTGGAGGAATGGATCATCCGAACACTTGCCGCCTTCAACGTGCGAGGCGAGCGACGCGAGGATCGCGTCGGAGTATGGGTGGTGAGACCGGATCGCCCTGCTTCTGCGGATGGTTCACCGGCCGAAGACAAGATCGCAGCGATCGGCATCCGCCTGCGCAAATGGGTCAGCTTCCACGGCATCGCCATCAACGTAGAGCCGAACCTTTCACATTTCAGCGGCATCGTTCCTTGCGGCGTGCAGGACCACGGCGTCACCAGCCTCGTCGATCTCGGCCTGCCGGTTACAATGGCAGACCTCGACCTTGCCCTGAAAGCTGCATTTGAAGAGGTCTTCGGGCCTGTCAAACAGGCGGCGGTAGACAAAGCCGCCTGAACCCGGGCCTGGCAGAGATCGGTTTAGCGACCTCGAAACACGCACTGCTTAAAGTGCGCCAATCCACATCGCCATGGAAACCAGAAACGCGCTCATGCACACCAGCGACACAACATCCTGAACAAGATCAGTCATAACTTTCTCCTGTTTGCTTAATGTTCGTATTTTGTTCTAATTTTGTTCGAATGTCAACGACCGGGCACACGCAACTTGGCAGGTTGGCGTGATCGATCGTCGCTAAAGTTAAGAAAGAGTTGCATGAGAATGGAAGGTGTTAACCCACCTTCAAGCGTCGCAACCAACGCTATCGAACCGCTGCGCCGACCCTGAATCAGAGCGTCACAACCTTGCCTTCGGAAAGCGTGACCCGGCGGTCCATGCGTCCGGCAAGTTCATGATTGTGCGTGGCGATGAGTGCCGCCAGGCCCGATTGCCGAACCAACGCCTCAAGCGCTTCGAAGACATAGGAGGCGGTGGCCGGATCAAGATTGCCTGTCGGCTCGTCCGCCAAGAGCACCAGGGGCGCATTGGCGACCGCGCGCGCGATGGCAACACGTTGCTGCTCGCCACCGGACAGTTCAGATGGCCTATGCTGCGCACGCTGGCCGATCTTCATGTAGTCAAGCAATTGCGCGGCGCGCTCGGCAGCTTCCTTGCGCGACAGCCCCTTGATGAGCTGCGGCATCATGATGTTTTCCAGCGCCGAGAACTCGGGTAACAGATGATGGAACTGATAGACGAAGCCCACATCGTTACGGCGAACCGCGGTTCGTTCCTCGTCGGAAAGCTTTCCGCAAGCCTTTCCGGCAAGGATGACCTCGCCGCCATCGGGGCGTTCGAGCAGTCCCGCCGTATGCAGCAGCGTCGACTTGCCGGTTCCCGACGGCGCCACCAGCGCCACCATCTCGCCGCGCTTCAGCGAAAAGTCCGCGCCATTCAGGATGGTGAGCTTGCGCTCCGCCTGCACGTAATGGCGCTCGACCGCCTTCAGTTCGATAATGGCCTCTGCCATCATTCGTACCTCAGCGCTTCGACCGGATCGAGCCTTGCAGCCCGCCATGCCGGAAACAACGTCGCCAGAAACGACAGAACAAGCGCCATCAGCACGACCGAAGCCGTTTCGCTGAAGTCCATCTTGGCCGGTAGCTGGCTCAGGAAATAGAGTTCGGGATTGAACAGCACCGTGCCGGAAATCCACGAGAAGAACTCGCGGATGCGCTCGACGTTGAGGCAGATGACAATCCCGAGAGCAACTCCGGCCAAAGTGCCGATGACACCGATCGCCGCTCCCGTCATCAGGAAGATACGGAGAATAGCGCCACGCGTGGCCCCCATCGTGCGCAAGATCGCGATATCGTGGCCCTTGTCCTTCACCAGCATGACAAGCCCGGAGATGATATTCAGCGCCGCCACCAGCACAATCAGCGTCAGGATCATGAACATCACGTTGCGTTCAACCTGCAGCGCCGAAAAGAAGGTCTGATTGCGTTGTCGCCAGTCAGTCAGATAGATTTGCCGCTGCGCAGCCTCCTCGACCTTTGGCCGAAGGGCATCGACGTTGTCGGGATTGTCGACATAGATTTCGATCGTCTGCGCCCTGCCCTCCATGTTGAAATAGAGCTGCGCTTCCGAAAGCGGCATATAGACGATGGAGCTGTCATATTCCGACATGCCCACTTCGAAGATCGCCGTAACCGGATAGCCTTTCAGGCGCGGCGTCGTGCCAAGCGGCGTTACGTCGCCGTCGGGGGAAACGAGCGTTATCGTGTCGCCAAGCACCAGGCCGAGGCTTTCCGCCATGCGGCTGCCGATAGCCACCCCCTCGCCGGTATCGAAACCGACGATCGAGCCTTGCTTGATGTTGTTGGCAACAATTGAGACCTTGCCAAGATCCTCGCCCCTGATGCCGCGCACCAGGGCACCTGTGCCCGAACCGACATTGCCTTGCGCCAGCACCTGGCCGTCAATCAGCGGCAGTGCGTACTTCACACCGGCAACACCGTTGATGCGGTTGGCAACCTCGGCGTAGTCCTCCAGCGGCATGTCTATCGGCGTCACGATAAGGTGCCCGTTGACGCCAAGGATGCGCGTCAGAAGCTCGGCACGAAAGCCATTCATCACCGCCATGACCACGATCAGCGTCGCCACGCCCAGCATGATGCCAAGGAACGAAATCGAGGCGATGACCGAGATCACCGTTTCCTTGCGGCGAGAGCGCAGGTAGCGCCAGGCTACCATGCGCTCAAAACCGGAAAACGGCCCGGCGCCATCTGGCCGCTTTGCACTCTGGCTTCCCGAAGCCGCTGCTGTAGCAGCTTGGCTCATGCCTTTTGCCCTAAGCTGGCGAGCAATGTTTCGATGGACTTGACGTCGCGCTCGCCCGTTGAGCGGCGCTTGACCTCAACCTCCCCGGCAGCAGCTCCACGTGGTCCGACGATGACTTGCCAAGGAATCCCAATAAGGTCGGCGGTAGCAAATTTGCCGCCAGCGCGCTGGTCGGTATCGTCGTAAAGCACATCAAGGCCTGCCGCCTGATGTGCATTGTAGAGTTGCTCGCACACCCGGTCACACTCTGCATCGCCGACCTTCATGTTGATGATGACAACATCGAAGGGCGCGACGCTTTCCGGCCAGATTATTCCGTTGTCGTCATGGCTTGCCTCGATAATCGCCGCGATCAGGCGTGTCGGCCCGATACCGTAGGAACCCATCGAGACAAAGTGCTCCTTGCCGTCGGGGCCTTGCACCTTGGCATTCATCGGCTTCGAATACTTCTCGCCGAAGTGGAAGATGTGGCCGACCTCGATGCCGCGCGCCGAGAGCCTTTCGCCATCGGAAATCTTGTCCCAAGCGGCCTCGTCATGCATCTCGTCCGTCGCCGCATAGGGCGTCGTCCAGTCCTCGACGATGCCTGCGATTTCTGCGTCATTGCCGTAATCGACATCCTCGCCCGGCACCTTCATGTCGAGATAGTCGCGCGCACAATAGACTTGGCTCTCGCCGGTCTCGGCCAGGATAATGAATTCGTGCGAAAGGTCCCCACCGATCGGGCCGGTATCGGCGCGCATCGGAATCGCCTTCAGCCCCATGCGCGTGAAGGTGCGCAGGTATGACACGAACATGCGGTAGTAGGCGGCCTTTGCGCCTTCGTAATTCAAATCGAACGAGTAGGCATCCTTCATCAGGAATTCGCGGCCGCGCATGACCCCGAAGCGCGGACGCACCTCGTCGCGGAACTTCCACTGGATATGGTAGAGGTTGAGCGGCAGGTCCTTGTAGGACTTGACGTAGGACCGGAAGATTTCCGTCACCATCTCCTCGTTGGTCGGGCCATAGAGCAGTTCGCGCTCCTGCCGGTCCTTGATGCGCAGCATCTCTTTGCCATAGGCGTCGTAGCGGCCGCTCTCGCGCCACAGCTCCGCCGACTGGATGGTCGGCATCAGGATTTCCAGCGCGCCAGCCCGATCCTGCTCTTCACGGATGATGCGGCAGACCTTGTCGAGCACCCTCTTGCCAAGTGGCAGCATCGTAAAGGAGCCCTGCCCCTGCTGGCGGATCATGCCAGCGCGCAGCATCAGCCGATGAGAGACGATCTCGGCCTCACGCGGGTTTTCCTTGAGAATGGGCAAGAAGTAGCGCGACAAACGCATGAGCTGTTCCGTGAGAGAAAAGTGCGCCACCGGAATCGGTGCGCAGCAGGCTTGTTTGCTTGGGCTTCATAGCCATTTCAAGGCCGATTGGAAACCCGCGCCCGTCAGTTGATGGATCGCGATTATGCCGCAGCCACGGACTGACTACTCCGCAGGCATCGACCGCAGTTTTATTGTGCAATGCAGCACATTTAAGTCGGTTTATGAGCAAAATATTTAGTGACTTTCTTGCGGGCGTTGGTCTAGTGTGCCCCGATAATCGAGAGGGCGGAGCAAAATCTGCCCTCCTACGCGGTCAAAGTCTTGGGAGGATGCGATCTAGGCGCGGTTACTCGCTGCCGCCGGACAACGGAACACAGATCGGACGCGTTTATTGCAAGGCCTTGTGCCTTGCATTTTTTTTGTGCAGCCAAAGCGGAAAATCGGCCTGCAACCTGAACGCTACTTAAACTCCGGAATGATCTTGGGGATGTCGTCGATGCCGAGTTCCAGGCCTCGCGTCACGCCGTAGAACGCGCCCATGATGATCGCCGTAACCAGCGTGGTCCACAAAACGGCGCGCAGCATATGCGGCCCGCGCGGCGCACTGGGAACAGTGCCCAGCGTGACATCGCCATCATCTTCCTGCGTTTTGACCCCAAACGGCAGGATGGCGAACAGAACCAGCCACCACAGGACGAAGAACAGCGCGGTAAAAGATATCCAGCTCATGCCTGTTCCAGTTCTATCAGCGTGCCGAAGAAGTCCTTCGGGTGCAGGAACAGCACTGGCTTGCCGTGCGCGCCGGTTTTCGGATTGCCGTCGCCAAGCACGCGCGCGCCGCCGGCTTTGAGCTGGTCGCGCGCAGCCAATATATCGTCGACCTCGTAGCAGACGTGATGGATGCCGCCGGACGGGTTCTTGTCCAGGAAGGCGGCAATGGGCGATGCCTCGCCCAAAGGCTCCAGAAGCTCGATCTTGGTATTGCCGACATCGATGAACACGACCGTCACGCCATGCTCAGGCAATGCCTGCGGCTCTGTCACACGGGCGCCAAGCGTGTTGCGATAGGTCGCAACTGCGGCGGCGAGGTCAGGCACCACAACGGCAACATGGTTCAGGCGTCCAAGCATAGCGGCTCCGCGTGGCAGCAGGGCATCAAGACAGCAGGAGAACAATGGCGAAGGCTATCGCAATTCACTTCCCTACTGCCTTACTGCCCTATTCCCTTGCCCCTTGTTCCTCACCGCGTGACGAACACCGTCACCAGCGGCTTCTTCCCCCAGGCTTCGTTGGCCGCAGCCCTGACGGCGCGACGAACGGATTCCTGAACGAGATCGAGGTCTTTTCGGCGCTGGCGGGGTATCGAGTCCACCGCGCCGATTGCCGCATCGAGCATCAGATCCTCCAGCGTCTCGCCGCTGGCATCAGTTTCGGCAACGCCAATCGCCACCAAGTCAGGATCGCCCGCCAATTCATATTTGTCGTCAAGCACGACATTGACTGCGACATGGCCGGCGAACGACAGCTTGCGCCGGTCCTTGATGCCCATCGCTTCGTCGGAACCGACCAGCCTACCATCCTTGTAGACGCGCCCGAATGGCACCTGGTCGATGATTGCTGCAGACCCCGGATAAAGCCGCAGCATGTCGCCATCGCGAATTTGCGCGACTTGGGCGATGCCCGACATCGCCATCAGCGAGCCCTGAGCAATAAGATGCGCCGCCTCGCCATGCACGGGCACGCCGATTTGCGGGCGCACCCATTCGTACATGCGCTTCAACTCGCTGCGGCGCGGATGGCCTGAGACATGCACCAAAGCATCGCCGTCTTCGATGATTTTCATGCCGAGATCGATGAGTCGGTTCTTGATCTCAAGGATCGCCTTCTCGTTGCCCGGAATGGTGCGGGACGAAAAGATCACAGTATCGCCAGTGGTCAGTGAAACCGTCTTCATCTCGTCGCGCGAAAGTTTCGCAAGTGCGGCCAGCGGCTCGCCCTGGCTGCCCGTGCAGATGATCACGAGGTTTTTCCGGTCGATGAAACCGTAGTCTTCTTCGGCGACGAACTCCGGCAGGCCGTCCATGTAGCCAAGTTCGTCGGCAACATCGATCACTCGTTTCAGTGAACGGCCAAGCACGAGACACTTGCGCCCAGCGTCACGCGCAGCGCGCGCAATCGAGATGATACGGCCGACATTCGAGGAAAAGGTCGTGATGGCGACACGGCCCTTGGCTTGCTCGATCAACGTCTTCAGGCTTGCGCCGACCTCCTGCTCCGAGGGCGAATCCCCTTCCCTCAATGCATTGGTGGAATCGCACACCAGCGCCAGAACGCCTTTGTCGCCATAGGCGCGGAAGCGCGCTTCGTCGGTTTTGGGGCCCAGTGTCGGCGCGGGATCGATCTTCCAGTCACCGGTATGGATCACCGTTCCGGCAGGCGTCGTGATCGCCAGCGACATCGGTTCAGGAATGGAGTGCGCCACAGGAATGGCCTCGATCTCGAACGGGCCGATCGTGAATTTCTCGCCGGCGCGATAGACTGTCACCGGAATTTTCGGCGCACCCTGCTCGCCTTGGCGCTTGGCCTCCAGCAGCCCGGCCGAGAACGGCGTCATCCACACCGGCGCCTTGAGGCGTGGCCAGATGTCATGCAAGGCCCCATAGTGGTCCTCATGCGCATGGGTGATGACGATGCCGCGCAGATTGGCGATATTCTCTTCGATGAAGCGGGTATCGGGCAGGATCAGGTCAACGCCCGGATGCGACGGATCCGGAAAAGTCACGCCAACATCGACGATAAGCCACTCGCGCGCGGTCGCCGGCCCATAGCCGTAGAGCGCGAAATTCATGCCGATCTCGCCGACACCGCCAAGCGGCACGAAAACCAGTTCGGCATTTTCCGCTTGCGCCATCGTCATACCTTTCTTGAAGAGAGCCCGGTCACGACTCAGGGCCACCTTGCCTCGTTGCCTCGCTTCAGCCCGGACGTTTCATCAAACCGCCGCTGCCGACGCGACCGCGCCGAAATGAACATCGCCCGCCGCAATCGTCACGACGGAACCGTTCTTATCGCGGATCACGAAACGGCAGTCGTCGTCAATGGTTTCGAACGTGCCGCGCACCACATTACCGTCAATTCTGACAGCAACCTCGCTGCCGATGCCCGCCGCCCGCTTCAACCAACGCTCGCGTATAACGGCAAGACCTCGGCCTTCACTCCACAAGCGCGCATTTTCGCTCCAGGCGTCCGACAGGGCCAAAAACAGCGTTTCAGCATCGCAATTGGCGCCCAGCGCGTTTAGCGAAGTGGCGGGATAAGGAACGTCCTGCGGATAGGCAACGACATTGACTCCGACGCCGACCGCCACCGCAAAGCGGCCGTTGTCGAGCAGCGTCGATTCCAGAAGAATGCCGGCCATCTTGGCCCCGGAGGCCAACACATCGTTCGGCCACTTCAATTCGAAGCGGTTGCGTCCTTCGCCACTGCCGCCGTCCACGCCGATTGAAATGCGCCCCTTCGGCGCGACCGCATCGAGCGCATCCGCAAGCGCCAGTCCCGCAACAAAGCCGAGCGTAGCTGCCAGCCTCAGTTCAAAGTCGGCGACTACTAGCAAAGTTGCCGCAAGATTGCCTTCAGGCGAAAGCCAGGCCCGTCCACGGCGGCCACGTCCACGTTGCTGGTTCTTCGACACGATCCAGAGCTTGCCTGGATCGCCGGCGCGGGCGCTTTCCAATGCCTGCGCATTGGTTGAGCCGACCGTGTCATACGCGTCGAGGCGATATCCCTGGGATGCCGCTGTCGGCGCGAGCGCGAACGCCATCAGAAGAACGTCTTGGCGGCTGCCTGCGCATAAGTGCCAATCGGGCCGCCAATCAGCACGTAGAACAGCACGAAGGCCCCTGATGCACCCAGTATGACACGCAGTTCGCCTGGCATCGGCACGA
>MKRZ01000091.1:0-105 GCA_001897075.1 Mesorhizobium sp. 61-13 | reverse complement strand
GATCACCGCCAGTGCGTAGAGTTCGGCATTGATGGCTGCAAGGAACACGTACCATTTCGCCCAGAAGCCCGCGAGCGGCGGAATGCCTGCCAGCGAGAACAGAAG
>MKRZ01000090.1 GCA_001897075.1 Mesorhizobium sp. 61-13 | reverse complement strand
CGCAAGCCCGGAAGCCTTCTTCACCTCGGTCTACTGGCGCTCGGCCATGCTGTCGCATGCCCTGTTCGCGCTGTTGATCTCACTGTGCGTGTTCGCAGTCGCCGCCCTCGACATGGTTTCGGGGTTGAGGCATGTGTCGCAAACGGATTCGCTGTCCGGCCTTCTCAACCGGCGCGGGTTCGACCTGTCCGCGCAACGGCTTCTCGACCAGTGCGCCGAGACCGGATGCCCGGTTACGCTTGTCCTTGCCGATCTCGATCACTTCAAGTCGATCAACGACCGCTACGGCCACGCCATGGGCGACCGCGTCATCGCCACCTTCGCCGATAAGCTGCAGGCTGCGGCGTCTGGTGCACGCGGCGTTGCGGGGCGTATCGGCGGCGAGGAGTTCGCCGTGCTCCTGCCCTGGGCCGACCTTTCCGCTGCACGTTTGCTTGCCGAAGCGGTCCGCGTCTTGTTTGCGAACGGCGACATGGCGGGCTTTCCGCCCGGGCTGCGCGTCACCGCAAGCTTCGGGGTCACCGGTCGCGCCGGCAGTGAAAATCTCGCCGCCTTGATGCTCAGGGCCGACGAGGCGCTCTACAAGGCCAAGCAGAATGGCCGCAACAGCGTGCGCATGTCCTATGAACGGCCGTCGGAGTATCATCCAGCCGAAATTTCACTGGCCTCTTATCCACGCTGATCGCGTGGACGTTAATATGTTCTTCGTGCCTCCGTGATTGTGTGGATAGGGGCGCATGAGAACGGAAATGACGAGCGCAACCTTCATACTTGCCATCAATCTGTTTGCAGCCGCGCTCCTGGCAGCTTCGTTCCTGACGCTCGCAGCTCTGGGTGCTAGGCGCAGTGCCGCGCATTGGCTGGCCTTCAGCTATGTCATCGGCGTGGGCTATCTCCTCATCGAGGCCAGCATCCCGGCCTTCAGCGAACCCCGTCTTCCGGTCACGGCAGCGTTTGCCGTTTTCCTCGCCGCGACGATCGCGCTCAATATAGGGCTTGCCCACAATTACGATGTCGCAGCCCCGCGTCTCGCCATGCTGCTCTTTCTCGTGGTCGCCACCCTTGTCGTCTATCTGGTGCAGGACCTGCCCAGGCAGGCGCTTGGCCGTATGATGGCCTATCAACTGCCCTATGCGGCGATGCAGTTGGTTGCGCTCGGCATCGTGTGGCTGTCGAAGCGACGACAATCGGTGTTCGACCGTCTCCTGCTCATCGTGCTGGCCCTCAGCGCGCTGCAGTTCGCCAGCAAACCGTTCCTCGCCCATGCTCTCGGCGGATGGGGAGCAAACCCGCAAAGCTATCTGCAAAGCAACTATGCGATGGTGTCCCAGACGATGGGCACCATATTTGCCCTGGCGGTTGCCTTGCTCCTGCTCGGCATATTGATGCGCGATGCGCTTGCGGAAGCCGCCCTCAAGTCCGAGGTCGACGCCCTGTCGCGGCTGCTCAACCGCGGCGGCTTCCAAGCTCGTGCCGGCATCGCGCTGCGCTCGGCCCGCAAGCAGGGCGTGCCGGTGTCGCTCGTCTTGGCCGATCTCGATCATTTCAAGGCCATCAACGACAATTTCGGCCACGCATCGGGTGACCGCGTCATCGAGGTGTTTGCCGGCTTCCTGCGCGATACCGTTGCGCGCAACCATGTCGTCGGGCGCATAGGCGGCGAAGAGTTCGCCATCCTCTTGCCGGGCAGCAACCTGACCTCGGCGCGGCTCTTCGCTGAGGGCATCCGCAGCGCCTTCAGCGCATTGCCGATAGACGGCCTGCCGAAGGATCATCGCTGCACGGCAAGCTTCGGTGTATCCGAACTCCAGCCGGAAGAGGGCCTTGCCGATCTCATGCGCAGGGCCGACGAAGCCCTCTATGGCGCCAAGAAGGCCGGGCGCGATCAGGTCAAGGTGTCGGGCAGCCCACTTGGCCTCGTCAAGTCGTCGACGGGCCCGTCAGCCGGGCCGTCCGGCTGGAACTTCAACGGCAAGGGCTGAGTTCAGGCATCTCGCCGTCCGAGAGACCGTACATATAGCTGCGTCCCTTGACGAAGACAGGCGGACGATAGCAATCCGCCCACGGTCCGGCATCCCGGTTAAAGTAGATGACCTTGGGCTTGCCGGGTTCTTCGGTGTAGCCGGCCATCTTCTTCGCCATGTGGCCTTCGCCGACCAGAATGCGCTTGTAGCCGGCGGCGCTGTCGATGACGAGATTGCCGAATGAATCGGAATAGACGCGGTCCTGGTGACGCGACCATGCAGATGCCGGCGCGGCATAGCCGACGGCAAGCAGGGAAACCACCGCGAGGCTGGATAGGCCAAGGCTCGAACGCATGTTGTTGCTCCGTGTGTGAGGCAAGCCTCCTCGAATCACGAGATTAACGATTTCTTAACCATTGTTAATAGACCGGACGGCTACCGGGCGCGGCATCGGTAAACATGGTTAACGGCGGCAAAGGGACAAAGCTCTGCACAGATTTGCCACCCTCTTGATCGTTGGGGTGTCGGGCAGCTAGTTTCGCGCTCTGGAGGAAAATGTATGGCGTTTCGCCTCACGGCTTCGGTGGCGATCATCCTGCTGCCAACCCTCGTCTGTACAGCGTGCGTTTCCGGTTCTGGTTCCAAGAACCTGGCCACATCGCTGAGCACCGGATTTAGCGACGGTTCCTCGGCCAAGGCGATCGTGACCGAAGAGGAAGTCTCGCAGCCCGGCACGGCGACCTACAATTGCGCCGACGGCGGCATGATGACCATCCAGAATCTTGGCTCGTCCGTGCGCATCCTGGGGCCGGACGGCGTCGCCGAGGAGTTGCCTGCATCGCCCTCGAATCAGCGCAGCCGCTACGGCCAGGCGCATGACGCAATCGTGCTTGACGGACGTGAAGCGCTGGTGGTGAAGGCCGGTCAGACGCCCTTGCCTTGCACGCGCTGATAAAATTCCCTATAGTTAAATATGTTTCCTGATGAGATAATTGGCCACTTCAATCGTTTGAAGCGCAAATATGTGATTTCATCAGACTAAATTATGAATCGGAAACGGTTTTCTGACTTTGACGCGGTGCAAAAAGCGTTCTAGAAACCGCCATCCAAAGTCGCATTCGGAAACTGCGGTAGCGCTTTCAAACCGCATGATCCGGTGCTGAACGGGGGAGCCATGAGCAGATCACCAGCCACCCGAGACAGGCCGCTATCGCCGCATCTGACGATCTACCGGCCCCCTATCACCATGACCATGTCTATCGTGCACCGAATTACCGGCGGCGCACTCTATTTCGGCACGCTCTTGGTGGCCTGGTGGCTGATTGCTGCGGTTGGCCCGCAGGCCTACTTTGATTTCGTCAACGGCATCTTCGGCTCGTTGATCGGGCGTCTGGTCCTGTTCGGCTACACCTGGGCGTTGATGCACCACATGCTGGGCGGCATCCGCCATCTGGTCTGGGATACCGGCGCAGGTCTCGAAAAGCACACGGCGTCCAAGATCGCCTGGGCGACATTGGCCGGATCGGTCGCGCTTACGCTCGCGATCTGGATCGTCGGCTATCTCGCAAGGGGGGCCTGATCATGAGCGCTGGCAAAAATGACATGCGCACGCCTTTGGGCAAGGTGCGCGGACTGGGGTCGGCCCGCGAAGGCACCCAGCATTTCTGGCGGCAGCGCCTCACGGCAATCGCCAACATTCCGCTGACGCTGGCCTTCGTCGGCCTTCTCATCTGCCTGAATGGATCGAGCTACGAGGATGTGCGGGCAACGCTTGCCAATCCTGCGGTGGCGCTGGTGATGATCCTGATGCTGCTGTCCGGCCTCTACCACATGCGGCTCGGCATGCAGATCGTCATCGAAGACTACGTGCATGGCGAAGGCAGCAAGCTAGCGCTTCTGGCACTTAATACATTTTTCACGATAGCGGTTGGCGTGGTTTCGATCTTCGCTCTGCTCAAGCTGTCATTCGGAGGCTGAGCCTTGGCCAAGGACGCAAAATCAACCAACGCGGCATCGGCCTATACCTATGTCGATCACCAGTTCGATGTCGTCGTCGTCGGCGCTGGCGGTTCGGGCCTTCGGGCAACGCTCGGCATGGCCGAGCAGGGTCTGAAGACGGCCTGCATCACCAAAGTTTTCCCGACCCGCTCGCACACCGTCGCGGCGCAGGGCGGCATCGCCGCATCCTTGAAGAACATGGGGCCGGACCATTGGCACTGGCATCTCTACGACACCGTCAAGGGTTCGGACTGGCTGGGCGACACCGACGCGATGGAATATCTGGCGCGTGAAGCGCCGGCTGCCGTCTACGAGCTCGAGCATTACGGCGTGCCGTTCTCGCGCACCGAAGAAGGCAAGATCTACCAGCGCCCCTTCGGCGGCCACATGCAAAATTTCGGCGACGGCCCGCCCGTGCAGCGCACCTGTGCTGCCGCGGACCGCACCGGCCACGCCATCCTGCACACGCTTTATGGCCAGTCGCTGAAGCATCATGCCCAGTTCTTCATCGAGTATTTCGCGCTCGACCTCATCATGGACGAGGACGGCACCTGCACCGGCGTCGTCGCCTGGAACCTCGACGATGGCACCATCCATCGCTTTTCGGCAAAGATGGTGGTGCTGGCCACGGGCGGCTACGGACGCGCCTATTTCTCGGCCACCTCGGCGCATACCTGCACCGGCGACGGCGGCGGCATGGCGGCGCGTGCCGGCCTGCCCTTGCAGGATATGGAGTTCGTGCAGTTCCACCCGACCGGCATCTATGGAGCGGGCTGCCTGATCACCGAGGGCGCGCGCGGCGAGGGCGGCTATCTGGTCAATTCCGAAGGCGAGCGCTTCATGGAGCGTTATGCGCCGTCGGCCAAGGACCTTGCTTCGCGTGACGTGGTTTCGCGCTGCATGACGCTGGAAATCCGCGAAGGACGCGGCGTCGGCAAGAACAAGGACCACATCTTCCTGCATCTCGACCATCTCGATCCGGCGGTGCTGGCCGAACGGCTGCCCGGCATTTCGGAATCCGCCAAGATTTTCGCCGGCGTCGATCTCACCAAGGAGCCGATCCCGGTCCTGCCGACGGTGCACTACAATATGGGTGGTGTGCCGACGAATTACTGGGGCGAAGTGCTGAACCCAACGACAAAGCAGCCTGACAAGGTGTCGCCCGGCCTGATGGCGGTCGGCGAAGCCGGCTGCGCCTCCGTCCACGGTGCCAACCGGCTTGGCTCCAACTCGCTGATCGACCTTGTCGTGTTCGGCCGCGCCGCCGCGATCCGCGCCGGTCAGGTCATCGACCGCAAGTCGTCGGTGCCGTCACTCACCATGGCTTCCGTCGACAAGATCAGGGATCGCTTCGACCGCCTGCGTCACGCCAATGGCAGCACGCCGACGGCGGTCATCCGCGAGCGTATGCAAAAGGCCATGCAGGACGACGCAGCGGTGTTCCGCACCCAGGAGTCGCTCGAAAAGGGCTGCGAGCGCATCAGCGCGATCTGGAATGAGCTCAAGGACATCAAGGTTTTCGACCGTTCGATGATCTGGAACTCCGATCTGGTCGAAACGCTCGAACTGGAAAACCTGATGGCCAACGCCATCGCCACGGTCTACGGGGCCGAAGCGCGCAAGGAAAGCCGCGGCGCGCATGCGCGCGAGGACTTTTCCGCCCGCGACGACGCCAACTGGCGCAAGCACACGCTTGCCCATGTCAGCGACGAGGGCAAGGTTACGCTCACCTATCGGCCGGTTCACACCGATCCGCAGATCAAGCCGGAAGACGGCGGGATCGACCCGAAGAAGATCGCGCCCAAGGCGCGGGTGTATTGAGGACCTGACGCTATGGTCGAACTCGCACTCCCCAAGAACTCGCAGATCAGGCAGGGCAAGACCTGGCCGAAGCCGGAAGGCGCGACCAACCTGCGCGAATACCGCATTTATCGCTGGTCGCCGGATGACGGCGAAAATCCGAGCATCGACACCTATTTCGTCGATATGGACGATTGCGGCCCGATGGTTCTCGACGCGCTTCTGTACATCAAGAACAAGATCGATCCGACGCTGACGCTGCGCCGCTCATGCCGCGAGGGCATCTGCGGTTCCTGCGCCATGAACATCGACGGCTCCAACACGCTTGCGTGCACCAAGGGCTGCGACGACATTTCCGGTGCGATCAAGATCTATCCGCTGCCGCATATGCAGGTGGTCAAGGATCTCGTTCCCGACCTGAACAATTTCTACGCGCAACATGCGTCCATCGAGCCGTGGCTGAAGACGGTGTCGCCGGAGCCTGCGAAGGAGTGGCTGCAGAGCCATGAAGACCGCGAGAAGCTCGACGGCCTCTACGAGTGCATTCTGTGCGCCTGCTGCTCGACGTCGTGTCCGAGCTATTGGTGGAACGGCGACCGTTATCTCGGACCTGCGGTTTTGTTGCAGGCCTATCGCTGGCTGATCGATTCCCGCGACGAGGCAACCGGCGAGCGGCTCGACAATCTGGAAGACCCGTTCCGGCTCTACCGCTGCCACACCATCATGAACTGCGCGCAGACATGCCCCAAGGGCTTGAACCCGGCAAAGGCGATTGCCGAGATCAAGAAGCTGATGGTGGAGAGAAGGGTCTGACCCTTCTCAACCCGGCCTAACTTTCAAGCAAGGCCCGGTCGCGGCGCTGGCAAGGGGTGGAAGCGCCTGAAGGCGAGGAGGCCCGCTCCAATGCACAACAGCAGAACCAAGCCTTGAACTGCGGCAAAGGGCGGCTCGGAGCCGGTCGGCGCATAGGCGTGCAGGGTAGGCACTTTCAGGAAAAGCTGCACCACCAGCACGAACAGGTTGAAGTAAAGCGATATCACGGCGGTGATGACGTAAATGCCGCGCCAGCCGTTTTCCATCTGCTTGAGGTAGCGCGCCGCCAAGCACAGGGCCATCACCACCGTACCGATGATGCCGACGCCGATCGCGGGTGTAAAACCTTTGAACGGAAACACGAAACCTGTCAGGTTCGTCAACAAGGTGGTGACCAGAAAAATTGCCGTCAGGGTGCTCATCCGTCTTGACGAAAAAAGGCCCCAGACGACGACTAGTCCGGTGACAATGCCGATGATGCTGATCAGGACATGAAATGTCTGTAGTGTCGAAACGCCGAAGAACATCGTATCCCTCCATACCCGTTCGATCCACGGGCGAAGCAAACACCCGGATCGCCAAACAGTAAATAGCTGCGGTGGCCGACCAAAGATGACCGACAACGATCCCCTCGTCCTCAATGCCGCCGAAGCGCGCGTGCTCGGTTCGCTCATCGAGAAGAAGGAATTGACGCCCGACGTCTATCCGCTCTCGCTCAACGCAGCGCACGCGGCGGCGAACCAGAAGACGGCGCGCGAACCGGTCATGGTGCTTGAGCAAGCCGAGGTTCAGCGGGCGCTGAAACTCCTTGAGCAGAAAGGTCTGGCGCGACAGGTCTTCGGCTCGCGCGTCGAGCGCTACGAGCATCAGCTTGCCCAGCGCTTTTCATTGACGACGCCGCAGATCGCGCTGGTCGGGCTGCTTCTTTTGCGCGGGCCCCAGACGGCATACGAGCTTCTGGCGCGCAGCGAACGGATGGCGCGCTTTTCCTCGATCGAGGATTTGCGCGACAATCTCGACCTGTTGATCGGGCGCCGGCCGCCGCTGGTGCAGCAACTCGACCGCGCTCCCGGCCAGCGCGAAGAGCGGTTTGTCCACCTCCTGTGCGGGCCGGTCGACGCCAGCGCCTTTTCTGCGCCGGCGGTTTCATCGGGACGCACGTCAGACCTCGAAGCCCGCATTGCGATGCTTGAGGAGCAGGTGGCGCGTCTCAGCGAGCGCCTCGATGCGCTGACCGGCGAAGACCGTTAGCCTGCCCGTCAGCACAAAAAATCCCGGAACGGCCATGGCCTCCGGGATTTTTTCATTTCATCCGCGCCGTCTTGCCGGCCGAATCATGCCGGTGTTCAGGCCAGCTTGGCGTCGAGCGTCACCTTGATCGCGCCGAGCGCCTTGGAAACCGGGCATTCGCCCTTGGCCTTTTCGGCCAGTTCCTTGAACTTGGCCGAATCGATGCCGGGCACGGTTCCGACGACCTTCAGCGCGCTGCCGGTGATGCCGGTGCCGGGCGTCAGCGTCACGACCGCGGTTGCGTCAAGCTTGTCGGCCGGCGTGCCGTTTTCGGCGAGGAAATGGGAAAACTGCATCGCAAAGCAGCCGGCGTGCGCAGCCGCGATCAGCTCTTCCGGGTTGGTGCCGGTCTTGCCACTTTCGTCTTCGAAGCGGCCCTTGAAGGAATAGGGCTGCTTGCTGAACACGCCGCTTTGCAGGTCGAGCGTGCCGGCACCCTCCTTCAGATTGCCCTTCCAGACGGCATTTGCGTGACGATCCATGGTAATCTCCTTGTTTATGCGGTCAAAAAGGGACCAGCGGGCCTATATGAACGATAGTGCAGGGCGGTGTTGATGCAAGGCAAACAATAAGCGCGTGACGCGCCTATTGGCAGACATCGACCCATTCGGCGTTGGTAAGCTCGGCCATCCGCTCAGGGGCCAAGCGAACCGCCGCGTTGGTGGCCCCTGCTGCCGGCACCACTTCCTCGAAAGACCGCAGCGAGGCATCGCAATAGATGGGCAGCGGCGCGGGCAGTCCGAACGGGCAGACGCCGCCGACCGGATGGCTGGTCGCCTCCACGACCTGCTCGGCCTCCAGCATGCGGGCCTTGGCGCCGAAGCGGTCGCGGAACTTGCGGTTGTCGATGCGCGCCATGCCGCCCGCCACCACCAGCATGATCTGGTCGCCGGCGCGCAGGCAGATCGTCTTGGCGATCTGCGCCGGCTCGACGCCATGCGCCTCGGCGGCAAGCGCCACCGTGGCCGAGCTTTCCTCGGTGACGATGACTTTTATGTCGGGAGCGTGGGCTGCGAAAAAGGCGCGAACGGAATCAAGGCTCATGGCACGTCGTATAACAATCAAATCCCGAAAAGCGAACGCCTTTCAGGCTCAGATGGCTTCGCCCTTCAGCAGGCGAGGTGTTCCGCCGGCAAGACCGGAAGCCTGCCGGATGAAGAATTCCTTCAGGCGCGGCAGGCGCTCGACGATGCCGAGACCAATGTCGCGGGCCGCGCGGATAGGCGCAATATCGTTGGAGAACAGCCGGTTGAGCACATCCGTGGTCACGCCCATCTGCACGGTGTCGAAGCGCCGCCATTGCTGGTAGCGCTCGAGAACGTCGAGCGCGCCGATATCCTGTCCCAGCCGGTCGGCCTCCACGATCACCTCGGCCAATGCCGCGACATCCTTGAAGCCGAGGTTCAGGCCTTGCCCGGCAATGGGGTGGATGCCGTGCGCGGCGTCTCCGGCCAGCGCGATGCGCGGCGCGACGAAAGCGCGGGCGAGCGTCAGGCCAAGCGGCCATGCGCGCGGCTTGGTCTCCACCTTGATCTCTCCCAGCTTCAAGCCGAAGCGCCGCTCCAGTTCTACCTCGAACACGAGGTCGTCGCCGTTCACCAGTTTGTCGGCGTCTTCGGTGCGTTCCACCCATACCAGCGACGAGCGGTTGCCCTTCAGCGGCAAGGTGGCGAATGGGCCGGCAGGCAGGAAATGTTCTTCGGCAAGGCCATTGTGGGGCCGCTCATGCGCGACTGTGCAGACGATGCCGGACTGACCGTAGCTCCAATGCACCGTCTTGATGCCGGCCAAGTCGCGCAGCTTCGACTTGACGCCGTCGGCGGCGACCAGCAGGCGCGCCCTCACGGCTGCGCCATCCGCAAGATGCACGGTCACGCCCGCGCCATCTGCATCGAAGCCTTGCACGCCCACGCCTTCGATGATGTCGATGCCGAGCTCTCCGGCGCGCTTGCGCAACGCGCCATTGAGGTCGCGGTTGGCGACCATATGCGCGAAGGGTTCGCCCGGAGCGACCTCGCCGTCAAAGGTCAGGAACACGGGCCGGACCGGATCGGCGGTGCGCGAATCGGTGATCACCATTTCGGTGATGGCCTGCGCTTCCGGTGCGATGTCGTCCCACACGCCAAGGCGGTCGAGCATGCGGCAGGCGGCGGCGGCGATGGCCGAGGCGCGGCCGTCCTTTTGCCACACGCCGGCCGGCGCGGCATCGACGACGGCGACAGCGAGGCTCGGCCGTGCCTGCTTCAGCGACACCGCTGCCGCGAGGCCGACATAGCCCGCACCTGCCACCAGAACGTCCAGCCTGGACTGGCCTTTATCCTCGGCCTTGCGTTCAGCCATTGCCAAAACCTTTCGTGTTGCCGGCGGCAGCATATGCAGCCTTGACGCGCTGCCGTTCCTGTCCGACACCGGCCCGGACAGTTCCGGAAAGGGTGCGATCATGACGGCAGCCATGGACGAGCTTTTGAACATACTCGACCTCGAGCGGCTGGAACACAACCTGTTCCGTGGTCGCAGCCCGCAAACCGACTGGCAGCGCGTCTTCGGCGGCCAGACCATCGCGCAGGCCCTCGTGGCCGCCCAGCGCACCGTGGAGCCGGATCGGCATGTGCATTCGCTGCACGGCTACTTCATGCGCCCCGGCGACACCAAGGTGCCGATCGTCTACGAGGTCGACCGTATCCGCGACGGCGGTTCCTTCACCACGCGGCGCGTGGTGGCGATCCAGCACGGCCACGCCATCTTTTCGCTGGAAGCCTCGTTCCAGCAGGACGAGCAGGGCCTCGACCACCAGATCCCGATGCCGCTCGACGTGCCTGCACCCGACACGCTCCTGTCGCAGCCCGAACTGATCGGAAAATTCGGCGAGGCGGTGCCCGAAGGCATTCGCCGCTACTGGGAGCGCGATCGGCCTATCGAGATGAAGCCGGTCATGCTCAAGCACTACACCAGCCGCGAAAAGCTGGAGCCGAAGCAGAACATCTGGATACGCACCAGCGGCCCGGTGCCGGCAGACCGCGCCATGCAGACGGCGGTGCTTGCCTATCTGTCCGACATGACATTGCTCGACACCTCCACCTTCGCGCACGGGCGAGCCATCTTCGACCGCGATATCCAGGCCGCCAGCCTCGACCATGCCATGTGGTTCCACCGCCCGCATGCGCTTGACGACTGGATGCTCTATTCGCAGGACAGCCCCTCCACGCAAGGCTCGCGCGGCTTTACGCGAGGTTCGCTGTTTGCCCGCGACGGCACGCTGGTTGCGTCGGTGGCGCAGGAAGGGCTGATCCGGCTCAAGCGATAGCACATATATTAGGCAATTGTTTTTCATTGCTCATTAATTAAGCAAACTGGATTGCCGCGCATCTGAATTGCTGCGCCGCACTATTAAAATACACGTTTAAAATCAACATTTTAACCTCTTCGCCCGCCAATTGGCACGGAGCTTGATTGTTCGTGGATGTTCTGCGGTCCCATGCGGGATGGGCAGGGCCACGTGCAACGCGGGGACCCGCACAAGCAAAGGGCAAGACCTGATGAAAATCGTGATGGCTGTCATCAAGCCGTTCAAGCTCGACGAGGTGCGCGAGGCGCTTACCGCCATTGGCGTGCAAGGGCTGACCGTCACCGAAGTCAAGGGCTACGGGCGTCAGAAAGGGCACACCGAAATCTACCGCGGCGCGGAATACGCGGTGAGCTTCCTGCCGAAACTCAAGATCGAGGTCGCGGTCGATAGCGACATTGCCGACAAGGCCGTCGAGGCCATCCGCAACGCCGCCAAGACCGGCCAGATCGGCGACGGCAAGATCTTCGTCTTCGGCATCGACCAGGCCGTGCGCATCCGCACCGGCGAAACAGACACCGACGCGCTCTGAGCGGCCAGTCGACATGCAAATGGAGAAATCAATGAGACTTCCTTCCACTCTCAAGCGTGCGGGATTGCTGGCGCCCCTCGCTTTCTCGGCGCTCGGGTCGGTTGCCGCCTTCGCGCAGGAAGCCGCGCCCGCCGCAACCGAAGCAGCCGCTCCGGTGTCGGCGCTCAACAGCGGCGACACCACCTGGATGATGCTTTCGACCATCCTCGTCCTGTTCATGGCGCTGCCCGGGCTTGCGCTGTTCTATGGCGGTCTCGTCCGCTCGAAGAACATCCTGTCGATCCTCATGCAATGCACCATGATCACGGCGGTGGTCATCGTCGTCTGGGTGCTGTGGGGTTACTCCTTCGCCTTCGGCGGCGGCACCAGCCCTTACTGGGGCGGGCTCGGCAAGGTCTTCCTCGCCGGCGTCACACGGGAATCGGAGACCGGCACCATTCCGGAATTCGTCTTCATCTGCTTCCAGATGACCTTTGCCGCCATCACGCCGGCGCTCATCATCGGCGCATTTGCCGAGCGGGTGAAATTCTCCGCCGTGCTCATGTTCGTCGTGTTGTGGGTCAGCCTCGTCTACTTCCCCATCGCGCACATGGTGTGGGATGCCAACGGCCTCATCTTCGGCTGGGGCGCGCTCGACTTCGCCGGCGGCACGGTCGTCCACATCAATGCCGGCATCGCCGCGCTGGTTGGCGCGTTGCTGATCGGCAAGCGCCACGGCTACGGGCGTGACAACATGGCCCCGCACTCCATGCCCTTCACCATGATCGGCGCTTCCATCCTGTGGGTCGGCTGGTTCGGCTTCAATGCCGGTTCGGCGCTCGCTGCCAACGGCACGGCGGCGCTCGCCATGATCAACACCTTCACCGCAACGGCAGGTGCGGCAATCGCATGGGCAGTCGTTGAAACCGTTACGCGCGGCAAGGCCTCTATGCTCGGCGCTGCGTCCGGCATAGTTGCCGGCCTGGTGGCGGTAACGCCGGCGGCGGGCTTCGTCGGTCCGGTCGGCGCCATCGTGCTTGGCGCGATTGCCTCCGTCGTCTGCTACTATTTCGTGGCAACGGTGAAGATCAAGCTTGGCTATGACGACGCGCTCGACGTGTTCGGTGTGCACGGCATCGGCGGCATCGTCGGTGCGATCGGCACCGGCATCTTTGCCTCGGCCTCGCTCGGCGGCGTCGGCTATGCCGAAGGCGTCACCATGGCCAGCCAAGTGTGGACGCAGATCCTCGCCATCCTGGTCACGGTGGTCTGGTGCGGCGTCGTGTCGGCCATCCTCTACAAGCTTGTCGATCTGGTGGTCGGCTTGCGGCCCACGGCTGAAACCGAATCGCAAGGCCTCGACATCACCTCGCATGGAGAAGTTGCCTACCATTCCTGATCCAGACGGGCGGCCTGACGGGCCGCCTGTATTCCACCCGTCGCGGTTGTCCATTTCAGGGAACCGCACTTAGGCCCGGACATGTTCCGGGCCTCTTTTTTTGCCGCCACCTTGGCAGGCACATTCAACAAAAACGCGAAACAGCTTCGGACTGGTCGGGGGGATTCGCCTCTTGCGTGCAGGACGCAACGGGAAGAAGTTGCGTGCCATTGGGCGAGGGAGCGCCAACGGGCACGTTTTTCAGGTCTTGACCTAAGTGCCCGACCTGCTGGTGAGGTCAATTTAACTCAGTTGATTCAGACAGATGCCGGTTCTCGGCAGTCTGTCGTCCACCATCCGGCGCGGTTCGCTGTCGCAATGAGGAGCGAGAGGAGGAGCAGCAATGCTCGAAGCTTATTTCAAGTTGAAGGAGGAAGGTTCTTCCGTCCGCACCGAGGTGATCGCGGGCGTCACAACCTTCCTGACCATGTCCTACATCATCTTCGTCAACCCGGAGATCCTGTCCACCACGGGCATGGACCGCAATGCCGTGTTCGTCGCCACCTGCCTCGCGGCGGCACTCGGCTCTTTCATCATGGCCATGGTGGCGCGCTGGCCAATCGGCATGGCGCCCGGCATGGGGCTCAACGCCTTCTTCGCCTTTACCGTTGTCGGAGCCATGGGCTTCACCTGGCAGCAGGCGCTCGGCGCGGTGTTCATTTCCGGTGTCATCTTCCTGATCCTGACCGTAACCGGGGTGCGCAGCTGGCTGATCGCGGGCATTCCGCATTCCATGCGCAGCGCCATCGCCGCCGGCATCGGCCTGTTCCTCGCCATCATCGCGCTCAAGAGTTCCGAGATCGTCGTCGACAACCCGGCAACGCTGGTCGGGCTGGGCGATGTGACCAAGACCGGGCCGCTGCTGGCGATCCTCGGCTTCTTCATCATTGCGGCACTCGACGCGCTCAAGGTGCGTGGCGCAATCCTGCTCGGCATCCTGGTCATCACCGTCCTGTCTATGGCGCTGGGCGTCACCCAGTTCGGCGGCATCATTTCCATGCCGCCTTCGATTGCGCCGACTTTCCTGCAACTCGACATCCTCGGCGCGATGCACAGCGGCCTTGTGCACGTCATTCTCGTTTTCGTGCTGGTCGAAGTGTTCGACGCAACGGGCACGCTGATCGGCGTCGCCAAGCGGGCCAGGCTGATCGAGGAAGGCAAGCCAAACCGGCTCGGTCGTGCCCTGTTGGCGGACAGCACGGCGATTGTCGCCGGTTCGCTGCTCGGCACGTCCAGCACGACCGCCTATGTCGAAAGCGCATCCGGCGTCCAGGCCGGCGGGCGCACGGGTTTGACCGCGCTGGTGATCGCGCTCTTGTTTTTGGCAGCACTTTTCTTCTCGCCGCTGGCTGGTTCGGTTCCCGTCTATGCCACGGCACCGGCCCTGCTCTACGTCGCCTGCCTGATGATGCGTGAACTGGTCGAGGTCGAGTGGGAGGAGATCACCGAGGCAGCGCCGGCCGCGCTGACGGCGCTGATGATGCCGTTCACCTACTCCATCGCCAACGGCCTTGCCTTCGGTTTCATCAGCTATGCCGTGTTGAAGACCGCGACGGGCCGCGCCCGCGACGTTCACCCGGCAACATGGCTGGTTGCCGCGCTGTTCGTCATCCGCTTTGCGATGGTCAGCGAATAAGCTTGCCGCAATAACTGGCCTGGGCATGATCCGGGCCGGTTTTCCCCTTCGGCCATATCGTTCGGGCCGCGCTCTCCTGCGCAATCGATAATGATTGGAGCGCCCGTCTTTTCCGTGATACGGCACGCCCGGAACAGAGGGCATGATGCAGCCGGAGAAAATCACCCAGGTCATCCGCAAGGCGATTGTCGACCGGGACGCAAGGTCCCCGGCCGAGCGGCAGAAAGTGTACAGCGCCGCCCGGATTGCCGTCGGAAGGCAGATGAATGGCGAGGCAAACGCCGCCGTCATCGAAGCGGCGATCAGCGCCATCGAAGCCTCCTTTGCGCCAAAGCCTCAGAAAAAGCCGTCGATCTTCGCCTTGGCTCCGGCGATCAAGAGCTTTTTGCCGCCAATGGCAATTGTTGCGCTGTTCGGCGCGCTGATGGCTCTGGTGGTATGGGCGTTGCTGCCTGCATCGCAGGATGGCGATCAGGTTCTGGAGACACTGGAGCGCAAGTACAGCGACACGCTCCCCCAGGTTCCCGTTGCGGTCGATTTCCTGCGCAAGGTTTCCGATGCCGTCATCGAAATGCAGAAGAGGGATCGGACCGGCCTTGAGGCGAAGGCGGGCAAGTCGTTCATTTCCTTGCAGGTTCTCGACCCGGCGCTCGCCAAGCAGATGCCCGCGTCCCTGCCGCCGGGCAGTTCCGTGATGGTCCGCGCAAATGGCTTCGACTTCAAGATC
>MKRZ01000089.1:105229-107826 GCA_001897075.1 Mesorhizobium sp. 61-13 | reverse complement strand
ATCTGGATGGCATTGAAGTAGCCGTCCTTCCGTGGTTCGACGCGTGCGGCGATATTGGCGTTCTCGACGCGCCCGGTCGGCGTGGTCGCCGGATCGCCACCCTTCGCCGGAGTCCAGGCCGGTGGCACAAGGATGGGCCGTGGTGCGCCGTCGACGGTGCTGACCGCAACCGCGGGCAGCGGCGGGACATTGGCGTCGTAGCTGATCTGCGGCGGTCGCGTCGTCGCGCAGGCCGCGAGTGTGACGGTCGACAGGAGGAGCATGCCGATCGTGGAAGCGGATTTACGGAAAGCCGGATTTGCGACCTGCGGGATCGTTGGCTGGCTCATTGCCCCAGTTCCTTGGACCAGTTGATGGCATTGACGAAGACGCCGAGCGGGTTGCGGCGAAGGCGCTCGGCGTCGCGGGGCGGCTGGACGACCACGGTGAGGATAGCGGCCCAACGCTCGGTGCCGGCGATCTGGCCGTTTTCGTAACGGCGTTCGGTCCAGGCGACACGGAACGAATCCGGCGAGGCGCGGATCACGCTCGACACCTCGACGCTGACTTGCTGCTTGCCCACGCGCGCAAACGGGTCGTTCGACCGCGCGTAGTCGTTGAGGGCCACCGAACCGCGGTCGGTCGTGAACTCGTACGCTCTCAGCCAGTTCTGCCTGACGACGATGGGGTCAGCCGGAAGGCCGCGGACCTGCTCGATGAAGCGCGCCAGATGAAACGCGATCTGCGGGTCGGTTGGACGATAGTCGGCGACCGCCGGCTCGACCGCGCGGGCTTCGCCTGTCCCATCCACTTCGACCACCCATGGGACCACAGTGCCGCGTGCGGATTGCCAAACGAGAGCACTAGCGAACCCACCCGAAAGGATGAGGCACCCGAAGGCCATGAGCCGCCAGTTTCGTGCCTGGACGCGCGCCGAGCCAATGCGTTCGTCCCAGACTTGGGCGGCGCGCTGATAAGGTGTCTCGGGCTCCGGCATCTTGCCGTAATGGGCTGAAGGACGTTTGAACAAGCTCATGTGCGGTCTCTTTCGGAAAGGCTGATGGAAGCGCCGCCACCGTGGTTGTCGCCGGAGCGCACGGCATGTGCGGCGGCGGTGACGCCGTGGCTCATGGCCTGGCTATGCCGCATGCGGCGGGCCCAGGCCGGCGGACCGTCGGTGGAGGTGGCTGATGCCAGCGCCTCAGATGCGCCATCGCCGACAGTGCCCATCGAGGACGAGCCGCCGGTCGCCGTGAAGGCCGCGCGGCCTCCAGAGTCAAAGGAGGAGCTGAGGCTTGCGGAGACGCGCGATGCGGCGCGCTTGAGTGGCGAGACCGCTGCCCCGCCCGCAGCGCGGGCGACGCCGCCGAGCCCTGCGGCGACACCGGCCGGTCCGCTCTCGCCGGCCGAGGCGAGCGAATAGGCGGTCGAGGCGCCACTGGCGAGGGACGCGCCCCCGCGGACGCCGGCAGCTCCCGCCGACACGGCGGCACGTCCGCCGCGCACGCCGAGTGCAGCCGCGCCGCCGGCAGCGACGGCCGCGCCGCCCACGGCCAGACCGGTGCCAACGGCAGCTCCGGCGCCGAGCTGCGGACCACCCGAGACAATGCCGTTGGCAATGCCGGGTCCGAAAATGCCGAGGCCGAGGAGCGAAAGCGCTGCCAGCACAATGGCCATTGCATCGTCGATGGTCGGCTGTTCGCCGCCAAAGCCGGCGGTGAACTCGCCGAACAGGGTCGAGCCGATGCCGATGATGACGGCCAGCACCAGAATCTTGATGCCGGAGGAGATGACGTTGCCGAGGACGCGCTCGGCCATGAAGGCGGACTGGCTGAAGAGGCCAAAAGGGATCAGCACGAAGCCGGCGAGTGTCGTCAGCTTGAACTCGATCAGCGTGACGAAGAGCTGGACGGCCAGGATGAAGAAAGCAAGCAGCACCAGGACCCAGGCGATCAGCAGGCAGATGATCTGGAGGAAGTTCTCGAAGAAGGCCCAGTACCCCGACATGTCGGCAATCGCCTGCAGCAGCGGGCGGCCCGCATCGAACCCGGTCTGGGCGACGCGGCCGGGACGCATCAGGTCTTCAACCGAGAAGCCGGTCCCGGAGGCCATGAGGCCCAGGCCCGCGAAACTGTCAAAGACGATGCGCGCCAGGCTGTTCCAGTTCGAGATCAGGTAGGCGAAGACGCCCACGAAGATGGTCTTCCTGACCAGGCGCGCGATGATGTCCTCGTCAGCGCCCCAGGCCCAGAACAGGGCAGCCAGCGTGATGTCGATGACGATCAGCGTCGAGGCGATGAAGGCCACCTCGCCGCCGAGCAGGCCAAACCCGCTGTCGATATAGGAGGTAAAGACCTCCAGAAAGCGATCGATGACGCCGGAACCTTCCATCGCTCAGTTCCCTCTCGTCGGCGAAAGGAAGCGCTGGCGATTCTCGTCCCAGGCGGCGAGGCAGTCTGCGTCGCGGGTCGCAGCTTCGCCCAATGCGCGGCAGCGTTGCAGCGTCACACGCAGCGGATCGGTCCGCGGCGCTTCAGGGGTGGCGGACGATGAAGGGCTCGAACTGACGGGCGCGCTGTCACGGGCAAGGTGGATCGCCGCCGCCGTGATCGTCACGG